>JAQWJV010000037.1 GCA_029248185.1 Flavobacteriaceae bacterium | reverse complement strand
ATCACTGTTTCAAAAAATAGCAGCTTACATTCGGGGGAACTATTTTATACCCGATGCACGAAAAGGCTGGATTCCTTTTGCACTGAAAGCGGCAAAGAAACTTTTAAAAGAGGAATCTTTTTCATATTTGATCACAACGGGTCCTCCGCACTCTACTCATTTGGTAGGCTTGGCCTTAAAAGACACCTATCCAATTTCATGGTGGGCAGATTTTCGTGACCCCTGGGCAGATCTTTTCTACAACGCCTCCTTGTATAGAACTCAAAAATCGATTGCAAAAGACCAAGCCCTAGAAAAACTGGTTTTACAAAAAGCGGATGGAATACTTACTACCTTAGGAGGAAGACTCCACGATCAGCTAAAAGCCATAGCACCCAAACAAACTTTTACTGCGCTTCCCAATGGTTATGATGCCGATTTGATGGCCTCTGTAAAGGGAATGCCTCCTAAAGGGATTTTCCATGTTGTTTTTACAGGTCTATTAACACATAATCAAGAATACGATTCTGTTATTAAGGCAATCGCAAAATTTCAAGAACAGCATACCATTCAACTGAGCTTGGCAGGTCAGATATCTACTGAAATTTACACAGAAATTAAAAAGGCATTACCGCATGTCAAAGTCATCAATAGAGGCTACCTCTCTCATAAAGAAGCGGTTCAGTTGATGAAAAACGCCCATTTATTATTGAATTTTATTTTTAAAGGAGCGCAAACACAAATGATCTCGGGGAAGTTATTGGAATATATGGCCACCGGAGTTCCTTTACTCTCCATAGGCGATCCCGATTCCGAGGCAGGAAAGTTTATAAGCCAAGGATCAGAAACTAAAATGATTGCAGCCGATAATCATAAAGGAATTATAGAATTTATTCGGCGAGTAGCTAATCAAAAAGAAACCCTTCAAAATGAATTTCCCAACTTAGATCAATGGAGTCGCGGAGGTTTGACAAAAAGGTTGGTGAAAGATGTTTTATTAAAAAAATAAGATCTTTTAGTTTTACATTTCTTTTTTGGATAGACAAATAAGAACTGTCCAAGTTCTAGCCCAACTGTAATACCTACAAAAAAACAGTGTGGATTTATTTTTAGAAAAAAGAAGCCAACTCAAGCCTGTTTAGAGTACAGCAACTACATGATAACTTTGTTCAGGTTTCATAATTTAAGTGTTAAAAAGGGACTGAGGTTTATTTGTAAAACCCTTTCTTGTTTAAATATACCCAGCTGGCAGAGGGAATTAAGGCTGCTGCACTTTTTCCTTCTTTTAAGATTTTTCTGATCTCTGTAGACGAATACGCTAATTTAGGTGCCTTGACAAACTGAATTCTTTTATGGGTCGGGCTTGTTTTAGGAACATCAACTTCATGACTTCTGGGGTACACATAAACTTGAACTAGTTCTACAATTCTCTGAGATTGTTTCCACTGATCAAAATGTTCAAGGTTGTCCTCGCCCATCAACAGGACAAATTGTTTATCGGGATGGATTTGAACTAAATGTTCTAGGGTATGGATGGTATAACTGGGTTTGGGAAGTGAAAATTCAACATCATTTACATTTAAATTAGGCTGATCTTTTAGGGCAAGGCGAACCAGTTCTAATCGGTGTTGATCTTCTAATAACGAATCCTTGACTTTAAAGGGATTTTGTGGGCTCACTACAAACCAAACTTGATCAAGGTCTGTATGCTCCGCAAAATAGTTCCCTAACGCCAGGTGTCCTTTATGAATCGGATTGAAGGTTCCAAAATATAAGCCAATTTTATTCACAGAGTAAAGGTAGGCATCCCTTAGGAATTTAAGAAGTCAGAAACCACTTGTACAACTTCTTTTTTGGCAGTCTCTAAGTCTTGATTGATTAGACAATGATCAAATTGAGTTGCATATTCCATTTCTGTTTTTGCTTTTGCCAAACGTTCTTTGATGGTATCTTCACTATCTGTTCCTCGTTTTCTCAAGCGATTTTCAAGTTCTTTAATGGAGGGTGGTTTTACAAAAACAGAAAGGGTTTCTTGGGGGTATTTTTTTTTGATGTTAATACCCCCTACGACATCAATATCAAATAAAACTTGTTTTCCTTCTGCCCAAAGCCGTTCTAATTCGGAAGTAAGGGTTCCGTAAAAGGTGTTTTGATAGACTTCTTCATATTCTATGAACGCCTTTTCTTCAATTTTTTTTTGAAATTCAAGGGCATTCATAAAGTAATAATCGATTCCATCTTTTTCTTTTCCTCGGGGTTTTCTTGAAGTAGCAGAAATTGAAAATCCTAAGGGGAGATCTTGGGCTAATAAATGACGTACCAAAGTCGTTTTACCACTTCCAGAGGGGGCAGAAAATACGATGAGTTTTCCGGAATTCAAATCAGAGGACGTTTAGGAGTTGTTCTTTTATTTTTTCCAATTCATCTTTCATTTGAACAACAATCTTTTGCAATTCAGAATGATTGGCTTTGGATCCAATGGTATTGATTTCTCTTCCGATTTCTTGGGCGATAAAGCCTAATTTTTTTCCGTTTGGAAAATCATTTTGCATGACCTGTTTAAAATAGTCTAAATGATTTTTAAGACGCACTTTTTCCTCGGTGATGTCAAACTTTTCAAGATAAAAAATCAACTCCTGTTCAAAGCGATTGGCATCCAATTCGATTTTTAAATCTTCCAAGGCAGAACGGAGTTTTTGTTCAATTTTCTCATTTCGTTCAGGATCAGTTTTTACCACAGATCTAAGGAGGTCTTCAATAAGAGCAATGCGTTTTATAAAGTCTTTTTCTAGTGCATTACCCTCATCAGTTCTGTAGTTTTCAATATTCTCTAGGACTTTATTTAATAAGTCAAAAAGGGTGTTTTTTTCAATTTCTTGTAAGGTTTCTCTTTCTGAGGAAAGGGTATCTGGCAATCGCATGGCTATGGCTATCATTTCATTTTCTGAAACATTCCCTAATGCTTTAAGTTGATTGACATAAGACTTTACAACTGCAGTGTTGATTGTTGAGGGTGCATTTTGACCGTTAAATTCAATATAGATGTTTAAATCGATCTTCCCTCGATGCAATTTTTGTGCAATACGTTTTCTAATCTCCGTATCCATTTCTCTCAGATACGAGGGGGTTCGTAGGTTGATATCGGTGTTTTTACTATTTAAGGAACGAATCTCAATGCTGAGATTTTTATCTTCCCATTGGGTTTCGGTTTTCCCAAAACCCGTCATGGACATGATCATATGTTATAGCTTAAAGTTCACGAATTTTGATGTTTCTAAATGAGACTTCGTTTCCATGATCTTGTAATCCAATCTTTCCAGATTTCATTTTTCCAAAGTACTTATAGTTACAATCATCATTAAATTTAGAGTTGAAAACCAAGGAATCCCATTCTTCACCTCGCAATGGAAACTCAACGATCTTGGTTCCATTTAATTCAACACTTCCTTCGTTTTTATTGTGATCAATTGTAAGGAGAACATGATTCCATTCTCCAACAGGCTTACTTACGTCTTTTGTAGGTTGTACCATATCATAGAGCGCTCCTGCTTGATGGAAATTAGGTCTTACTTTTGCATCGGGATGTCCCTCATTATCTATGATTTGAATTTCTGGACCCGATGTGTAGGGTTTGGCATGACTCTCACCTTCTTGAACCCCCCAAAAGATCCCACTATTTCCTCCTTCAGAAATATTCCATTCGATAGATAATTGAAAGCTTTTATAGGTTTTGTCGGTAACAATATCATGTATGTAGTCCCCTTTGGGGCGAAGTTTAGGATCTAAGGACAGGATCCCATTTTCAGCCTTCCAAATGGGTTTAACTCCCTTACTGTTAAAGCGATGCCAACCATTGAGTGTTTCGCCATCAAATAATGATTCCCATTTTGCATCGTCAGCAGGGATTTTTTTTTCTTTTAAGGGGGTACTACCGCTCATTAACCCTAGCGCTAGCCCTATTAAAAATATTTTTCTCATTACAATATAGTTTTAAAGTTAAAGGTTTAGAATATTACGTAAATGTTGGTCGTCTATAGATCCACCTGCAAAGTCATCAAAGGTTTTTTGAGTTGCCTCTATGATATGACTTTGAATAAAGGGTGCACCTTCTCTTGCTCCCTGTTCCGGGCTTTTGATACAGCATTCCCATTCCATTACTGCCCAAACATCACAGCCATATTCTGTGAGTTTAGTAAAAATCGTTTTAAAATCAATTTGCCCATCCCCAGGAGAGCGATAACGACCCGCACGATCAATCCAATCTCCATAGCCGCCAAAAGCTCCTTTTTTACCATTGGGTTTGAATTCAGAATCTTTTACATGAAAGGATTTAATAAATTCATGGTAATGATCAATGTATTCGATATAGTCTAATTGCTGAAGTACAAAATGACTAGGGTCGTATAAAATATTGACTCTTTTATGATTTCCTGTAGCTTCTAAGAAACGTTCAAAAGTTACCCCATCATGTAAATCTTCTCCTGGATGAATTTCATAACATACATCTACCCCATTGTCATCAAAGACATCCAAAATGGGTTTCCAACGTTTGGCTAATTTAGAAAAACCGAGTTCGACAAGTCCAGCAGGACGCTGAGGCCATGGATGCCAAGTGTGCCATAATAGGGCACCCGAAAAGGTAGCATGGGTTTTTAATCCAAGACGTTTACTAGCAACTGCTGCTTTTTTCATGGTTTCTATTGCCCATTCTGTTCTTGCTTTTGGATTTTTTCTCACCGCTTCTGGAGCAAAGTTGTCAAACATTAAATCATAGGCCGAATGAACAGCCACCAATTGACCTTGAAGGTGTGTAGAAAGTTCGGTTATTTCTAATCCATAGGAATTAATTTTTCCTTTTAATTCATCACAATAAGTTTGACTTTCTGCGGCTTTATCCAGATCAATGAGAAATGTTTCCCAAGTGGGAATTTGAATTCCTTTATATCCTAGGTCTGAAGCCCATTTACAGATGCCATCCAAACTATTGAATGGAGCTTGCTTATCTACAAATTGTGCTAAAAAAATACCGGGTCCTTTGACTGTTTTCATTCGTTCTCCATGCTTTGCCATACGTTTCCATTTTTATGTGATTCAACAACTTTTTCAATGAAGAGCATTCCCCTAACTCCTTCATGCATGGTAGGGAATTCTCCTTTAAAAGCAGTCTCTCCTCTCAGGGCCTTAGCAACTCCTTTATAAATATTTCCCATTGCATCAAAAATTCCTTCTGGATGACCGCCTGGCAATTTGGTTCCATCAGCGGCTACGTCAGAGACATAGGCATTTCCTGGTTTTATAACGTGCCTTGGCTCATCATCTTTTAAGTGGTAAAGGAAATTTGGATTTTCTTGTTCCCATTTGTAGGCCCCTTTGGTTCCATAGATGGCAACAGATAAATTGTTTTCTTCCCCAGTAGCGATTTGACTGGCTCTTAATACTCCTTTAAAGGTATCAGAAAAACGAACCAAAATGGTTCCATCAATATCCAATGTATTGTCTTCGTATAAATTATTTAAATCCGCAAGAATAGACTTCACCTCTTGTCCAGTAAGATATTCTACCATTTGAAAAGCATGGGTTCCAATGTCACCAATACAAGAACTTATTCCAGCTTTCTTGGGATCTAATCTCCATACTGTTTTACGAACTTCGGGATCATGAATAACGGGATTAATCCATCCCTGATAATATTGGATATCTACTTTTTGAATGTCTCCCAATTCCCCTTCAGCGATCATATGTTTCATGTGTCGCACCATAGGGTATCCTGTGTAAGTATAGGTTACTGCAAAAATAGCATTGTGCTTTTTTTGCAAGTCCTGGAGTTCTTTCGCTTCGGCATAAGAAGTGGTCATGGGTTTTTCACAAATGACGTTAAAGCCATTTTCTAAAAGTTTTTTTGCCATTGGGAAATGCAAAAAATTAGGAGTTAAAATGGAAACCACTTCGATACGTTCCGCCTCAGGTTTTTTCATTTCTTCTTCAATGAAAGTGTCAAAATCAAGATACACTCGGTCGGTATTTACGCCGATATGTTTGGCGAATTTTATGTTTTCTTCATAAACAGGGTTGAACACCCCACCTGTAATTTCATAGCGATCATACATGTTTGAGGCTACGCGATGTAAAACTCCGATAAGAGAATCTCCTCCTCCTCCTAGAACGCCAAGTCTAATTTTACTCATATTGATTTAATTTTAATGGTTTCGTTTTTAAAAAATAATAAAAATAGAATGAGGACAACAAAAGAAAAAATTGCGGGTTGAACCCAGATTTCTTTCCATAAATGTCCTCCCTCAATTGCATATTGATCGGTTAGCCATCCAGCAAAACGGAATCCGATGAGCATTCCAACGCCATAGGTGGCCAGAGTGATAAGTCCTTGTGCTGCACTTTTAAACTTTTCTCCAGCTTTAAAATCAGTGTAAATTTGTCCAGAAACAAAAAAGAAATCGTAGCATACCCCATGAAGAATAATTCCAAAGAGTAACATCCAAGTTTGTTCTCCAACATTTCCAAAGGCAAACAATAAGTACCGTATCCCCCAGGCTAAAATACCAACAATTAGTGCATTCTTTACTCCATATCGTTTTAGAAAAAGGGGGAGGAGTAAGAGGAATAATACCTCAGAGATTTGACCCATAATCATTTTAGATGCGGCAGCTTTCATTCCCAGTTCATTCAAAAATTGATTTGCATGTTGATAGTAAAAGGCAAGGGGAATGCAAACCAAAATAGAAGCAATAAAGAAAAACAGAAAACCTCGATCTTTTAACATGGCTAAAGCATCGAGTCCCAGAATTTCTCGTAAGGTAATTTTTTGTTGTCGATCTGCCTTTGGAGGTGTTTTGGGTAAAGTAAAACTAAAAACACCCATCAAAAGGGATGCCGATGCAGCCATATAAAAAGTGTATTGTAACACGGCTTTACCTTCCCAAGCAAAATATCCAATGGTAAGTCCCGCAATAATCCACCCTAAACTTCCCAATACACGAATGGGAGCAAATTCTTTGGCTGGATTTTCCATTTGATGAAAGGCTACAGAATTTGCCAAAGCCAAGGTTGGCATATACAAAAGCATATAAATAAATATGTAGGGATAAAAAAGGGTAAAGCGGTCAGCACCAGCCGCGATAAAAAGAAGACCTGCCCCAATAAGATGTAAAACGCCTAAAATTTTTTGTGCTTCAAAATAGCGGTCTGCAATTAATCCGATGATAAAAGGTGCAATAATAGCACCAATAGATTGCGTTTCATAGGCCATTGCAAGTTGCCCTCCACTTGCACCAAATTCTTGTGATAGAAAAGTACCCATGGTTACAAACCATGCTCCCCAAATAAAAAATTCTAAGAAGAAAAGAAAAGAGAGTTGAAACCTTGTTTTATAATGCATGCTTATAATTTAGCACCTACCGATTTTAATAAATTTTTTGTCGCGATGATTCCATCTTTTTCTGAAAGACGACTGCCTTCATATTCTACACCTACATATCCTGTGTAACCTGCGTCTTTTACGATTTGCAAAAGTGCGGTGAAGTCCAGTGTAGTTTCATTTCCAGCCTCATCAAAATCATTTGATTTCGCACTCACACCAAAAGCCTTTGTCATCATTTCAGCAACTCCTTTGTAGGGATCGTAAGCATTATCACAACTTCCATTAAAGATTGAACCGTAGCCTACTTCTGAAATACAAAAATTCCCAAAATCAGGAAGCGTTCCACAATTCTTTTTTTGCGTACCTCTGATGACCTCCATTAAAAGAGGAACATTTGATGTAATTCGGCCATGATTTTCAACAATTACGTTGATGTTAAGTGGGGCAGCGTAATCGCTTAAGACAGCCAAGCTTTTTGTTGAATTTTCAACCCATTTTTGTGGGTCATTCTCTCCGTAAAGGTTTAATCGTACAGCCGTACAATTCATTTGATGGGCAGCTTCTATCCACACTTTGTGATTTTCAATGGCAAGCAATCGTTTTGCTTCATCAGAACTAGATAAATCTCCTTCAGCATCGATCATGATTAATACATTTTTCATTTTATGTTCTGCGGCAAGAGCATTATTCTTTTCAATAAAATTTTTGATTGCGGCAGCTTTGTCTTCACTTTCCATTACATCGGGGTAGAGCGCATTGACATATTCTAAACCTTCAAAACCTAGATCATGTGCCATTTTCGCAAATTCATAAGGAGATGTTTCTCCAGAACGAAATGTACGATGGAATGACCATTGTGCTAAGGAAAGTTTGAAAAAAAGGGGATTGGAAGTGGGGGAATTATTTTTTTGATCATTCTTACAGGACACTGTGCTTGTGAAAATGAAAATCAAAACAAAAAAAACGCCAAGTTTAGAAAGAAAAATATTTTGTTTCATTTGGTTTCGCATTATCTAAAGAATAAGGTTTAAATTTAAGTAAATATTTAAGATCCCAAGTTAAAATATCTATATATTTGAGGAACTCAGATTAAAACAAACTAAACAATAAATTAATATCTAAATGGAGACAAACTACGATGCAATTGTTGTCGGAACTGGAATTAGTGGTGGATGGGCAGCAAAAGAACTATGTGAAAAAGGATTGAAAACTTTGGTTTTGGAACGTGGACGCATGGTCAAACATGTGGAAGATTATCCTACGATGAATGATGATCCTTGGGATTACAAAACAGGTGATGTAATCACTCAGGAAACCCTAAAAAAACAAGAAAAACAAAGTAGGACCAATTATTCAACAAAAGAATCCACCAAGCATTTTTTTGTAAATGATATTGAACATCCCTACAATGAAAGCAATCGTTTTGATTGGATGAGAGGATATCATGTCGGTGGGCGTTCCATTATGTGGGGAAGACAGAGTTATCGTTTAACTGACTTTGATTTTACCGCAAATCTCAAAGATGGAGTTGCAATAGATTGGCCAATTCGATATAAAGATATTGCCCCATGGTACAAATATGTGGAAGAGTTTATTGGGGTGAGTGGAAAAAATATTGGCTTACCTCATTTTCCGGATGGAAATTATTTAAAGCCTTTGGAATTAAACTGTGTAGATGAGGTCTTGAAAGATTCTGTTTCTGAAAAGTATTCTGATCGCGTAGTAGCCAATGCAAGAGTTGCACATATTACCGAGGGAACTAAGCCAGGTCTAGGGAGAAGTACTTGTCAGTACCGAAACCGTTGTTCCAGAGGGTGTCCTTTTGGAGCTTATTTTAGTAGTAATTCTTCTACACTTCCAACTGCTGAGGCAACTGGGAACATGACTTTGAGACCTAATTCAGTAGTACATGAAGTAATTTATGATGCTGATGCAAAGCGTGCTACTGGAGTTCGTGTTATTGATGCAGAAACAAAAGAAGTGTATGAGTTTAACGCAAAAGTGATCTTTTTATGCGCTTCAACGGTTCCTACAACTTCTATTTTAATGCAATCTAAATCAGATGCTTTTCCAAATGGAATGGGAAATCAATCAGGAGAATTAGGGCATAATATTATGGATCATCACTTTCAAGTAGGTGCCGAAGGTCGTTTTGAAGGATTTGAAGACAAATACTACACGGGAAGACGTCCAGGAGGAATCTATATTCCACGTTTCAGAAACATAGGGGGAAAAACTGACGATAATGATTTTCTTCGTGGTTATGGTTATCAAGGAGGAGCTAACCGAGGAAGTTGGTCCGATACGGTCGCTGAAATGGCTTATGGAGCAGATTTTAAAGAACAAATCACGAAACCAGGCGATTGGTCTATGGGAATTAATGGATTTGGGGAAATCCTTCCTTATCACGAAAATAAAATGATTTTAGATTATGATAAGTTAGATCAATGGGGACTCCCCACCGTTACTTTTGATGCAACCATTAAAGAAAACGAGATGAAGATGCGTAAAGACATGCAGGAGCAGGCTATAGAAATGCTTGAAAATGCTGGCTTTAAAGATGTTAAAGGATATGACAATGAATATGCTATCGGACTTGGAATCCATGAAATGGGGACAGCTCGTATGGGTCGTGATCGTAAAACATCGGTCTTGAATGCTAACAATCAATTACATGATGTACCTAATGTCTATGTAACTGACGGAGCCTCAATGACCTCTGCAGGGAATGTAAATCCATCCCTCACCTATATGGCATTGACTGCAAGAGCTGCAAATCATGCAGTCGAAGAATTAAAAAAAATGAATATTTAATAATATAAAAATGGATAGAAGAAAAGCCTTAAGAAATATTGGAACTGGAATTGGTGCTATAGCCGTAACGCCTACCGTAGTAAGTTTGTTTCAAAGTTGTCAGACAGCTGCAACCTATACACCAGCATTCATTCCTGCTGAAGATTTTGATATTGTTTCTAATTTAATGGAATTGATCATTCCAAAAACAGAGATTCCGGGAGCGATAGAATTAAAACTTCCTGAATTTACGGATGCTTATATTGCTGCGGTTTGGGATGAAAATCAAAAAGCAAGTTTTACGGAGGGTTGGAGTGAATTTTTAGCAGCAAGTACAAAATCAGCTTCTAAAGAGAAATCAAGTCAACTCAGTATTGAGGATTGGGATGCACAATTAGCAAAATATCTAAAACCAGGGAATGATATTCCTGCGGAAGAAGAAGGAGCGGCTAAGTTTGCTAATCAACTAAGAAGTTTAACCGTCAATGCCTTTAAAACAAATGAATTTATAGGTGAAACTGTAATGGCATATGCACCCATTCCGGGAGAGCAAAGAGGATGTGTTGATCTGATGGAAACTACAGGAGGAAAAGCTTGGTCTTTATAGTGCTCTTAAACAAGCACTTATGCAGCATGCTTCCGTCTTGACTTAGATTTTTGACTGCGTTGCAGAACGGTCTTTTATGGACCCTCTAATTCACAAGATTTTTAAACGCCTAGAAACTTCTGTTTGTAGGCGTTTTTAATTAGCCAAGGTAGCTGGGGTTAGGACGATATTTTGGAATTAAAAATAGGAATTAAAGCCAGTTTAAAGTGCTTATTTACTTGTTTCAAAGCCTTATTTATGTTTCAAATAAAGTAAAAGTTTCTATGTCCGCAAGTAAGTAAGTAACCGCCACCACTAAGACAGCATATTGGAGCTTTACGCAAACCCGAATCTCCAATTAGAGAGTAGTATTGTAGATGAAAATGGCTACGGCTAAATTTTTCATTATTCCAAAAGCAATAGAATACTGTATACTCTCCTTTTTTATCCGCAACATTAACATAAAAATTATATCCAAATAATAGCAGGGAATTGAATCACTTGATACCAAGTAGCTTTTTAAATGCTTTTATCTCACATTTATAAAACGCTTTAAATTTCTTATTATCCTTACTTAGGAGCAATATAAACGCAGCTGATGAGATGATTAATATAATTAATCCTTTATCCATATCTCAAAAATAAATAAAATGTGGCAGGAATAGCAAAGGCATTCAATAAACCTTCGGCAGAAGTAAAAGAATAGCGACAACTACTCAAAGATGATCTAATGTCTTATCAATATATATTTCAGTGATTAAGCGTGAGTGATAAAAGATACGGTTGAAGGTTGTCTTTTTTTTAAATTAAGTTTAGTTATAAATTCATATTCAGGAGGTTTTAAAGGTTTTTTTTATCTTAGTAACTTATTAACCATAAATCAATTAAAATGAAAAAATTATTATTTGTAGTTTTATTTATTTCTTCATCCTTAATGTTTGCTCAGAAAAAAGAAATGGGTCAACAGTTTCAGGCAAATTTTGAAATAACATCAGCTAAAACTTTAGGGGCTCAGGAATATGAATTAACAGCTTCTGGAGAGGCAGGACCCTATGGCAGAGTTAATGTAACAATGCACTTTACCAATAAGCTAAATAACACCAATGGTATCGGTGAGTTTACAGGGTTCGCTTGGTCTCAAACACCTGAGGGAATAACAGAAGCAACGCTTCAGGGAGTAACACGTCCTGAGGGTGACAAATTTATTGGATATAGTTACGATGCCTTAACAAATGGAAAAATAATGCAATGGAGAGGTGAATTTGATTTCATTGCCAATACAATTAAACTTGAAGTGAAAGAAGTTCTGTAGCGTTACCAAAGACAGATAATTAGCGTCATTAATTTAATTTAATGGCGCTTTTATATTTCAGCACACCCATACCAATCAATTAATTTATTGGCCTGTTGAGGCAGAGAGTGCAAATTGGATTATACTTTAAAGCGGTTTGGAATGAAGGCCTTAAACAACTACAAGGTTCTCAAATACTCACTAATACTGCGGGCTTCCTCGTTTGTTAAATTTTGATTAAGCATCAATACATTGTTATATTCTTTGAGCAGTGCGATAGCAATAGGGTCTTGTTTTAGCATTTCAGTAGGGTTTAAAATCATATTCATTACCCATTCTGGACTTCTTCTCTCATAAATCCCTTTCATAGCAGGCCCAATTAGTTTTCTTTCTGCCATATGACATGCGGTACACTTTTGATTAAAAACGGCTTTTCCTTGATCCGCTAGAGCACTGTCAACATCGTTTCCAAAATCAATACTTTTTATGGGACCTATTCCTTTGTTGTCTAAATCAACGGGAACTGAAGATTCTTTTGCCGTGTAGGACTTTTTTTCAACTTTTTGTGTTCGGTTGTACTCAAACCCTTTTTTCTTTTCTTCTGAAGATCCGCAACTCATTAAAAATACGAGTCCAAAAATGAATGATATTTTTTTCATGTGTTTAGTTTTATCAAAAATAGAAAAAGAATAGATTTACAGAAAAAATTGAGGGTATGTTTTTAAAAGAATTTGAAATACGTTGGAGTGATTTGGATGCAAATCGACATTTAGCAAATCTGTCCTATATTACTTATGCGGGGGAAACGAGAATGTCTTTTTTGCAATCATTAGGATTGACCCACCAGAAATTAATAGCACTGGGCATTGGCCCCATAGTGTTTAACGAACACCTTTTTTATTTCAAAGAGGCTTTATTTGATCAAAAAATAAGTGTTTCAACAGTACTTACAGGAATGAGTAAAGACGGAACTTTTTTTGAATTTGAGCATGATTTTTACAACGAACAGGGTGCTAATATTGCCCGTTGTGAAATGATGGGTGGTTGGATGAATCTGGATACCAGAAAGTTGACTACCATCCCCGAGTCTTTAATAAAACAATTTGAGGAAACAAATAAAACAGTACATTACAAAGAGCTTACTGCTAAAGACACACGTAAATGGAATAAAATTCCAAAAGATTTAATCCAATAAATAATATAAGATGCATAGATTTTCACTACTTCTTCTCCTTTTAAGTTGCAATCAATTAAGTTTCTGCCAAGAAGCACCTGTCATTGAAAAACAATATATAAAAGCGACCCAAAAACTAGTTAAGAACAAAAAGGTTCAAAAAGCATTTGAGCACATTCAGCGTATGGATCCGATCACAATGGAGCGCCATATTGAACTTACTGAAATAGAGGCCCCTCCTTTTAAAGAAGAAAAACGTGGTCTTGTCTTTGCTGATTATTTTAGAACATTAAAGCTAGATACTGTTTGGATTGACGAAGTTGGGAATGTATTGGGAATGTTAAAAGGGTCTGAAGGCAAGAAAACCGTTGCATTGGATGCACATTTAGATACGGTATTTCCCGAAGGCACAGATGTTAAGGTTCGGATAAAAAACGATACCCTTTTTGCACCGGGAATTGGAGATGATACCCGAGCACTGAGTATGCTTTTGACTATTATTGAATCGATAAAAGCAACTAATATCCAACCCAAAGACAATATTCTCTTTGTGGGTACAGTAGGTGAGGAAGGCTTAGGAGATTTACGCGGGGTCAAGCACCTTTTTAGAGAAAATGGCCCTCATATTGATAGCTGGATTGCTATTGATGGAGGAGAAATAGGACGAGTAAATAATAAAGGATTGGGATCCTACCGTTATCGAGTAACTTTCAAAGGTCCTGGAGGGCATTCTTGGGGGGCTTTTGGTTTAGCGAATCCCCACCATGCTCTTGGAGAGGCCATAAGTAATTTTGTGACTGCAGCAGATGCTTATACTGCGCAGGGTCCTAAAACAAGTTATAATGTAGGTGTTGTTTCTGGTGGAACTTCAATCAATTCGATCCCTTTTGAATCGATAATGGAAATTGATATTCGTTCCATTGAACCCTCCCGTTTGGATGCGATGGAAGCGCTTTTGGAAAAAGCGGTAAATGCAGCTTTAATACACCAAAATGAGGTTAAACGCCAAGGGCCTGACTTAACCGTTTTCGTTGATAAAATTGGAAACCGTCCTTCGGGAGAGCTTTCAGATGGGCTTCCCTTGATTCAACGCACCCTTGCTGCAACCACTTATTTTGGAACACAGCCTTATCTTACAAGGGGTTCAACAGATTCTAATATTCCCATTTCCAAGGGAATTCCCGCAGTTACGATCGGGCGAGGCGGAAAAGGCGGTAAAGCACATTCTCTGGATGAATGGTGGTTGAATAAGGAGGGGCATAAAGCCATTCAATTGGCACTCTTGATTTTGTTGTCTGAATCTGGGATAAAATAAACAGCGTTTTAAAATTCCACTTTATTGAGGATCAATCCCGAGGCAGGAGCAATGAAACCCATCACTTGGGTACTCTCTTTTTTTAAGCTATTGGAGATATAGTCCAAATCAATTTCACCCTTCCCCAGTTGGATCAAAGCCCCCATCATCAGTCGTATTTGATGTCGGCCAAACCCTTTTCCTATCACTCTGAGAAGATGGGTTTCTTTGGGGAAAAAGTTGGCTTGATAAAGTTTGTTTTCTTCCAAGGTACAGCGGGTTAGTTCACGTTCATAGGTGCCTTTTTCACTGGCTTTGTAACAGTAGGTTTGGAAATGGTGTTTCCCTTCAAATAAACGGGCTCCCTTTTTCATAAGATTGATATCAAGAGGATCGAGTATCGTGGTCAAGATGGGAGCACAAAAGGGATGAAATTTATCTCCTTGAGCAAAAACGTAGTGGTATTCTTTTTGTTTGACATCTTGGATGATGTTAAATTTTGCATCGACTTCTTCAATGGAAAGCGCACGGATATCTTGGGGTAAATTGTAATTAAAGTCTTTTAAAAATACCTCGAGATTTGTTAAAGGTTCCTCCTCAATAAAGAGTTCAAACGCCCCTTCTTGTGCTGAGACCATGGCATCTGTTCTTCCGGCCCCCAAAGATTTAAAACGTAAATCCTTTAGCACAAATCGCAAGGTTTTATCGACCATCAAATGCACTGTTTTGGTATCGGATTGTTTTTGCCATCCGTGATATCGATACCCTAAAAATTGGATTTTGATTACATAGTAATACCGTTTTCTTTTCATGAAAGATAATTTTACAAGCAAAGTTATCTTAAAAGTAGTTATTGAATCAAAGTTATTTGTCTTTAAGATTAATTACAAGCAATATAATGCTTATGAAATACAATTCTTATTTAAATAAAGAGATCCTAAAAGATTTAGGGAACAGATTAAAACAACACCGTTTAAATCAAAACCTTACGGCCAAGGAGTTGTCGGTTCGCAGCGGTGTGAGTGAACGAACACTGACGGGATTTGAACGAGGCGAAAAAAACATTTCATTAGTAAGCCTGATTGAACTGCTGAGAGGATTACAACTCTTGGGTCATTTGGAGGAACTTCTTCCTGAAATTCCTTTGGTAAGCCCCTTGGAGTTGATCGAAATAGAAAAGAAAAAAAGAAAAAGAATTAGAAACTGATGGGCATTGAGGTTTTTATTTGGGGAATGCGTGTAGGTGTTTTGGTTCAACAGTCTGACGGAATTGCTTTTCATGACCTAATGACGGTTGGTGAAAAATTTAACATCAAAAAAAGGAAAAAGATTTTTAAAAAAGTTCAAGCCACCCTTGATGCGTTTCTGGTGTATGCGAAAAAAAATAAAGTGGATCGAAGATTACAATTGGAAGTAGAAAAAAACAGGCCCCGAATTAATGAGGAATAAATAGTTTAGCTTTTAGAGGAAACAGTGGCTTTAGGTTTGATTTTTTTGGAAACCAAATAGACTCCTAAAAAGACTAGAAGACAGGCTGATATTTTTACCCCATCCAGAACATCATTTCCAGTCAATACTGCATAGACAATAGTGATCAGAGGCTGTAAATAGGTAAAGGCCCCAATGGTTGTAGCAGATAATGTTTTTAAGGCATATACATTAAGCATATAGGTCAAAAAGGTAGTACCTACGATGACAAATCCCATCCGCCATAGGGCTTCAAAGGGCAGGGTGCTCCATGAGACAACACTGGCTTCAGGATAAGTAATTGGGAATGTCATGATAACGCCTAATAAAAACATCCATTTCATCAGCGTAACCGTACTGTATTTTTTGGTGAGTGGTTTTACAAGTACTAAATAAGCTGCAAAACTAATGGAATTGATCAACATCATAGTGTTTCCTAAGGGGACATTGGGAGCATTGGAAACTTGAGAAGGATTGCCATATAGAATAAGAAGTAGTGCTCCAGCAAAACCAAGAGTGATCCCCAAAAACTTCATGCTAGTTAGTTTCTCTTTTAGAAAAAAAGCAGAAAGAATTAGAATGATGATGGGCGTTAGGGTTACAATTACTCCACTGTTTATAGGGGTGGAGAGTTGTAGGCCTTTAAAAAACATCAGCATATTGATACACATTCCTAAAAGAGCTGCTCCAAAAATTCGGAAGTAATCTTTACGTTCGATTTTCTCTTTTGGGGTAAAGAGACTCACCAACCAAAACAAAATAGACGCACCCACTACACGCAGCATGATGAATCCAAAAGCACCAATATATTGTGGCATAACAACTTTGGCGATGGTATGATTCATTCCGTAAATAGTAGTAGCGCCCAATGCGGCTAGAAGGGCTAAAATTCTATTGTTCATCCAAAAAAGCTTTGGCTTCAGCAATAACTTTGGCAGTATTGCCAACAAATAGTTTGGAGTCATAAAGCAATACAGGGCGCTTTAAAAAAGTATAATGTTCCAAAAGCAACGCTCTAAAATCTGTCTCAGAAAGTGCTTGTTCTTTTAAATTTCTTTGCTTATACAATTGTGCACGTTTACTAAAAAGGGCTTCATAACTTCCTGAAAGGGTATGCAGAGCGTCTAATTGTACTGCATTTAAAGGATTCTTTTTGATGTCAACTCGTTGGGTTGATGCATCAAGGGAAAGCTCAGCTTGAATCCTTTTGCAAGTATCACAACTACTTAAATAATAAAAAATACGCATGCTTAATTTTTTTATCTACAAAGAAAAATCATTTTTATTGAAAATCAGAGGTTTTGCTTAAAATCAAATACCTTTACAGGGTTTAATTATTGTCTCAATAGAAAGAGAAAACAAAATGGAAGAAAAATTACATTTTAACAGTGCAACCATTCATGGAGGGCAAGAGCCAGATAAAGCTTATGGAGCAGTAATGCCCCCTATTTATCAAACTTCTACCTATGCGCAGACTACGCCCGGAGGGCATAAGGGTTTTGAATACAGTAGAACACATAACCCCACACGACAAGCCTTAGAGAAATCATTAGCAAGCATAGAAGCAGGAAACTTTGGTTTCGCCTTTGGATCTGGATTGGCTGCCATGGATGCCGTTTTAAAACTCTTAAAACCTGGAGATGAAATTATTTCCACCAATGATCTTTATGGAGGTTCTTATCGTCTCTTCACCAAAATATTTGAAGACTTTGGATTAAAATTCCATTTTGTGGGCATGAGTGATCCGCAAAATATCGCTCAGGCAGTAAATGACAACACTAGGTTGATTTGGGTAGAAACACCCACCAATCCCATGATGAATGTGATTGATATTCAGGCTGTAGCTGCGATAGCCAATTCAAAAGGAATTCTCTTGGCTGTTGACAATACTTTTGCCTCTCCCTACATTCAGCAGCCTTTGACTTTGGGCGCAGATATCGTAATGCATTCGGCGACAAAATATCTAGCAGGACATTCCGATGTTGTTTTAGGTTCTTTGGTGGTTAATGATGAAGACTTGGCAGCGCGCATTGGGTTTATTCAAAATGCAAGTGGTGCTGTTTGTGGGCCCATGGACAGTTTTTTGACACTAAGAGGAATTAAAACCCTGCATGTGAGGATGCAACGTCATTGTGAAAATGCAAGCGAAATTGCAAATTATTTGAAAAGTCATCCTAAAATTGAAAAAGTCTATTGGCCTGGACATAAAGATCATCCTAATCATTCGGTGGCGAAAGCTCAAATGAAAGATTTTGGGGGGATGTTATCTTTTGTGACCAAAGGGGCAGATTATGATGCTGCGATTAAAATTGTAGAGAAGCTAAAATTATTTACCCTTGCGGAATCTTTGGGGGGTGTTGAAAGTTTAGCGGGACACCCAGCAAGTATGACCCATGCTTCCATCCCAAAAGAGGTAAGAGAAAAAAGTGGAGTTGTGGATGCATTGATTCGCTTAAGTGTAGGGATAGAAGACGTTCGTGATTTGATTGCGGATTTAGAACAAGCTATTGGATAAAATGAAGCTCACTAAAAACAAAAAAATTTATTTTGCTTCGGATCAGCATTTTGGGGCCCCTACCAAGGAAGCCAGCAAAGTGCGCGAAGGTATTTTCTTGAAATGGTTAACTCATATTCAAAAAGATGCAGAGGTTTTGTTTTTAGTTGGGGATTTATTTGACTTTTGGTTTGAATACAAGACAGTAGTTCCCAAAGGATTTGTAAGAATTTTAGGAAAACTAGCTGAATTCATGGACCAAGGAATACAAGTTCATTATTTTGTGGGGAATCACGATTTGTGGATGAAAGATTATTTCGAAACTGAGTTAGGAATTCCTGTGTATCATAAGCCAAAGGAATTTACTATTGAGGATATACAATTCTTTATTGGTCATGGGGATGGTCTTGGCCCCCATGATAAGGGGTACAAGCGAATGAAAAAAGTATTCACCAATCCTCTGGCAAAAAGACTTTTTCAGGCACTTCATCCTGATTGGGGAGTAAAGTTGGGGCAGTATTTTTCTGTAAAAAATAAATTAATTTCAGGAGATGAAGACATTTCTTTTTTAGGGGAACAGAATGAATGGTTGGCACAGTATGCAATGCGTAAGTTAGAGCAAAAACACTACGATTACTTTCTTTTTGGACATCGTCATCTTCCCATGGAAATTAAGCTAAATGAAACATCTACTTATGTGAATTTAGGCGATTGGATTACCCATTTTACCTATGGAGTGTTTGATGGAAAAAAAGTTGCCTTAAAAAAATGGGAAACCTCTTGATATGATTGAAGAAAAATCACTGGATGTAGAAAAAACAGTCTTAGTAGGAATTATTAATTCTCGTCAAGATGCCACACAATCCAAAGAATATTTAGATGAATTAGCTTTTTTGGCGTTCACTGCTGGAGGAGAAGTAATGCATCGTTTTACGCAGAGAATAGACCTTCCCAATCCAAAAACATTTATCGGTTCAGGTAATATGCAGAAAGTTTTGGAGTTTGTCAATGAGAATGATATTTCTTCCGTTATTTTTGACGACGAACTGACTCCCGCTCAACAGGGAAATATTGAGAAAACTTTGAAAGTTAAAGTATTGGATCGAACGGGATTGATTCTCGATATTTTTGCACAACGGGCTCAAACAAGTTATGCCAGAACGCAAGTTGAATTGGCACAGTATGAATACTTACTTCCTCGATTGAAAGGCTTATGGACGCACTTGGAACGACAACGTGGGGGAATTGGAATGCGTGGACCTGGGGAAACCGAAATTGAAACGGACCGAAGAATTGTTAGGGATAAAATTTCTCTTTTAAAAAAGAAACTAATAATTATCGACAAGCAAATGGCCACTCAACGGGGAAATCGTGGAGCATTGGTTCGTGTTGCTTTAGTGGGATACACCAATGTGGGGAAATCCACCTTGATGAATGTTGTTGCTAAAAGTAAAGTTTTTGCAGAAAATAAACTTTTTGCTACCCTGGATACCACGGTGAGAAAAGTCGTCATTGGGAACCTCCCATTTTTAATGAGTGACACAGTAGGGTTTATTAGAAAACTTCCTACTCAATTGGTTGAGTCTTTCAAAAGCACCTTGGATGAGGTTCAAGAAGCCGATTTATTATTACACGTGGTCGATATTTCTCACCCTAATTTTGAGGATCATATCGAATCCGTGAATCAAATTTTAAAAGAAATAAAAAGTTTGGATAAACCTACCCTGATGGTATTTAATAAAATTGATACCTATGAACCCGTACCATGGGATGAAACAGAATTAATCGAACAAAGAGAAGAAAAGCACTTTAGTTTAAAAGAATGGGAGCAAACTTGGATGCATAGAATGAATGGTCAAGCCCTTTTTATATCAGCATTAAATAAAGATAATTTAGAGGGCTTTAGAGAACGCGTTTATCAAGAAGTTAGAGAAATTCATGTCACTCGTTTTCCATACAATCACTTCCTATATCCAGAAGGTTTAGAGGAGTAAAAATTCAAATGTATATCTTGTAAGAAAATTTAAAAAATGAAAAAACTGTTGCCCTTGATGTTTATTGTGTTTTTTATTTCTTGTGAAAAAGAGGAGTCACAGTATGATTTAAAAAGCTCTCTTGAAAATACTTTAGGTGTTCTAGCATCTCAATCCCCGTTAGGAGGTGATGATCTTTTTTTTAAAGATGTAAGTTATGGAAATGGAACACGGAATGTCTTGGATGTTTTAATGTCTAATAAGGGTGTGTCCAATGGCGTAGTTCTATTTTTTCACGGGGGAGCATTTGTTGCTGGAGATAAAGAAGACGCTTATAACGAGCTACTCAAAGAAACAATGGAATCCCTTTTGGCAAATAATATTACGATTATAAGTGCGAATTATACTTTTATCAATAGTCCAGGGAATAAAGGAGTTATTTCAGCTTTAGAAGATGGTACCGCAGTGATTGATTTTATTCAAAGCCAATCCAATGCACTCCTAATTCCAGCAAATAAAATGGTTTTAGCAGGAGTTTCTGCCGGGGCAGGGATTGCACAATGGAATGGTTTTCAAGCGTCAAGTAATACTCAAGTACAAGGTATTTTAGCAATAGCAGCTCAAAGTACCTATGATTTATACGATTGGGAAAATGTATTTCCAGGGTTCTCATTAGATAGTTTGAGAGGAACAAGTCCTGTATTAGAAACTCTTTTCTCTCAGTTTTATAATGGCGAACCCACACAAGAAGATTTAGATGCTGTGGATTACAGAGCGTTTATGGACGCAACAGACCCTCCACTTTATGTTTTTAATCAGGCAGGAGACGAATTAATCAACAGTCAAGGCGCGTTGGATTTTGATGTATTGTATCATAGTTTTAGGCACAGTGATTACTTGCGCGCTAAAGCGATTGAAGTTGGATTGCCTTTTTCTGGGGTCTATGCAGAGGGTCTTGATGCATTTGTACTTCGAGTTTTGAAATAATCAAACTTTAAAATTAGGAGATCTATTACAAAAGCCTGTAGGAATTTTCTCTCGTTATTTAGCTGCAAGAATTATATAGACAGGAAAATGATCTGAATACCCCAAAAGCTGAGTTCCTTTTATTTGATTGCGGAAGGGATAGCCCTTATACTTTCCTTCAGGAGTTTTTAGATAAGGAGGATTAAAAACAGCCGCTTTTACAAAATGGAGTCCCTTTTTGGATTTGAAATTTTTTGAAATCAATATCTGATCAAAAAGAAACCAGCGGTCTCGGTAAGCGAGACTACCTATTCCATTTTTAAAGAGCTTTTCCATGGGATTGAACAAAGGCTGAAATAAGGGACGAAAATCATTTTTTTGAGTCAATATTTTTCACCTTTGATCGTGAAAAAATTGTTGGTTTTATTGTTATCACCATAACCGTTAGAACAAAAGGGAGAGATTAATAAAAACAGAACAAGGGGTATGACTGTTCGTAACATAGAAAGATTTTAAGACAAGGAAATTTAATAAAAAAATTTGTTCTTAAATTTTATTTTGTCTTTTTTCTATGTTTAGGTTTTCATCTCATGATTCTCGATTTGAAATGTAAGCATTTGCCTGTCTTGTTGGGAGTAAAACAAGGTCAGCTACATTTACTTGGTCGGGGGTCTGAGCCATGTACAAAATGGCATCGGCAACATCTTGGGCGGACAATGCTTGAATTCCTTCATATACTTTAGCGGCTCGCGCTCTATCTCCTTTAAAACGAACTTCTGAAAATTCTGTTTGCACCAGTCCAGGATGGATAGCTCCAACCTTAATTCCTTCTTTGTTTAAATCAATACGGAGACCCTGGGTAAAGGCATCTACTGCAAATTTACTGCTACAATAAACACTTCCGTTAGGATATACTTCTTTTCCAGCAATGGAACCCAAATTTATTATGTGCCCTTTTCTAGATTTAATCATCCCAGGAAGAAGTGCTTTGGTAACATACATGAGCCCTTTTACATTTCCATCGATCATGGCTTCCCAATCCTCTATATTGGCTGTTTGGACTGGGTCCAGCCCATGCGCATTTCCAGCGTTATTAATTAAGACATCAATATTTACCCAATCTTTAGGAAGCTTATCAAGTGTTTCAAAAACGGCTTTACGATCTCTAACATCAAAAGTGAGGATAAGCGTCTCGGTTTTGAGTTGATGGGCTAATGATTCTAATTTTTCTTTTCTTCTCCCGCATAAAATAAGCCTAGCGCCTTGTTTGGAAAAAGCTTCTGCTGTAGCCCATCCTATTCCACTGCTGGCTCCAGTTATCAATATAGTTTTATCTTTCATAGCTAAATTTTATGGTAATGGTTCTCCCATACTGGCCTCTAATAATATAAACCAATCGGTAATTTCTAAAGTGATATCTAGTGCTTTTTTGCTGAGTACTAAGCGCTTCGCTGAGGTGGTTCCAACCACGGGATAAATAGTAGAAGGATGGTATAATAACCAGGCTAATAATAATTGGTCTTCTGTGCAGTCATATTTTTCACAGAGGGAAGACATACATTTTGAAATTCGCTCTTTTTTTGCCCCGTTTTCTTTAAAGTAACTTCCTAGGGGACTCCATGCCATTGCTCCAATAGTGTGATTTTTCATGTGATCTAATGTCCCGTCAAAAAGTCCGACTTCATGAGTCAAGCTGCATTCCAATTGATTCCATTCCAAACGAACCTCTTGCTGTAATAATTGCATTTGTGAAGGAGTGAAATTAGAAACCCCCAATTGTCTAATTTTCCCTTCTTTCTTTAGTTCTTGGGTTACTTTGGCGATGGTCTCAGCATGCATTAATGGGCTTGGACGGTGAAGAAGTAAAACATCTAAATACTCGGTATTCAAATGGCGTAAAGAATTTTCTACACTAAGACGAATATGTTCCTCTGAATAATTGTAATGTTTTACCGGTAAAGGTCTTTTGTTGCAAGGCATTTGAATGCCACATTTGGAAATAAAAAACACGGACTCTCTTCGAACAGAACTGTTTTTAAAAGCAGTACCAAAAGCGGCTTCGGTGGTATATCCTCCATAAATATCAGCATGATCAAAGGTATTTATTCCTATTTCAACTGTTTTCTCCAAAAGCAATTCCATTTCTTTGATAGTGAATTTACTTCCCCACTCACCCCAGGTCATGGTCCCTGAAATAATTCTTGAAAAGGCATTCATAGGTATATATTTAGTATTTATTGTAAATCAAAGCTATTCAATATATATTTAAATCTAACATTATTTAAAATTTAGCTTGTTTTATAAAGTTTAATTCCTGCATTTAGATTAATTACAGTAAATTCACATCTAAAATAGCAACATTTGGGGGGCTTCTTTATTTTCTCTAATCTCAATTTTTAACCAATTGTTAACAGCAAGCCTAGAATATATTTTTCAAATTTGCTATCCGAAAAAAAAATGTAGAAAATTCCTATGGAAAATAGCAGAAATGAAATGATTGATATTAAAGCAATCAATGAAAAAATTGAAAAAGAGAGTGCTTTTGTAGACTTACTGACTTTTGAAATGAATAAAGTAATTGTGGGTCAGAAAGGAATGATAGAACGATTATTAATTGGTTTGCTGGGAAGAGGACATATCCTTTTGGAAGGAGTTCCAGGTTTAGCTAAAACATTGGCAATTAATACACTAAGTCAAGCAGTAAAGGGAAGTTTTAGTCGTATTCAGTTTACTCCTGACTTACTTCCAGCCGATGTAGTTGGAACCATGATTTACAATGTAAAGGAAAATGATTTTTCTATAAAAAAGGGTCCCATTTTCGCTAATTTTGTTCTAGCAGATGAGATCAATAGAGCTCCTGCAAAAGTTCAATCTGCACTCTTGGAAGCCATGCAAGAAAAGCAAGTGACCATTGGAGATGCCACTTTTAAGTTGCAAGCACCCTTTTTGGTAATGGCTACTCAAAACCCTGTAGAACAAGAAGGAACCTATCCTTTGCCAGAAGCGCAGGTAGACCGATTCATGCTAAAAACTGTTATTGATTATCCCAAACTAGATGAAGAGCAGTTAATTGTCAGAAATAATTTGAGTAGTAATCAAGTTAAAGTGAATCCTGTAGTTAACACAAAGCAAATCCTAACCGCTCAAGAAACTGTGAGAGAGGTTTATATGGACGAAAAGATTGAAAGCTATATACTAAATTTGATTTTTGCTACGCGATATCCAGAAAATTATAAGTTGGATTCCATGAAGCCTTTGATCAGTTTTGGGGCCTCTCCTAGGGGGAGTATCAATTTGGCGACAGCCGCTAAATGCCATGCCTTTTTAAAGCATAGAGGATATGTAATTCCTGAAGATGTGCGTGCGGTAATTTATGATGTATTACGCCATCGTATTGGATTAACGTATGAAGCGGAAGCGGAAAACATTACTTCAGAGGATTTGATCACTCAAATTATCAATGAGGTTGAAGTTCCCTAAAAACCATTCCATTAAAATTAGATTTCAACCATAATCCTATGGATACAAAAGCGCTGCTTAAAAAAGTTCGCAAAATTGAGATTAAAACACGTCGTTTGAGCGACCACGTTTTTGGTGGAGAATATCACTCTACCTTCAAGGGACGTGGGATGACTTTTAGTGAAGTAAGACAATATCAATTTGGGGATGATGTACGCGCAATTGATTGGAATGTTACGGCTCGTTATAACGAACCTTTTGTGAAGGTTTTTGAAGAAGAGCGGGAATTAACTTTAATGCTGGTTGTGGATGTTAGTGGTTCTGAAGCCTTTGGAACTAAAACTCAATTTAAAAGAGAAATCTTAACAGAAATCGCAGCTACTTTGGCCTTTTCTGCTCTTCAAAATAATGATAAAGTAGGTTTGCTTTTATTTTCAGAACAAGTAGAGTTGTTTATTCCGCCCAAAAAAGGGCGTTCCCATATTTTAAGAATCATAAGAGAATTATTGGAATTTGAACCCAAAAGTAAGGAAACAAATATTTCGGCTGCATTTGAATTTCTCTCAGGAGTCTTGAAAAAGAAAGCGATTGTTTTTATGCTTTCCGACTTTATGGATTCTGACTATGAAAAAACCCTGCGAATTACGGCAAAGAAGCATGACCTCACAGGGATTCGTGTTTATGATCCTGTAGAAACCAAACTCCCCAAATTAGGAATTGTCCCCATGCGTGATGCTGAAACAGGACAAATACGATGGATTAATACTCAGTCTAAAAAAGTTAGAGACCATTATGCAAAATACCATAATGAACGCACAGCCGAATATCAAGAACTCTTCAAGAAAAATGGCGCAGGAAATTTAAGCTGTAGTGTTGAGGAAAGTTATGTCAAGAAATTATTGGGATATTTTAAAGCAAGGATATAATATGAAAAATGCACTTTCTTTCTTGATTTATATTTTGATGATATGCTCAGTATGGAGCCAAGACAAAGCAGTGCTTAATGTGGCTGTTGATTCAACACAAATTAAAATTGGGGCACAACTCAATTATACTTTACAAGTAAAAGCAGATAGTACAGCACAGGTTTTTTTTCCTGAAAATCCAATATTTGCTCCCTTTGAACTTTTGGAAGAAAGCCCAATTGACACCCTTCGAACACAATCACATTTTCTATACACCAAAAAATATGCATTAATTCATTTTGATTCTGGGAATTATTTTATTCCTCAGCAGCAGGTAAAAGTGGATGGTTTTTCCAAAATCGCTAACCTTATTCCTATCCGAGTGAATCCTGTGGTAGTTGATACAACGAAACAGAAATTATTTGACATTAAGCCCTTGTCTCAAGTGGATAAGAATTATGATGCACTAATTTCAAGAGTCCTTTGGGGATTGGTTATAGCGTTGTTGGTCATAGGAATTTCCTACACGTATCTTTTTCAGAAAAGACGAAAAGAATTACGGGAAAGAGAACTTCCCCCCTTTGACCGAGCCCTAGAAGAGCTTAAAGCTTTAGAGTCTGTACAACCCTCAGAACAAGATGAATATAAATTATATTATTCACGCTTAACGGATGTAGTTCGGCGATATTTAGAGGAGGAAGCAAAAATAGATGCCTTAGAGAGTACTTCCGAAGAGTTACTCATAAAACTTGAGCTGCGGAAAGATGCGGGAACCTTAGATTTGGATCGTGCGACATTGAAAAGTTTAAGAGAAGTACTAAAGACTGCCGATTTGGTAAAATTTGCTAAATCTATGCCAGAATATAGAATTGCTAATGAAGACAGAAGAACAGTAGCGCATGTTGTTTTGGAAACCAAAGAAGCACTGCCCGAACCGACTGAAGAAGAGCTGAAAGAAAAGGAAGCTTACAAAGAATATTTAGCTAAAAAACGAAGAAAGGAACAGTGGATATGGGGTCTTTCTGGCACGGGTCTTTTAGCAGTTATGGCTTTAGTGATTTCTATGCTTGTATATGGTTTTTATCCTGTAAGAGATACACTTTTGAGGTATCCCACTAAAGCATTATATAGTGGTCAGTGGGTAACTAGTCAATACGGAACACCCCCATTAAAAATTGAAACACCAGAGGTTTTAGAACGAATTCCAACGGAACAAAGTTTGATTCAACAATTTAGTTTAGGAAGTTTAGAGAGTCCTTTTTATATTGATTTAAAGTTTGATTTTCCAAAACTAGACCCCAAACAAGCAGAATCAAATAAAGACCCCCAACAAGCAAAGGCAGAAAAAGCCCAAGCATTGGTATCCTCTATAATTTCAAATTTTGAATCTAGTGGAGCCGTCAATATTTTAATGAAAAACGATGAACTAACCCTTCCTTCAGGAACCCCAGTTGTAAAAATTTACGGGACTTTAGATTATCCTAAAAAAGGGAAAAATGAAAGAGTTCGCTGTAATTTTAATGCCTTGCTTTTCACTTTTGAAGAAGGGACCATTATACTCACCATGATGTATGAAAAGGAAGATCGGTATGCTTCTGAAATTGAACAAAGGATCATGAATAGTTTAGAATTGATAAAAGAACTGTAAAAAATGTTTGAAGGAATCTATTTTGCAAACCCTGATTACCTCTGGTTATTACTGCTAGTGCCCGGTGTAATTTTTTGGCATATAGTAACTTGGCGAAAGGCTCAGGCAGAACTTAAAATGCCAAGTCTTGCTGGTTTTCGGGAGCATTCTTCTTTTTGGTCTTTGCTAAGACGGCTCCTTTTTGTTTTTAGGATATTGGCTTTGGGGTTGATTATTTTGGCGATTGCACGCCCACAAACAGTTGATGTTTCTACGAGAACCAAAACAAATAAAGGAATAGATATTGTGATGGCGATAGATGTTTCTTCCAGTATGTTGGCTCAAGATCTGAAACCCGATCGATTGAGTGCACTAAAACGCGTAGCTTCTGCTTTTGTAGATGATCGCTTGTCAGACCGGATCGGATTGGTGGTTTACGCCGGAGAAAGCTACACTAAAACTCCCATTACCAGTGACAAAGGAATTGTGAAAGGAGCCCTGAGAGAAATTTCTTATCAAGGGGTAATAGAAGATGGAACGGCCATAGGAATGGGTCTAGCTACTTCAGTGAACCGTCTCAAAGATAGTAGAGCAAAAAGTAAAGTGATTATATTGTTAACTGATGGAGTAAATAATTCAGGTTTTATCGATCCTAAAATTGCAACAGAGCTTGCGGTGGAATTTGGAATAAAAACTTACACCATCGGACTGGGAAGTAATGGAACAGCTCGGGCACCGGTTGGAATTTTACCCAATGGCAATTTTCAATATGCACTTACAAAAGTTGAGATTGATGAAGCCTTACTTCAAGAAATTGCGAAAGCCACAGGTGGAATCTATTTTAGAGCCACAGATAACAAAAAGTTGGAAGAAATATATGCAGAGATCAACAAGCTAGAAAAAACAGAGGTAGAAGAATTCAAGTATTATAATTACGAAGAAAAATATCGTTTTCTCGTTCTATTTGCAATAGGATTCATTGCCTTGGAATGGATTGGAAGAAACACTGTATTTAAAAGTTTTATTTAAGATGTATCAGATAGACGCTTACGAATACATTTATTTTTTAGCCATACTCCCCGTATTTTGGCTGGCATATTTCTTAGTACTTCGATGGAAAAGAAAAACTCAAGCCAATTTTGCAAGTACTGAACTTTTGGAGGAACTGAGCCCTAATCGTTCAAGATTTAAGCCAGGGCTTAAAATAGTCATAATGAGTTTGGCAATGATTACCTTGATTTTAGGTTTGATGAATCCTAAGATAGGGACCCAACTTGAAACCGTTAAAAGAGAGGGAGTAGATATCGTTTTTGCAATTGATGTTTCAAAAAGTATGTTGGCTGAAGATATTGCGCCGAACCGACTTGAAAAATCAAAGCGATTGGTTTCGGCTATTTTAAACCAACTTGCAAGTGACCGAGTGGGTATTATTGCTTATGCCGCTCAGGCCATTCCACAATTGCCTATAACAACCGACTACAGTGCAGCCAAAATGTTTTTACAAGCACTCAATACTGAAATGCTTTCTTCACAGGGAACAGCATTAGATAGTGCAATTGATTTATCTGGAACATTTTTTGATGATGAAGATCAAACCAATCGGGTAATCTTTTTGATTTCTGATGGGGAAGATCATTCTGAAGATGCATCAAATGCAGCCTCAAGAGCTGCGGCTATGGGGATAAAAATCTTCACTTTTGGGGTAGGGACAGAAGCGGGAGCCCCCATTCCAATTAAAAGAAATAATGTGGTAGAATCGTACAAAAAAGATTTTGATGGAGAAGTAGTAATTACTAAACGTAATAAAGAGATTTTAGAATCGATAGCTAGGGCAACAGAGGGCCTATATCAAGACGGAAATGACACGCAATCCGTGTTGAATTTTGTTTCAGAACAACTCAAAGCAATGGATAAAAAAGAGTTTGAAGCTAAAAAATTTGTGAGCTATAAAGATCGATTTCAACCTTTTTTAATTGCAGCTTTACTTTTTCTAATAATCGACCTATTTTTGTTTGAAACAAAAACAAAATGGGTTCAGAAATTGAATTTATTTAATGAAAATGAGAAGTAAATTTTTATTGGGTCTGTTGTACTGCTCTTTTGCTTTAAGTTTTGCACAAGAAGGCAAGGTGACAAATCATATCTATGAGGGCAATGAGGACGTCCAAAAAGAGGCCTATATCAAAGCAGAAAAATCGTACAGGAAAGCACTATCACTTGCGCCTGAAAAGGCAACGGCTCTTTATAATCTTGGAAATACTCATTTTTTAGATAAAAAATATGATGAGGCATCTCAACGTTTTTTTCAAACCCAAAAATTTGCAAGTTCTAAAGAAGATAAACATAAAGCCTTCCACAACATGGGGAATGTTTACATGCAGAAAAAGGAATATCAAAAAGCCGTAGAGGCATACAAAAATGCCCTTCGAAATAATCCTTCCGATGAAGAAACACGTTATAATTATGCCTTAGCTAAAGAACTTTTAGAAAAAGAAAAACCTCCAGAAGAGCAAGAGCAAGACGATAAAAAAGATCAGCAAGATAAAGATCAAGAAGACGAGAAAGAAAAGGATCAAGACGAAGAGGGGGATAAAGAAAATAAAGACGAACAGGACAAAGAGAAGGAGGGAGACCAAGGGGAAGAGTCCAAAGATGATGGGGAACCAAAAAAGGAAGGTGATCAAAAGAAAGATCAAAAACCAAAGGAAGGAGAAAATAAGCCTGAAGAGAAGAAACAACCCCCTAGACAAGGACAATTATCTCCTCAGCAAGTTCAAAGTCTTTTGGATGCGATGAACAATCAGGAAAAGAAAGTTCAAGATAAAGTAAATGCCAAAAAAGTAAAAGGAGTTCCTGTTAGAGGTAAAAAAGATTGGTAGTTATGATTCGAATTTTAGCATCACGATTACTCGTAAGTCTCTTGTTATTGAGTACTTTTTCAATACAAGCTCAGGTAAGTTTTGATGCAAAAGTGAGTAAAAAACGTTTGGGACTCAATGAGCGTCTTCGTGTTGATTTTGTGATGAATGAGAATGGAGACAATTTCAATCCTCCCTCTTTTACTGGATTTCAAGTGGTAAGTGGTCCTCAGCAGGCAGTGAGTCGGTCTTGGGTGAATGGGGTACAGAGTTTTTCCAAAACCTACACCTATTTTTTAACCCCCAAGCTTAAAGGAAAAATCACTTTAGACCAAGCTCAAATAACGATCAATGGGGAAGTATATAAAACTTCTCCCATTATAATTGAAGTTACTGAAGCCGTAGAAAAACCCAATGACCCTAACAATATTGATTATATCACGGATGAAAATATTAAACTAGTCGCTGAAATTTCAAATTCGAACCCCTATTTGAATGAAGGAATTTCTGTGGTTTATAAGCTCTATTTTAGAAACCCTATTTCTATTTCCGATGTTCAAGAACTAGAATCTCCAAGCTATGGCGATTTTTGGAGTCATTTAATTAAAATTGGACAAGTACGAGTAAATACCAAAGGAGTTTACAAAGGAGAGCCCTATAACGAGGTGGTTTGGCGAAAAGTAGTGCTTTATCCCCAAAAAACTGGAAAACTCAATATTGAACCCTTAACGCTTAATTTGAGTTTGAGCGTTCCCAGTAACCGCCGAGATCTTTTCGGAAGAAGATTGCTTACACAAGGGCAAAAAACTATTTCCGCAGGACGAAGAGTCATTAACGTTAAATCTTTGCCAAAGAAGAATCAACCTGCAGGATTTACTGGAGCTGTTGGTCAATTTGATTTTGATGTTATTTTAGATAAGGATGCATTAAAGGCTACGGAGTCATTTCAAACAACTTTAAAAGTAAGAGGAAATGGAAATTTAAAATTATTTAATCTCCCTAAAATTAACGTCCCCAATACCTTAGAAGTTTATGAACCTGAGCACAAAGAAAATGTAAAAATCAAGCTTAAAGGAATGGAGGGAACGATAGAAGACACCTATACGATTGTCCCGCAATACCAAGGAAAGTATCCTATTCCATCGATTCAATTTTCATATTTTGATCCCAAAGCGAAAAGCTATAAGACTGTGCGATCACAAGATTTATTGGTAGATGTTTTTGATGGGCCAATTGCCGCAGATTCACAAAAAGAGATAACAAATGCACCAAAGCAAATCATTCAAACTGCTGATAATACGTTTCGTTTTATTCTTTTAAACACCAAATTAAGCCCAATCAAAACGGCTTCATTTTGGAACAGTACTCTTTTTTGGAGTCTTCTTACCTTCCCTGTAGTTCTTTTATTAGTTGTTTATTTATTGAAACGATTTGTACTGGAAAGAACGGAAGATAGTGGAAGTAAAAAGCAACGGGAAGCACAACGTTTAGCACGGAAATATTTAAGTTCTGCGAAAAAAGCATTCCACGATCAGGCTCTTTTTTATGAGGCTTTAGAACGTGCGTTACATAATTACTTAAAAGCTAAATTGAAAATTGAGACTACTGAGTTAAGTAAAGATAAAATTGAACGTCTATTAATAGACAAAAAAGTTAATCAACAAACAGCCTTAAACTTTGTGGCTGTAATTGAAAATTGTGAACGGGCACGATACGCTCCTGGCTCTTCTGTCAGTATAAAAGGAGATTATGAAAAAGCAAGTAGTATTATTGCAAGTATAGATCGACAATTATGAGAAAAGAAATGATTTTTAATTTGTTTTCAAGGCGATTTCGAAGCCTGTTTGTAGGGTTTATTATGATCCATTTTTTGACGGTAAGTGCGCAAAATTCTCCAGAAAAGCTCTTTAAAGATGGGAATACAGCCTATAATGAAGGAGACTTTACAAAGGCAGTTTCATTCTATAAACAGACCCTTGAAATGGGACAACACAGCGCTCCTTTATACTTCAATTTGGGGAATTCATATTATCGATTAAATAATGTTGCTGAGAGTATTTATTATTTTGAAAAAGCAAAACAATTAGATCCAGATAATGCGGATATCAGGATCAACAGTGCTTTTGCTCAAAATATGACACTAGATGCAATTGAGGCCATTCCTAAATCCCAGTTAGCACAAATTCAACAAAGTGTTTTCAGTCTATTTTCTCTTGCTACTTGGTCTAGGATTACGCTACTATGGATATGGTTATTCGTAGTGGTTTTCATAGCATATTTATTTTTAAAGACAACAGAATGGAAGCGATTCTTCTTCTTTATCTCTTTACTATGCTTGTTTCTATTTGTGAGTAGTTTTGCCATCTCTTTTTCAATTAATCAACAACAAGAAAATACTCAATTTGCTATTCTTTTCTCTAATAAAATAGATATTTGGTCTGAACCCAACCAAAGAGGAGAAATTCAATTTACCTTACACGAAGGAACTAAGATTCAATTACTCGAATCTCTTGATGAATGGAACAAAATTAGGATTGCAAATGGTTCTGAAGGATGGATAAAGAATGCCGAATTCCGAAGTTTAAAAGACTAAATCACAACGATTTGTTGTTCTTGAAGGGTTTCTATTTGCATAACCCAATCAAATAAAAAAGCACCCAATTCTTCAAGTATAGGGAAGGTAATAGATTCGTCTAAAATTGATGGAGACATCAGTGTCATAAAGGAATTGATTTCTTTAAAAACAAGGATTAATGCACTCAAAATAATCCCCCATTTTATAATTCCAAAGAGCCCGCCCAAGAGTCGATTGAGACCACCCAGAGCTACAATTTTCAGTGCTTTTGTAAGCATTTTAGCTAAAATTAAAATGGCGTAAACGATTCCAATAAAAAGCAGAATAAAGCTAACGGCTTGAATTATTTTTGGACTCCATTCCACGTATTGTGTAAGGTAATTTCCTACTAAAGAAGAAAATTTAAACGAACCCATAATACCAAAGAATAAGGTAATCATTCCTGAGACCTCAATAATGAAGCCCTTGCTAAGTCCACGGAAAAGGGAGTAGGCCAATAAGATTACGACTACAACATCAAATGCATTCATGAGACTAAAGTACTATTTTAGGCTTATAAAACGACTACTTTTTTGGGATAAGGACAGGTGAAAAGAAAAAATAATTAGTAAATAATCCTACCCAAAATGTATCTTTGTGTATGGCAAAAAATGGGAGAGATCCTCAATTAAAAGAACGTTGGGATAAATTAATTCTTTTTTTAACGGACACCTTTTCTGATGGGGAAGCTCTAGATGTTGAAGGCGTTCTGTATCTGATTGGACTTCAGGAGTTCGGAAAGCCACATCAACGATTTAAAAAGGAAGATAATGTGAATTTAATTCACATTGGAGTTTGCACCATTTTAGAACCCTTTGGCTACTATCGTTTTGACTTTATAGACGAAGATGGATGGCCTCATTTTGAACTGGTTGAGCCTTTACCTCACTTAAAAGCAGGAGAGCAAAGTGTTTTAATCAAAAGTGCGATTGTAGATTACTTCCTAAAGCAGGGGGTCATTTCATAAAACTACTTTATTTTTGTATCATGATCGATCGTGTAAAAGAACATTTGGAGCAAGTCAACGCTTTTACAAGCAAGGATGCTCAAGCTATTGAAGAATTTCGAATTAGTTATGCTGGAAAAAAGGGTATTCTTAATGCTCTATTTGCCGCCTTTAGAGAGGTGCCTGCTGATGAAAAAAAGGCATTTGGACAAGAGCTTAATACGCTCAAGACCGCAGTAACAGATAAAATAAAAGAGCTTCAATCTCAATTAAACAATAAGGGAGGGAAAGCTACCCTTAGTGACCCAACACGAACTCCTTTTCCCATACAAACAGGAAATCGACACCCACTAGCTGTTGTTAAAAATCGCATTATTGATATTTTTACACAGATTGGTTTTACCATCTCAGAAGGACCTGAAATTGAAGATGATTGGCATAATTTTACGGCTTTAAATTTGCCGGAGTACCACCCTGCTCGAGATATGCAGGATACCTTTTTTATCCAAACGGATCCAGATATTTTGTTACGCACGCACACTTCATCGGTTCAAGTGCGTTATATGGAACAAAACCAGCCTCCTATTCGAACGATTTCTCCTGGGCGTGTATTTCGTAATGAAGCCATTTCTTCAAGAGCACATTGTATTTTCCATCAAGTAGAGGGTTTATACATTGCTAAAAATGTATCCTTTGCAGACTTAAAACAAACTTTACAATATTTTACAGAATCTTTGTTTGGGAATTCTAAAATTCGTTTGAGGCCTTCTTATTTTCCCTTTACTGAGCCAAGTGCTGAGGTTGATATTTATTGGGGACTAGAGACAGAAAAAGATTATCGAATTACTAAGGGAACAGGATGGCTTGAAATTATGGGCTGTGGTATGGTTGACCCTAACGTTTTGGAAAACTGTGGCATTGACCCTAATGAATATTCGGGTTTTGCTTTTGGAATGGGAATCGAACGGATTGCAATGTTGCTATACCAAATCAGTGATATTAGACTCTTTTTTGAAAATGATGTACGTTTTTTAAAACAGTTTAAAGCAACTCTTTAACTCAGCTTTTTAGCAAGCTTTAGGAACCGTTTTTTTGGACTTTTCTTTGCATACAAAATTTCATAAACCGCGTCAATGATAGGGGTATTTACACCGAGAGATTTACTTACTCTATAAGCAGACTCACACGCATAATAACCTTCTGCTACCATATTCATTTCAATTTTAGCCCCTTTAACGGTATATCCTCTACCAATCATATTTCCAAAACGTCTATTTCTACTAAAGAGGGAATAGGCGGTAACCAATAGATCTCCCAAATAAGCAGATTGATTAATGTTTCGTTTACTGTTACTTACTTTCTTGATGAAGCGATTCATTTCTCGAGTGGAATTACTAATCAAAACACTTTGAAAATTATCACCATAACCTAAGCCGTGAGCAATTCCAGCTGCTAGAGCGTAAATATTTTTTAAGGTGGCACCATATTCAATTCCAATAACATCATTTGAAACTTTTATTTGTAAGTACGAAGTCCGCATGAATTGACGTAATTGGGAAGCATTTTCTTTGTTTCTTGATGCTAGCGTGAGGTAAGAAAGGCGTTCTAGGGCTATTTCTTCTGCATGTGAGGGTCCACCAATAACAATAAATTGCTCCCATGGGAGATCATAATGTTGGTGTAAATGCTCGCCAAGAATAAGTTGTGATTCAGGAATAAATCCCTTGACCCCAGAAACAATAATTTTGTCGTCTATAGGCTGTGTTATTTTTTTTAATTCGCTTTCTAAATAGGCTGAAGGTATGGCCAATAGGAGCCATTTTGATTTGGCAACAACTTCATTGAGGTCACTACTCACTGAAATTCTTCGAGCTTTAAATCGAACCTCAGAGAGGTAATTTGGATTTTTTGAAGTAATCGAAGTCTTTTGCGCTTGTTCAGGATCGCGTACATACCAATTAACATGCACTTTACTGTCTGTTAAGATTTTAACAAGAGCAGTTGCCCAGCTGCCACTTCCTAACACAGCAACGCTAACTTTAGGAGAAATAATTTTAAGCATTTTTAGATTTGAGTTTGACGAGAGCTTATAACCACGTACTCCATGGGATTCTGCTCAATAAAAGAAGTAAGCCTAAACCGTAAAAAAGACCAATTCTTAAAAACTTTTTACTAGATAAGGTTTGTCTTTTGTGCATAGACCAACCCATTGTAATCAAAACGATTGCTAAAATATTGGTGATCGGATGTTCAACCAAATACAAACGTGTTTCAGCATTTTTCATAACTCCCATTCCCATTTCAGACCATTGATCAAACCAAGGGGAGATAAAATATAGAATCAAACCTATGAGTAGTTGAATATGAGAGAAAATAAGCCCAAAAAGACTAATTCGAAGATCTTTAGCACCAAAGTCTCTTCCGGATGATTTACCCAGAAAGGCATTAACAATGGCGATAACTAAAATGAATAAAACTAAATAAGCCCAATAGGAGTGTATGGTTTTTAATACTGCGTACATGATTATTTTTTTTATAAAAATACTTCATTTTGGCCGAAGTTTCATTTTCAGCTTAAATAACTTACATTTAAAATAAAATTTTATCACATGAAAAAAATCGTATTACTAATATTCTTTATTAGTTTGAGTTGTCAACAAGCTAAAACAGTAAAAGAAAGTCAAGCACCAACGTTCGGAATTGTTATTCACGGGGGGGCAGGTACCATTTTAAGAGCTAATATGACTTCAGAAACGGAAGCAGCCTATCGTAAGTTTTTGGGCGAGGCCATCCAAGTAGGACATTCTATTCTCAAAAAGGGGGGAACTAGCCAAGAAGCTGTAGAAAAAACCATTCATGTTATGGAAAATTCTCCCCTATTTAATGCAGGAAAAGGAGCGGTACTTACAGCAGATGAGACGATTGAATTAGATGCTTCTTTTATGCATGGGGCAACCTTAGACGCCGGAGCAATTTCTGGAGTTAAAACAATAAAGCACCCCATTTCAGCAGCCATAAAGGTAATGGAAGATTCTCCACACGTTATGCTCTCTGGAGCTGGGGCAGATGCTTTTGCAGCTTCTCAAGGCCTGGAAATCGTTGAGCCCGAATATTTTTTTACCGAGCGAAGAATTAATTCACTAAAGCGAGTGAAAGAGGCAGAAGCAAAAGAAAAGAAAATATCCTCTGCGGAAAAAGAATTTGTAAGCCAGCAACGGTATGGAACTGTAGGCTGTGTTGCTTTGGATTTAAAAGGAAATTTAGCGGCAGGAACTTCGACTGGAGGAATGACAAATAAAAAGTGGAATCGTATTGGAGATGCTCCTATAATAGGGGCAGGTACCTATGCCAACAACGCCACATGCGCCATTTCTGCAACGGGCTGGGGAGAGTTTTTTATTCGCTCAGTTGTGGCTCACGATATTTCTGCTTTGATGGAATACAAAGGCCTCAGTATTAAGGAAGCCGCACATACGGTAATTCACGATAAAGTGGGTGGTCTTGGTGGTGATGGGGGAGTCGTTGGTATTGATCATCGCGGGAATGTTGCTATGGAAATGAATACTCCTGGAATGTATCGTGCCCACATGGATGCGGAAGGGAATTTAAATGTAAAAATTTATAAGGACGAGTGAAAGCTAATTATTATTCTGTAATTTTTTCAAATGAACGCTCCCAACTTGAGGACTCAAAATACCACGAATTTTCAAATCAAATGTTAACCCTTGTTCAGCACGCTGAAGGTTTTTTGGGGATGGAATCCTATCGTGAAAATTCGGGTAGAGGGGTAACCATTAGTTATTGGGAAACCTTAGAAGCGATCCAAAAATGGAAAGAAAACACCCAACATCGTTTGGCTCAAGAATATGGTAAAGCGGTAGCGTATTCCCAATTTACCACAAGAATTTGTGAAGTTCTACGAGCGTATATTTTTAACAAAAAAGAAAATAAACAGTAGGAACATTCTAGGAGATGGAGGAGGAACTAACGTTGGATTCAACGCGAAAAATTATTCATGTAGACATGGATGCTTTTTTTGCGGCAGTGGAACAATTGGATCATCCTGAATGGCAAGGAAAAGCATTGGCTGTTGGGGGAGGTGGTGAACGAGGTGTGGTTTCGGCAGCTAGTTATGAAGCCCGTAAATATGGTGTACGTAGTGCGATGAGTGGTGTTATTGCCAAAAGATTGTGTCCTCATCTGATTTTTGCCCCTACTCGTTTTGATCGATACAAAGAAATCTCTGAAAGTATACGTTCCGTATTTTTAGATTATACCACTTTGGTTGAACCTTTATCCTTGGATGAAGCTTTTTTAGATGTATCTGAATATCCTTCTGCTAGCCTAGTGGCTCAAGAAATAAGAGAACAAATTTATTCCAAAACAGGACTTACGGCTTCGGCTGGAATTTCAATCAATAAATTCTTGGCTAAAATTGCGAGTGATTGGAACAAACCCAATGGTCAGAAAACCATTCCTCCTGAGGAAGTGCTCCCTTTTCTGGAACAATTGGATGTAAAAAAATTTCACGGCATCGGATCCAAGACTAAACTCAAAATGTATGGATTGGGAATTTACACTGGAAAGGATTTGAAGTCCCAAACCCAAGCTTTTCTGGAGCAACATTTTGGAAAAGCTGGGGCACATTATTTTAAGGTTGTTAGAGGAATTCATAATAGTCCTGTAAAACCCCAAAGAACCCCAAAATCCGTGGGTGCCGAACGAACTTTTTCTACCAATTTAAGTAGTGAACTTTTTTTGGAAGATAAGCTAAAATCCATTGCGGAATTATTAGAAAAAAGAACTCAAAAAAATAAAGTGGCAGGAAAAACCATCACGCTAAAAATAAAGTACAGTGATTTTGTGCAGCAAACTAGAAGTAAAACAGGTACCCTTTATTTATCCTCTAAAGAATTGATTTTTGATGAAGCAAAAAAATTACTATACCAAGAAAAACTTTTGAATTCTGTTCGATTGATTGGTATTTCATTATCCAATTTAAATACAGCTAAGAAGGCAGTCCCTAATCCCAAGCTTAAGATTAAAAATCCACAATTGAGCTTACCCTTTTAGATGGTTGAAACTCTAAGGGTATTGACCATTCCTTTTGTTTCAATGGGCATTGCTGTTAAATTGACTACCATATCTTCTTTTTCAACATAGCCTACGTCAAGCGCCATTTTATTAATTTCCTCAACGGTCATGTCTGTACTGTTTAGGTTATTGTAATAAAAGGTTTTTACACCCCATAAGAGATTAAGCCGATTCAATATTCTTGTATTGGAAGTATAAACCAATACATGTGCACTAGGACGCCAAGCAGAAATTTGAAATGCAGTATATCCACTGTTGGTTAGTGTACAGATTGCTTTGGCTTCTATGTCATTTGCAATATGAGCTGCATGATAGCAGATGGACTTCGTAATAAACCGTTTAGTTCGAATGGTGGGTGCCTCTTGAGGAACCTGAATTAAATTAGAGCCTTCCACAGAAATTAGAATATTGGCCATGGTTCGGATTACTTCCACTGGATATTCTCCTACAGAGGTTTCTCCAGAAAGCATTACCGCGTCAGCACCATCCATTACGGAATTGGCAACATCATTTACCTCGGCTCTTGTGGGGGTTAGGCTATCAATCATGGTTTCCATCATTTGAGTAGCAATGATAATTGGAATACGAGCTTTTTTAGCCAAATGAACCAATCGTTTTTGTATGAGGGGAACTTCTTGGGCTGGAACTTCTACTCCTAAATCCCCTCTTGCCACCATAAGACCATCACAGTAGGCAATGATTTTATCGATATTTTCTAAGGCTTCGGGTTTTTCAATTTTAGCAATGATTGGGATTTTTTCATCCGTATGTTTGGCCATTAATTCTTTTAAATCAATTAAATCATGGCTAAACCTAACAAAAGATAATGCAATCCAATCGACATCTTGGGTGAAAATAAACTCAGCATCCTGGATGTCCTTTTCCGTTAATGCGGGAAGTGAAATTTTGGTATTGGGTAAATTGACCCCTTTATTTGACTTAAAAGGCCCTCCCTGGATAACTTTTGCGTCTACTTGATTGTCTTTATTGGTTGCAGTAACTTCAAAAATTAGCTTACCATCATCCAATAAAATATGTTCTCCAGCCGAAACGTCTTTTGGAAAATTTTTATAATTCATGTAGGCTTTTTTTGCATTTCCAACAAAGGGAGCGTCACTCAAAAAGACGACTTGATCTCCAGGACTGACAAAAGCACCTTCTTCCATTTTACCAACACGAAGCTTGGGTCCCTGAAGATCAGCTAAAATAGAAGTATTAGTATTTAATTTTTTGTCTACCTTTCGTATCATTTTAATTCGATCAGAAACGTCTTCATAGTCGGCATGAGAGAAATTGATTCGAAAAACATTCACGCCTTCTGTGATCATTTTTTCAATTACCTCTTCTGTGGATGATGCTGGTCCAAGGGTTGCAACAATTTTAGTTTTTTTGATAAAATTCATTAATCAAAGATTAAGTTTAGTTGGGTTTTAAGTTTATCCACAGGAATGACATAGATGAGCGAAATATTAGACCAATTTTTTAGTTGGGTGATAATGGTTTCTATGGTGTTTTTATCTGTAGATTTTATAAAAAAATCAACGGTTTTAAATTCAGTGATCAAAGATACTTCATTTCTGAGCGGGATGTCAAATAATGAGGTAGAATTTAAAGCTTGTTCATTTTTTTCAGTGATATTTTTATTGGAAAACAGAGAACAATTTAGATCATAATCTTTGTTTTGCCATTCAAAATGAATAAAAGGGGTCTTCTTTTTTTTATTGTAAAGGTCTTTTTTACTCCTACTAAAGCGGGCACTTATTCTTTGGTTTAGGAAAAAGGCAAGCTGATGTGCTTCTAGTGTCGTATGAATAGCGATTATTTCATCTTCAAGCGGTTCCTCTTCCATTTCCAAATGATATACCTTTCTACTCATTTTTATTGGTTTTGAAAGGTTTGAGAATATTGGCTGCTATTTTTGCAGCTTTTTCTTCCGCTTTTTTCTTGGAAACTGCGCGTGCTTTAGCAATTATTTTTTTGTCTAAATATATCTGACAGGTATAATTGATATTGGGATCTAAGCAGCCATCATTTTCTGTTTTAAACTCTAATTTATGTCTTTGTTTTTGTGACCATTCAAATAAGAGACTTTTATAGCTTAAAACCATAGTTTCTAATTCATCCATATTGATATATGGGTCTAACATGAATTTAAAAACATAGTCTTTTGTCCTATTGTACCCCTTATCAATGAAAATGGCACCAATTAAAGACTCAATCAAATTTCCGTGAATGTTTTCACCAAAAGTTTTATGATGACTTGAAATATCAGCAAGCTGAATAAGTCCCATTTCTTTTCCAATAGAATTGAGTTGAGCCCGACTTACAATTTTAGCCCGAAGCTTTGTTAATTCACCTTCGTTGGCTTGGGGATGGAGTTTGAATAGATATTCAGCAATTATTGTATTGAGTAGGGCATCTCCTAAAAACTCTAATCGTTCAAAGTTTATGGTATTGCCTTCTTTATCTTTAAGATTAACTGAGCTATGGGTGAAGGCTTTTTGATAGAGCTCTTTTTTACGGGTTTTAATGTTTAACTTCTTTCGCAGTAAAACAAAAAAATTCCCGGATGTTGCCATTCGGGAATTTCGTATGTAATTAATAATTTTCACACCATCAAGTTAGTTCATTTTCTTAAATAAAACACAAGCATTATGTCCCCCGAAACCGAAAGTGTTGGAAAGGGCAATGTCTACATTTCTTTTTTGTGCTTTTCCAAAGGTGAAATTGATCTTAGAATCAATATTCTCATCAGGAGTTTCATGATTAATGGTGGGTGGAACAATACTGTGTTTTATCGCCATAATTGAGGCAATAGCTTCAATAGCTCCAGCAGCCCCAAGTAAGTGTCCCGTCATGGATTTTGTTGAATTAATATTCATCGTATAAGCATGCTCTTTGAATACTTTAATGATGGCGTTGGATTCTGCAATATCTCCAAGGGGTGTTGAAGTTCCGTGCATATTGATTACATCTACCTCTGATGGAAGTACATTAGCATCTCTCAAACAGTTTTCCATTACTTTGGTTGCTCCCAAGCCCTCTGGATGTGGAGCAGTCATATGGTAAGCATCTGCAGACAAGCCTCCACCGGCGAGTTCAGCATAAATGGTTGCACCACGTGCAACCGCATGGTCATAAGATTCTAAAATTAAAGCTCCAGCACCTTCTCCTAATACAAAACCATCTCGTTCTTTATCAAAAGGGCGTGAGGCTGTTTTGGGGTCATCATTTCGTTTAGATAATGCATGCATAGCATTAAAGCCCCCGATTCCAGCTTTCGTTACACCTGCTTCAGATCCCCCCGTAACCATGACATCAGCATAGCCTAGGCGAATATAATTTAATGCATCTATCATTGCATTAGAGGCCGATGCACAGGCAGATACCGTTGCAAAGTTTGGCCCTCGAAAGCCATATTTTATTGAGATTAACCCCGGTGCAATATCTGCAATCATCTTTGGGATGAAGAACGGATTAAATCTAGGATTTTCATTTGAGGCTGCGAAATTGAGAACTTCATTTTGAAAGGTTTCTAGCCCTCCAATACCGGCCCCCCATATAACTCCTACGCGGTCTTTGTCTATGGTTTCAACAGGAAGTTTTGCATCCTCCAAGGCCTCAGCGACACTAACTAATGCGTATTGAGCAAAGCGATCGTACTTTCTTGCTTCTTTTCTATCAAAATGATCTAAAGGATCAAATCCTTTTAGCTCACAAGCAAATTGAGTTTTGAATAAAGTAGGATCAAAATAAGTAATAGGAGCCGCCCCACTGGTACCAGATAATAAACCCTCCCAGTATGTTGAGAGGGTATTTCCAATTGGCGTAAGTGCCCCCAATCCGGTAACTACGACACGTCTTGGTTCCATGGCATTACTTTAGTCTGCTTGTTCGATAAATTGGATCGCTTGACCTACAGTTGCAATATTTTCTGCTTGGTCGTCTGGGATTTGGATATCAAATTCTTTTTCGAATTCCATGATCAATTCCACTGTGTCTAAGGAGTCGGCTCCTAAGTCATTTGTAAAGCTTGCTTCTGCA
>JAQWJV010000035.1 GCA_029248185.1 Flavobacteriaceae bacterium | reverse complement strand
CCCTCAATAAGAGATGGGCTAATATTTCTTTTTGAATGGTATCAGTTTAAATCTCCACAAAAATATAACAATCCAGAAACCCCCTTAGAAGAATTGGTTTTACTATTGAAGGAGCAGGAACAAATCTATACTGAACGTTTTGGTGTTCCCACTGCACCAATGATAGACGAAATGTTAAATGGCTATGGCTACATGCATATGCAAATGGGGCAACCTAAAAAGGCGTTCATGTTTTTTGAAATGAATATTAAGTACAATCCAACAAGCGCAAACGCTTATGATTCAATGGCTGAATATTATGAATCTCAAAACGACAAAGAGCATGCCTTAAAATACTTGAACAAGGCCTATGAATTAAGTAGTGAGGGTTATTACAAAAAAAGAATTGAAGCTCTAAACAAAAAATAGCTAACAACCTAAACAAGCCATGCCCTCAAGAAAACGGCTCATATACCAACCCTTCGTCCCTAATAATAGAACAACTCTCGCCCGTCCATCAAGGCATGTACTTTAGCTCCTACGGCCTCAAGTACAGTGGCATCTTCATGATTTTGAATCACTTCGTCAATCAAATCTACTATACCCGCCATATCAGTTTCTTTTAAGCCTCTTGTGGTAATCGCTGCCGTTCCCACTCGTATTCCTGAAGTTACAAAGGGAGATTTGTCATCAAAAGGAACCATATTTTTGTTGGCAGTAATTTCTGCTTTTACCAGTGCCTGCTCTGCTGCTTTTCCGCTTATATCTTTGTTGCGTAAATCAATTAACATCATATGGTTGTCTGTTCCCTCTGAAATCAAATGATATCCTTTGGCAACAAAAGCCGCTGCCATCGCTTGTGCATTTTTCTGCACTTGCTGCATATAGACTTTAAACGAAGGTTGAATCGCTTCTTGAAAGGCAATGGCTTTGGCGGCAATCACATGCTCTAAGGGTCCACCTTGGTTTCCGGGGAAAACAGCCATATTCAATAAGTGTGACATTTTTTGGGGCGTTCCATTTTTGAGTGTCATTCCAAATGGATTATCAAAATCTTGTCCCATCAGGATAAGCCCACCTCTGGGTCCGCGTAAGGTTTTGTGGGTAGTTGTTGTCACTACATGGCAATGCGGCATTGGGTTGCTGAGCAATCCAGTCGCGATCATCCCAGAGGGATGGGAAATATCAGCCAATAAAAAGGCACCTACTTCATCTGCAATCTCTCTAAACTTCTCAAAATTAATATCACGAGAATATGCAGAAGCCCCTGCAATGATCATCTTGGGTTGTACTTCTTTGGCAATCGCTCTAATATTGTCATAATTCAACAATCCTGTGGACTCCTCTACTCCGTAAAAATGGGCTTGGTACAAACGTCCTGAAAAATTAACGGGAGAACCATGGGTTAAATGTCCACCATGGGAAAGGTCAAAACCTAGAATCTTATCTCCGGGCTTAATAAAAGCATGAAAAACAGCGGTATTTGCTTGAGAACCCGAATGGGGTTGTACATTAGCATATGCCGCTCCAAACAATTCTTTTGCGCGATCTATGGCCAATTGCTCTATTTGGTCAACCACTTCACAGCCGCCATAATAGCGCTTCCCTGGATAGCCTTCGGCGTATTTGTTGGTTAAAACAGAACCCGTAGACTCCATGACAGCAGGACTGGTAAAATTTTCAGAAGCAATTAATTCAATACCATTGCGTTGGCGTTGTTCTTCTTGCTGGATTAAATCAAATATAGCGGTGTCTCTTTGCATAGTCAAAAATTTAAAGCACAAAAATAGACAAATCCCCCTGATTTAAGGCAGATAAAAAGACCGATAAAATGATTTTATTAAAAGGAAATCAACAACATCCACTCCCTGGATCACAAGAATTGCTTTCCTTGCTTGCAATCACTGACTTCGACTTCGTTTCTGGAACACCACACTGCGCTCTTGCCAAACAGTCTGTTGCTTTGGTTATTAACTGAAAATTAATGCCATCAAAACTTAAACCATACTTTCCAATGGTTTCCCCTTGGTATTCTACTTCAATTTCCTCATCCAAAATACCGATACGCTCTTGAGACAAGTTGATAATTTGAATTACTTTTTGTGGGCTTAAACGATGCTGAACGTCATCGGAACTCCAGAGCTGAAAATTAACGACGCTCTCTTTTCGTTCTGTCCCTCCACAATCAATAAAATGTTTGTGCACCCTTCCCACTTCAGTAATATGAAAATGATTGGGAACAAAGTCCCCATTGGGTTGTTGAAAACGAAATTCAGAAACTTGGCGTAAGGCAGATAAAAATTCGGAGAGTAACATAATCTTTATTTTTTACAAAGATATAACTTCTAAGACTGCTTCTCCATAAATACACCAAGATAAAATGTCATTTTTTTGGAAAGCATACGGACAGAATGACATTAAAAACCCCTCTTGAAATGACATACAGTCATTTGATTGTCAGTGGAATAGCTTTTGATAGACTAAAGAAAAAAATATTATGAATCTGAATAATCTTACCTTAAAATCACAAGAAGTTGTGCAAGCCGCCCAGCAACTCGCATTGGAACATGGCCATCAACAAATTGAAAATGAACACCTCTTTCAAGCCCTCTTGGAAGTAGATGACAATGTACTCCCCTACTTATTCAAGAAGCTTCAAATCAACTTTGATCTCGTCAAGCAACTCAATATAAGTATCCTGAAGAGCTTTCCAAAAGCAGAAGGAGGACAACTACAATTTTCACCTAAAGCCTCACAAACCTTATTGAGTGCTGTAAACGTCGCAAAAAAACAAAAAGATGAGTACGTGGCAACTGAGCATCTTTTTGTAGCTCTTTTTGAATCCAACAGTAAAGTTGGAAGGATGTTAAAAGATCAAGGATTAAGCAAAAAAGACCTAGTGGCAGCCATTCAAGAATTGCGAAAAGGAGAAAAAATAACATCCGCCTCAGCTGAAAAAAACTTTAATGCTCTTGAAAAATATGCGAATAACTTAAATCAATTGGCAGAGGAAGGCAAGTTAGACCCTGTGATCGGTAGAGATGAAGAGATCAGACGGTTATTACAAATTCTCAGCCGTCGAACAAAAAACAACCCCATTTTAGTTGGAGAACCTGGGACAGGAAAAACGGCAATTGCAGAAGGTTTAGCCCACCGAATCATTGAAGGTGATGTTCCTGAAAACTTGAAAGATAAACGCATTTATGCGCTCGATATGGGTGCTTTAATTGCTGGGGCGAAATACAAGGGAGAATTTGAAGAGCGTCTCAAAAGTGTAATTAAAGAAGTGACGCAAAGCGATGGTGATTTGGTTTTATTTGTCGATGAAATTCATACCCTTGTAGGAGCGGGAGCAGGAGAAGGAGCAATGGATGCTGCCAATATCCTGAAACCGGCCTTAGCACGTGGGGAACTTCGTGCCATTGGAGCCACTACCCTAGATGAATACCAAAAGTATTTTGAAAAAGATAAAGCCCTCGAACGCCGTTTTCAGAAAGTAATTGTGGAGGAACCCGATACAGAAAGTGCGATCTCCATTTTACGAGGTATCAAAGACAAATATGAAACCCATCATAAAGTACGGATCAAAGACGATGCAATTATTGGGGCTGTAACCCTTTCCAATCGATACATTACCAATCGTTTTTTACCTGATAAGGCCATTGATTTAATGGATGAGGCCGCAGCCAAACTGCGAATGGAAATCAACTCCAAGCCCGAAGAACTCGATGCTTTAGATCGTAAAATTCGTCAAATAGAAATTGAGCTGGTCGCCATAAGGAGAGAGAAAGAAGAGGGTAAAATCAAGCAACTCACTAAAGAACTAAGCGAATTAAAAGAAAATCGAAACACCCTTTTTGCACGCTGGAGTCAAGAAAAAGAAAAGATCGATGCCGTTCAGCAAACCAAACTTGAAATAGAAAATCTCAAATCACAAGCCGACCGTGCCGAACGAGACGGGGATTATGGTAGGGTGGCAGAAATCCGCTATGGCAAATTGCAGGAAGTTGAGCGTCAAATTGAACAATTGCAAAAAGAAATTTCCGATGCTCAAAGTGGAGAAGTCTTAATCAAAGAGGAAGTCACCTTTGATGATATTGCAGAAGTAGTTGCCAAATGGACGGGAATCCCCGTGAGTAAAATGCTACAGACCGATAAGAATAAACTCCTGCAATTAGAAAACCAATTACACCAACGCTTGGTGGGGCAAGAAGAAGCTGTGATTGCGGTCAGTGATGCCATTCGTCGCTCTCGTGCAGGCTTACAAGATCAGAACCGTCCCGTGGGAAGCTTTCTCTTCCTTGGGACCACCGGTGTTGGAAAAACAGAATTAGCCAAAGCCTTGGCTGAAGTTCTCTTTGATGATGAAAATAGCATGACTCGCATTGATATGAGCGAATACCAGGAGCGACATGCTGTAAGTCGTTTGGTTGGAGCACCTCCCGGCTACGTGGGATATGACGAAGGGGGGCAGCTGACTGAGGCCGTACGCCGTAAACCCTACTCCGTTATTTTATTTGATGAAATTGAAAAAGCCCATCCCGACACCTTTAATGTGTTGCTACAAGTTTTAGATGAAGGAAGACTAACTGACAACAAAGGTCGTCTTGCTGATTTTAAGAATAGTATTATCATCATGACCAGTAATATGGGAAGCTATGAAATACAAGCCGCATTTGAAGAAAATGAAAAATTTGAAACGGCAGAAGCAGTCGCTAAAGTAAAAGTGATGGAATTGCTTCGAAAACAAGTACGTCCTGAATTTTTAAATCGAATCGATGATATCGGCCTTTTTTCTCCCCTCACACAAAAAGAAATTCAAAAAATCGTTAAACTTCAATTGAATCAAATCGCAAAGCGACTCAACGCTCAAGAAATTGTGCTTAATACAACCGAAAAAGCCATTAGTCAATTGGCTCTTTTAGGATTTGATCCACAATATGGAGGGCGACCCGTGAAACGAACGCTTCAACAACATGTGCTAAATCCCTTGAGTAAAGCCCTTTTAGAGGGATCCATTTCTAAAGAGGAAGAGATAAGCCTGGATTATTTAGAATCAGACTTTATTTTCAGAAACAGTAACGAGGTATCAAATTAGATATGTAGTACCTTTGCATTGTGCAAAATAATATTAACATAAAAAATAAACGGGCGCGTTTTGAATATGAACTCATTGAAGAGTACACCGCAGGTATTGTACTCACGGGTACAGAAATCAAATCCATCAGAAATAGTAAGGCTTCCATTACCGAAAGTTTTTGTGAGTTTAGTGAGCGTGGCGAATTATTTACTGTTAATATGCATATCGAAGAATATGCCTTTGGCACCCGATTCAATCATCGCCCAAAAGCCCAACGAAAACTTTTACTCAATAAAAAAGAGCTTAAAAAATTATATAAAGAAGTTAAAAATAGTGGTCTTACAATCGTCCCCCTTCGTTTGTTTATTAACGATGATGGTTTTGCTAAACTCAGAATCGCTCTAGCTAAAGGTAAAAAACTCTACGATAAAAGAGAAACTATAAAGGATCGGGACAACAAAGTAAACTTAGATCGGATAAAAAAGAACTTTCGAAGACAATAATCCATGTTTTCCTACCACTATTAAATATTCTTTAACTAAAATTAATCTCATGAAAAAACTAGTTGTATTAATTGTTTTAATGAGCACCTTGGGATGGAGTCAATCTCCTTTGGATCGTCTTGAGAATTCGCCAAGACATCACGAATGGGTAACTTTTAGTGCTCAAAATCAAGCAGTTAAAAGCTTTTTAGTTTATCCTGAAGTTTCAGAAAAAGTAGCTGTAGTCATTGTTATTCACGAAAATCGAGGCCTCAATGATTGGGCACGTTCCATGGCAGACCAAATTGCTGAAATGGGATATATCGTTCTTGCCCCAGATTTTCTTTCAGGTACTGCTTCCAATGGGGGTGGAACTTCTGACTATGAGAATTCTGATTTAGCCCGAACGGCGATTTACGGTTTAGACCCCAATCAAATTAAAGCAACCTTGGAGGCAAGCGTTGCTTTCGCTAAAACAATTCCCGCAGCCAATGGTAAAGTAGCTGTCATTGGTTTTTGTTGGGGAGGAAGTCAGTCGTTCCTGTTTGCTACTCAGTCTAATGAAATTGAAACCGCTATTGTGTGTTATGGTACAGGACCTAAAGCGACCTCAGCATACCAAAACATTCAAATCCCCATTTATGGCTTTTATGGTGGAAATGATAATCGTGTGAATGCTACTATTCCATCCAGTCAAGCTGCTATGCAAGACAATTCAAACACTTTTGAAGCGGTTATCTATGAAGGAGCAGGACATGGATTTTTTCGTGCTGGAGAGGAAGAGAACACATCTGAAGCCAATAAAAAAGCAAGAAACGAAGGTTTAGCCCGATTGAAAAGGATCCTTTCCTTCCTTTAATTTTCACGAAAAGAATTACTTTCTTTTAAATCCTTATTTTTGACCTTTTGAAACAGCATGCAGAACCAAGTTAATATTTCATACGGTAGTGAGGGTTTATCCTCTCTTGTCCAACAACTATATAAGAATGCCTATAGCAGTCTTTTTATTTTAGTTGACACCAACACCCAAAGGGAGTGTTTGTCTTGTTTTTTAGATCAAACAAAACTTGATCCCTCGGCTGTACTGGTCATGGATGCGGGAGAAGAAAACAAAAACCTATCCACCTGTGAATCGCTTTGGAATGAATTATCCTCGCTTGGAGCAGACAGAGATAGTGTGCTGATCAATCTGGGAGGTGGTGTAGTTACCGACCTGGGAGGCTTTGTTGCTTGTACTTTTAAGCGTGGTATCGATTTTTATAACGTCCCCACTACCCTGCTTTCTATGGTAGACGCCTCTGTTGGTGGAAAAACCGGAATCGACTTAGGGCCTCTAAAAAATCAAATTGGCATCATACAAGAGCCCCAACAAGTAGTCATTGACAGTCAATGGCTCGCCACACTGCCTAAAGAAGAAGTCAGAAGTGGTTTTGCAGAAATGCTCAAACATGGCCTAATTGCAGATTCAAAATACTGGGAAGAATTGAAAACGTTAGAACATTTAAATCCAAAGGTATTGTCATCTTTTATCAAACCCTCAGTCGCTGTAAAAAGTAAAGTTGTTGAGGAAGATCCTCGTGAAAAAGGATTGCGAAAAATTTTAAATTTTGGTCACACCTTAGGGCATGCAATTGAATCTTATTTTTTAGTTGAAAAGGACAAGCAAAGGTTGTTGCATGGGGAAGCTATTGCCATTGGTATGGTTTTAGAGGCTTATTTGTCAACACATTGCAGCGGACTCAGTCAAGAAGAGGCACTTGATATAAAAACAACTTTCAAACGTTTTTATCCTAAAACTGAAATTACAAAACAGGACATAGAAGCTATTTTAGCCCTTCTACGCCACGACAAAAAGAATAAAGCAGGAAGAGTTAACTTTGTTTTATTAAACAAAATAGGGACTCCCGCTATTGATATAGAAGTGCCTCAAGCCCTTTTTGAAAAAGCTTTTGATTACTATACTACTGCTTAAGCTGAATTTCTACTGGCGTTGATGTTTCCAAATAGGGATCGCGTTACCATAGTTTCTAAAATCTGAATTTGCTCTGGATCTGCATCTTTCGACTGACGAAGCGTTTGCAACTGCATTAAAGCAAATTGCTGGATAGTCAATAAAGGCTGAACAATCTCTTCTCTCGCTCGGATTGAAGCTTTTCCTGCCGGTTCATTCTCCATTAAAGATTCAAAGCCACTAACTTCTAACAAAAGTTCTTTTGTTAGTTTATACTCCTCGAAAATTAAATTCCAAAATGCACCAAACTCTTTATCTTCACTCATGTAAGCCGTTAACTGGAAAAAGGATTTAGTCAAACTCATCATACTGTTAAAAAGCAAGGTTCTAAAAAAGCGAGAGTTTTTGTATAATTCCTTCACGTCTTCAATTTTTCCTTCAGTAACAAAATGATTGATTGATGTTCCAACACCAAAAAATCCAGGTACGTTCTGCTTTAACTGACTCCAACTTCCAACGAAGGGAATTGCTCGTAAGTCTTCAAATTGCAACCCTTTGGACTTTCCTCTTTTTGAGGGGCGACTTCCAATATTCGTTTTCGCGTAAAAAGGCAAGGTTGACATACGTTCCAAATAAGGAATAAACATGGGATGTGCCTTGAAATCTTGATAGGCTTGATAACTGTAATCCGCAATACCTTCCATGGTTTTACGATCAGAAGCTGACAAATTATTCTTCCCTGGGTTTAAAATTTGGCTGGCTATACCCGAACTCAGTAGTTGTTCTAGATTATATTGTGATGAATCAAGGGTACCAAAATTGGAACTGATAGTCTGCCCTTGAATTGTGAGCTGAATATCATCACTTTGAATGGTTTCTCCCATCGAAGCGTAAAATTCATGTGTATTTCCACCGCCTCGGGCGGGTGGTCCTCCTCTACCGTCAAAAAACGCCATCGATACACCATATTTAGTAGCCAATCTACTTAGGGCCTCTTTGGCCTTGTAGATGCTCCAATTCGCCATAAAATAACCCCCATCTTTAGTTCCATCTGAAAAACCTAACATCACAGTTTGCTTATTTTTACGGCTTTTTAAGTGTGCTTTGTATATTGGATTTGTAAACAACCCGTCCATTACAGCCTCAGCAGACTCCAGGTCTGGAATGGTTTCAAATAATGGAATAAAGTCAACAGTAGGATTTTCCCATCCGCTGAGACGACACATCGCAAAAAGCTCTAAAATATTTTCCAGCGTTTGGCAGTTACTAATGATATATCGGTTGGAACCTTTTTCTCCATTGGTCTTTTGTATACTTTGCATTGCTCGTATACTCTCCAAAGTTTGCTGAGTGATCTCGTCGTGATAAATTGTAGGAGAAACATCTCCTTTCATTAAAGAAAGGGCTTCACATCTTTTTTCAGTACTCAGCTCAAGATAGTCTTTGGGCAACCCTGAAACATAGGATTGGATCTCCGGATGGGAAACGATCTCTGTAAAAACACTATGGTGAACCCTTGAGTCTTGGCGGATGTCCAAACTTGCAAAATGCAATCCAAACAATTTCATTTTATGAATGATATTCTTGACTTCTTCTTGATATAATCCGCTGTGATCTTTTATAACACTTTCTAAAATAGCATGCATTTCAGAAATAAGAATCTCTAATGAAAAATTTGAATTGCGATCTGGATAGAATAATTCATTAAAAACCAATTGTTCAAGTTCTGCAACCCGATGCTCTACACCTGGGAAAGTGATTTTTCTCTTTAATTTTCTTAAATCGCGATAATAATTTCTCAAGACAGAAAACTGCAAACGCTTAGCCGTTTTTAATGTGATATCGGCAGTTACAAAAGGATTACCATCCCGGTCACCTCCTGGCCAAAATCCAAAATCAAAAATTGAATTTTCTAGCTGATTGGAATCGATGATATGCTCCGCTATATAGTCATAAATAGTACTTGCAGAGTGATAAAACACATTTTCAAGAAACCAAATTAAACTCAAGGCTTCATCAAAGGGAGTTGGTTTTTCTTTTTTATAAAAAGGAGTTTTTCCCAATTGAACCAAAAGTTTTTTGATACTGTCAAGATCGTCTTTTGCTATCGCACTTGAAAGTTCATTAATAATTACCAATACATTATCTGGATAAAACTGGGTGGGATGTGCCGTTAAAACAATGCGGACATTAAAGCGCTTGATGTACTCAGTTAGGGTTTCAGAGAGTTGCTTTCCCGATGCTTCTTCTTTGAAATTTCGTAATGTTCCCCTACCGTGCATATTATTTACATAGGAAAATCCCGCATCTTCAATGGCGTCAAAAAGAACCACCTGGCGCTCGATATACTGAATGAAGTTAAACAATAAATCTTTTTGTTGTTCCGCATTAAAATCGGGCAAATAGCGTTTGAAGAATGAAGTAACAATGTCCTTAGGCTTCATATTTTCTTCATATCCCATTTTACAAGCATCTGCAAACAAGGGTAAAAAAAGAGAAGTTTCTTTGATATTTTCGAATGGGAGTGTAAGAAATAGGCTGTTGTAAATTTGGAATTTAGAGCGTACTTTTTCGTTGAATCTTTCGATTTTGGGTTTTCGAGCCATTAATTTTTATTTTTATAATTCTGTGAAAATATGGTGCATAAGACGTTTTTTATCATTGATACTCTCTTCCATTGAAATCATGGTTTCCGTTCTGGAGACCCCTGCAACATCATCGATACTAAAAATAATGTCTTTAGCATGATGCGTATCACGGGCCCTAACCTTACAAAAAATATTGAATTTTCCAGTAGTGATGTGCGCAACGGTGATGAATGGAATCGCATTAAGCTCCTTTAGAACCTCGTTAATCGTGTTGGTTTTTTCAAGAAAAACACCCACGTAAGCAATAAAAGAATAACCCAACTTTACATAATCCAAGTTCAACGAAGATCCCTTAATGATTCCTGATTCTTCCATTTTTTTTACCCGAACATGCACAGTCCCTGCGGAAATTAACAACCGTTTTGAAATGTCAGTAAAAGGAATACGTGTATTGTCAATTAAAATATCAAGTATTTGATGATCAACCTCATCCAAAGCAACTTTACTCATGCTATTATTTTTTTGGCAAATATAGCAGGTTTTAATTGATTTTATTGTGGAATTTATAAGTAAATTTAAGTTTTACAGATAATAATTCATAGAAATACGCAAATTGAAAGATTATATTGATAATAATCGTTCAAAATCTTCATTTTGAATAATTTCACCTTTCTCAAAAGAGATTTCTTTGTTTTTTAATTCCCCAGGAAGTGTAATACTTTTGTGCGCTTTCAGAGGGAGTTGAGTTGCAAAGAATTGCATCACAGGAAGGAACACTACCGCATCTCCCTCAAGCTTTTCCTCGTATTGTATGGCTAATTGTTGATTGACAAGACTTTCATTATTGTTTCTTATAGTAACTCCAGAAACAATCAAATCAACACAGTCCTTGGCATTTTCAGGAATGTCAAAATATTCATTGGTAGTGTGCTCAAAGTCATTGGAAAAGAGGGTGTTCAAAAGGGTTTTGTAACTTTCGAATATATATTTTCTCGTTATTTCGCGTTGATAATCGTTAGGTACATGTCCCGCTTCAAAAAGTATAGTCGGCGTGCCCATTTGGGTAAATTTATCCCCAACACAATTGGGATTAAACGCATCGTCATAACGTCCTATTTGTTCGGGAAGCTCCTTTTCTATAGCTCTTTTTAAGGCCACAATTAGCTGCATAGCTTTCGCTCGAGACGGAGTAAGGGTTCGCTCCAAATTTGCAGAGGGTGCTAAAAAAGATAAACTAGCTGTTTTTCCCATTTTTCCAGCTGAGAATATAGTCCGCTGACCATGCAGGTTTAAACAATAGTCAGGATTTACCTCTTGATATAAATCCTGTAAGGCTAAACTTTCGGGTTGAGTAAGATCAATTGCATCACGGTTTAAATCAACATCATTAGCATTTAAACGCGTGTAGGCTTTGGCACCGTCTGGATTGAGTTGTAAAATGATACTCAAAGTAAAGGTCTTTTGTAGTTGCGCTTGGGATAATTTTAAAAACCAAGGAATTAAGTCCAACAAGGCTCTTGTAGTAGTGCTTTCGTTTCCATGCATCTGAGACCACATCAATATTTTAGTATTTCCGGTTCCAATCGTTAAAAGGTGAATGGGCAAACCTTTAACTGATTTTCCAATAATTCTCTTGGAAACGGTTTGAGGCAAACCTTCCAAAAATGGATTCAAAGCACTTGGCGGTAAATAGCGTTGCGTGGTCATGATTCAAATAAAATACAAATGTAAACATCTGTTTGTTTACAAATGTATTTTACAATTGTATTCATTTTATTTCGCTTTGATGGGTCTTAAGTCTACTATTTGTAACATTTGTAAAATACTTTTGACATTAAAAAATTAAATTTCATATTATCAGTGCTTTACATTAATTAATTAAAGTTTTACTCTACTTTATATGTGCTTGTTTTATTCAATTTACAGTTGTATATTTGAATTGCAATCCAAAATAATTTACAATGTTAAACACAGAAGCCTTTCTCGAACGACTCGAAATTTTGATGGAAAACAATCAACTTAATGCCACTGCTTTTGCAGAAAAAATAGGGGTACAACGTTCTTCTGTTTCCCATATTATATCCAAACGAAACAAGCCTAGTTTAGAATTCATGCTTAAAATTCACGAGCATTTTGAAGAGGCAAATTTAAACTGGCTTATTTTAGGAGGAGAAAAAACATCACCCCCTACTCTAACCGAAGAACAAACTGAAGTCGCACAGACTGATTTATTCAGTAACAAACAAAAGGAAGATAATGCAGCAAAATCCTCTCTGAGTCAAACTAATTTAGAGGCTGAAAAAGTGGCGCAAATCATTCAAATATATAAGGATGGAAGTTTTCGCACTTTTTTTCCCAAAACTTAGTATTTTTGCTCCTCATGAAGCGATACCTCCTATTCCTTAGTTTTCTTTTTATTTCGTGCTATTCAGTTGAGCGAGATTGTATTCCCTTTCACGAAGGTACTTTTGAATTTTCTCAAATCATCAATGGTAAGATGACACGTTCAGTATTTCAGCGATCTGCCCAGTTTGAAATAGAGGTTTATGAAGGAGTTACGGACACGGCAAGTATTCGATGGGTGAATGATTGTGAATGTATACTCACAAAACTAAACCCCAGTTCGAACCAGGATAAGCGTCCCATCCAAATTAAAATTTTAAGCACAAAAGAAAATTCTTACACCTTCGAATATTCTCTTGTTGGAGACAATGCCAACAAACAGTGCGGTACCATCCAGAAAATAAAATAATCTATGATTACCCCAGATTTAATTGTCGCTTTTTTGACACTTACCTTTTTAGAAGTCGTTTTAGGTGTTGACAACATCATTTTTATTTCAATTTTAGCAGGACGATTTCCTGTAGAACAAAGGAAAAAATTAATGCGAATAGGTTTGCTATCTGCAATGGGGATGCGAATATTGTTGCTTTTGGGAGTGAACTCCCTAACCAAGATGCAAACCACATGGATTCAATTTGATACAGATTATTTTTCTTCTAATATTTCAGTTCAAACTCTGATTTTATTAGCTGGAGGATTATTTTTGATTTATAAAAGTACCCATGAGATTTTTGACAAAGTTGAAGGCGATTTAGAAGAAAATAATTCAGAAAAAACACCTTCTTTCTCTTTTTCTAGAGCCTTATTCCAAATTGTTTTAATTGATATTGTCTTTTCATTTGACTCGATCTTGACCGCAGTGGGTATGACAAATGGTATTCCCTATGCCCTATGGATTATGATTGCAGCAGTAGTGATATCAATCACAATCATGATCGGTTTTGCGGATCCAATAAGTCGTTTTGTCAATAAACACCCATCCTTACAGATATTAGGGCTTTCTTTTCTTTTGTTAATTGGTTTTATGTTGTTGACGGAGGCGGCAAGTCTTTCGGAAACAGTGATTTTGGGATCTGCCATCTCAACAATCCCCAAGGGATATCTATATTTTGCAATCGCTTTCTCACTGGGAATTGAAGTGTTAAATATGCGAATCAGAAAAGGAAAGGGAAATTAAAAATCTAGGGTGATTTGAGAATCATCCCCTTTTTTTGCTTCAGGGTCTGATTCTTCTTCATCAAGCTCTACTTCAATGTCTTGAATTGCTTCTTCTTTTGGCATTTCGTACGGGAGGGCTTCTTTAAGTTCAACCGCTTTAACTTTCTTGTTCGTCAATTGATTTCCAAGGGCCTTATACCCTTTGACAGCAATGAATTCATTTGCATTGATTAGCAAACTTTCTGGTTGCTCTTTCCCTCTTGGTTTTTCAAAATGGACTTCTAAAATTGGAAGCCAGTCAAATCCAACATAGAGAAGGGTGCTGTCTTCCTTTATGAAGCTATCCTCTTTATCAACACTTTCAATTAAAAAGCGTTTAATAAAATAACGCTCTTTTTCAGCATCAAAATAGACTGCGGTGATGGGTTTTTTAGGAATCCATTGTTCTAAATGAATCACCGTTTCATCAAAGTGAAGGCTCAATTCAGGAGCAACTACGCGCAATGTCCCTTGTTGAGTGGCAATAAGTAATTTATCTTCTCCTTTAAAAGCACCTAAAAGTGTCCCTCTTCCTTCCAGGTTTAATCTTCGAATGGTTTCATCAAACCATATTTTACGAGGCTTGAGGGTAGAAACTCCCTTTTCCTTAAGTTCTACTTTTCGAACGGGGTACTTTGTGACCGTATTTCCACGGGAGGCACGTCCTTTGATTTTTAAATCAGCAAAGTCTAGATCCCATTTTAATTTTTTAATACTCCCTGTATTTCGCAACAAAATTGAGATTATTTCTGCCTCTCCATTAGAGTTTGCTGAAAAATAAAGCACCTCAGAGTTTGGCTTTCCTTGGGTTAAATCATATTCTCTGTCTCGGGTAACTCCGGTAACTGCAAAGCGCTTAATGAAAGAAGTCCCCCCTTTTCCATCACGATATAACATATTGTAAATGGTTCGTGTATCTTTCTTCTTAAATACTGCCGCATGAATGATGCTTTTACCAATAAAAACCTTGCTATCTACCTTCACTACCTGCATCTTTCCCTCTTGGGTAAAGACAATAACATCATCAATATCGGAACAGTCACATACAAACTCATCTTTCTTTAAAGAAGTACCGATAAAACCTTCTTCTCGGTTCATGTACAATTTTTGATTTCGAACCACTACCTTTTTGGCATCCACATCATCAAAAATTCGAATCTCTGACTTTCGCTCTTTATCTCCCCCGTATGTTTTCTTTAAATGTGTAAAATATCGAATTGCATAATCAATGAGGTGAGCCAAATTATTTTTCACTTCAGCAATATCTCCTTCAAGGGCTTCAATTTTTTGCTGTGCCTTATCTAAATCAAATTTTGAAATTCGTTTAATTCGGATTTCTGTGAGTCTTACAATATCTTCCTCAACAACGGTGCGCTTCAGATGACCAATATGCGGCTTTAATCCTTTGTCAATAAACGCTATCACCTCTTCCCAAGTGGAAGCTTCTTCAATGTCGCGATATATTTTATTTTCAATAAAAATTCGCTCCAAAGAAGCATAATGCCATTGATTTTCAAGCTCTCGTAATTGAACTTCTAGCTCAAGTTTTAATAACTGAACCGTGTGATCTGTTGAGATTTTCAACATTTCACTCACTCCCATGAAATGGGGCTTATTATCTATAATTAAACATCCCAAAGGTGAAATTGAAGTTTCACATGCAGTGAAGGCATAAAGTGCATCTATCGTTTTGTCTGGAGAGATATCGTTGGGTAAGTGAACTAAGATCTCCACTTCAGAAGAGGTGTTGTCTTCAATTTTTTTGATTTTTATCTTTCCCTTTTCGTTGGCTTTCAAAATACTATCGATCAAACTAGAAGTATTTGTGCTGAATGGGATTTCATTGATCACCAAAGTATTTTTATCCAGCTGTGAAATCTTGGCTCTAACACGAACTTTTCCTCCTCTCAGCCCGTCATTATAGTTTTGAACATCAATGATCCCTCCGGTTTGAAAATCAGGATATACACTTACTTTTTTTCCTTTTAAATGCTGAACACTAGCTTGTAAAAGCTCATTAAAGTTATGAGGCAGTATTTTAGTAGAAAGACCCACTGCAATTCCTTCAGCTCCCTGGGCCAATAGTAAAGGAAACTTAACGGGTAAATGAATCGGCTCCTTTTTTCTTCCATCATAGGAGAGTTGCCAGTCGGTAACTTTTGGACTGAAAACAACTTCAAGAGCAAATTTTGATAGTCGTGCTTCAATATATCGTGAGGCTGCAGCACTATCTCCTGTGAGAATATTCCCCCAGTTTCCTTGCATGTCAATCAGCAATTCTTTTTGCCCAACCTGTACCATGGCATCTGCAATACTCGCATCGCCATGAGGATGATACTGCATGGTGTGTCCCACTATATTGGCAACTTTGTTGTAACGTCCGTCATCTAAATCCTTCATGGAGTGAAGAATCCGCCTTTGCACAGGCTTTAGTCCATCTTCAATTGCAGGAACGGCACGCTCTAAGATTACATAAGAAGCGTAATCTAGAAACCAATCTTTATACATGCCCGTAACCTTAACCAAGGAATCGTTGGAGGCATCTTCAGGAAACGTTTGATCATTGATTTCGTCCATAGAGCTGCTAAATTACTACAACAGTTCAAGAATTAAGCCCAAATCCTCTTGAAGAAATTAACAAATTACAGTTGAGAAGTATATTTCAGAAAAGTTGTTGGATTAAGCCTCCATTTTCTGCTCTACAACATCCAATTCAACTTTGAGGTTTTCGATGATGAATTTCTGGCGATCCGGAGTGTTTTTACCCATATAAAATTCCAACAATTGTTCTGTGGTTGTGGTTTTGTCCATCATCACGGGATCCAATCGAATATCTTCCCCGATAAAAAACTTAAATTCATCTGGAGATATTTCCCCCAAGCCCTTGAATCGTGTGATTTCAGGCTTACCGCTAAGTTTTTCTATTGCTTCTCTGCGCTCTTGCTCGCTGTAACAGTAGAAGGTTTGCTTTTTATCTCGAACTCTAAAAAGGGGCGTTTGTAATATATACAAATGTCCCTCTTTGATCAATTCGGGAAAGAATTGAAGGAAAAAAGTGATTAATAACAAGCGTATGTGCATACCATCAACATCTGCATCGGTAGCAATTACAATATTATTATAACGTAAATCCTCTAGGCTATCTTCAATATTGAGGGCTGCCTGTAACAAGTTGAATTCTTCATTTTCATACACGATTTTCTTGGACATCCCATAGCTATTCAAAGGCTTTCCTCTAAGGCTAAATACCGCTTGGGTATTGACATCACGTGATTTAGTGATCGAACCGCTTGCTGAATCACCCTCGGTAATGAACAAGGTAGAATCCAAACGACGGTCTTTTTTAAGATCGGGTAGATGCACGCGACAATCTCTTAATTTCTTATTGTGCAAGCTTGCTTTTTTTGCTCGTTCCCTTGCTAGTTTTCGGATACCTGACAAATCTTTCCGTTCGCGTTCTGCCTGAATGATTTTTCGCTGTATCGCATCAGCTACATCGGTGTTTTTGTGCAGAAAGTTATCCAATTGGGTACTCAAGAAATCGACAATATAACTCCGAACGGAAGGCATTTTCTCTCCCATCTCGGTTGATCCTAACTTGGTTTTTGTTTGCGATTCAAAAACGGGTTCCATCACTTTAATACTTACCGCAGAAATAATTGATTTCCTAATATCAGAAGCCTCATAGTTTTTGCCGAAATGATCCCGAACTGTTTTGACTAATCCCTCACGAAAAGCCGCTTGGTGGGTTCCCCCTTGTGTGGTATGCTGACCGTTTACAAAGGAATGATATTCTTCACTGTATTGTGTTTTACTATGGGTGAGTGCAACTTCTATGTCCTCTCCTTTTAAGTGTATAATGGGATAGGAAAGATCACTTTCGTTGGTCTGATCTGTCAACAAGTCTTTTAAACCGTTCTCAGAAAAAAACTTTACTCCATTGAGATCAATGGTGAGGCCTGGATTGAGATATACATAATATTTAATCATGCGCTCTACATATTCCAAACGGTATTTATAATTTTTAAAGATGGTAACATCTGGTACAAAGACTACCTTTGTTCCTCGTCTTCTGGAGCTTTCCTCTACAGGACTATCCAAGCTTAAATCGCCAAATTCAAAAGAAGCTGTTTTGGATTGTTTATCACGATTGGACTGCACTACAAAAGAAGATGAAAGTGCATTTACAGCTTTAGTACCCACTCCGTTTAATCCTACTGATTTTTTAAACGCTCTGGAATCGTATTTACCACCTGTATTCATTTTTGATACGACATCCACCACTTTGCCCAAGGGAATTCCACGTCCAAAATCTCGAACAGTGACTTGATTCTCTTTGATGGTAATTTCAATCGTTTTCCCTGCTCCCATGACAAATTCATCTATACAGTTGTCCAAAACTTCTTTCAAGAGTATATAGATTCCATCGTCTGGAGAAGAACCGTCCCCTAATTTTCCGATGTACATCCCAGGGCGCATGCGGATATGTTCCTTCCAGTCGAGGGAACGAATATTATCTTCGGTATAGGTGGTTTGTTTTTCCATTGAATTCAAGGCTAATATAACTATTGATCTTTGAACCTAAAGTGCTTCGCTCACTAAGAAATCAACAATTCAATATTCTTTTTTGTTAAAAAGTTATTGGGTCTGTTTTAAGTATAAAAAATTTCAAACTGAATAGCTGTTTATTCCTATATTTAGTGCTTAACAAACTTACATTTCCTTCTACAATGACAAAAATTTCAATAGAAAATACAACGGGTCCTTTTATTCACAGTGTTTATTTTTGGCTTAAAAACCCTGAAAATAAAGACGATAGAGCTGCATTTGAACAGGCAATGAAAAAGATGATTCGCACCAATCCCCAAGCAATATCTAACCATTTGGGCTGCCCCGCAGTATCCGAAAAACGCGATGTAGTGGACAATTCATTCAGCTATTTTTATATGATGGTTTTTTCAGATTTAGAAGCGCAAAACGCGTATCAAACAGATCCAACACATATGCTCTTCATTGAGGAAGCCTCTCATTTATGGGAACGTGTCCTGGTTTATGATTCAATTTCAAAAACAGACTAAATTGTTTACTTATTGGCTAAAGCATTTTGAGCTTGTCTAAAATTGTCGATGGCTACAAAATAATCTGGATCTTCAAGCACATTGACTTCATAGATCTTTTCTGCGCGTTTTATGAGTTTAACACAGTCCGAGGAAAGATGTCTTAAATGTATATTCTTTCCGTCTTTAAGATAGCGTTCTGTCAATTTATTGATGCATTCAATGGCCGACTGATCTACAATACGAGACTCTTTAAAATCAATAATTACCTCTTCAGGATCATTTTTTACATCAAATTTACTGTTGAATAATTCAATACAACCAAAAAATAAGGGTCCGTATATTTCATAGTGTTTTACCCCATGGTCATCCACATACTTTCGTGCACGAATGCGCTTTGCATTTTCCCATGCGAAAACTAAGGAGGAAACAATTACTCCCGCTAATACCGAAATGGCTAAATCAAAAAGTACTGTAATTACAGTTACCAAAATGATCACAATCATATCTGCATTAGGCACTTTATTCCATACTTTGAAAGTACTCCAAGCAAAGGTGCCAAGAACGACCATAAACATAACTCCCACTAGCGCTGCAATAGGCACTTGTTCGATATAGCTAGATCCGAATAAGATAAAAAATAACAAGGCTAAGGCAGCTGTAATTCCTGAAAGACGTCCACGTCCTCCCGATTTTATATTGATAATACTCTGCCCAATCATGGCACAGCCTCCCATACCACCAAAAAAACCATTAAGAATGTTTCCTGCGCCTTGAGCAACACATTCTCGATTTCCACTTCCGTGCGTATCGGTAAGTTCATCAATTAGATTTAATGTCATTAAAGATTCAATCAATCCGATTGCTGCAAGTATAAAAGCATAGGGTGCAATAAAAAATAAGGTTTCTAAAGAAAAGGCAATCAGTGGAATTTGAAAACTAGGCAAGCCTGCTTTAATTCCCTCACCCCCATTGGCTACAATAAAAGATTTAACCGTTTCGGTTTCCAAATCCCCTAAAATAACCACTAAGGAAACAACAATGATTCCCGTCAAAGCTGCAGGTATTTTTTTTGTTACTAAAGGCAACAATGCCATGATAAGCATGGTCATTGCAACTAAACCAAGCATAATCCACAGCGAGCTTCCCCCTAACCACTCCCCCTTACTTTTGAACATCCCTAATTGAGAAATAAAGATGACAATTGCCAAGCCGTTGACAAATCCCATCATTACAGAATGAGGAATCATCCGCACAAATTTTCCAAGTCGTAAGACTCCTGCTGAAACTTGAATCAGTCCGGCCAATAAAAGGGTTGCAAAGAGATACTGTAACCCAGCCGTTTCTGCTCCTGCTAATTGATTTCCTTCGCTCACTAGACTAACCATTACAACAGCCATGGCACCGGTAGCTCCCGAGATCATACCCGGGCGCCCTCCAAAAATTGCGGTCACCAACCCCATCATGAAAGCACCATAAAGCCCTACAATAGGGGATATTCCTGCCACAAAAGCAAAAGCCACAGCTTCAGGCACTAAGGCAAGTGCTACTGTAAGTCCTGATAAAAGATCGTTTTTTATACTTCCTCCGTTGGTACGGTCAATGAGTTGAAAAGGTTTCAAAGAATATCGTTTTTTTAAATAAGCTGCAAAAATAGACTTATTCTCTATAATAGCCCATTGAGAATGAATCGAATTTAAATTTACCCCTTGAGCGTCGTGGATTCTGCTAAAAGAAAAATTGCTGTCCAATAAGTAGAAAGCACCAACAGTCCTGAAAAAGAAAACGAAATATAAAACTTATCTAAAGCGATTAAAGCATCTGATAATAGAAACAGAGTCACCGCCATTCCAATTCGTTTAAATACTTTTTGAGAGGAATGCCTATTCAATGCAATTCCCTGCCAACTCATTAAAATAATCACGGACATGTAAAGGGTCACGGGAATAGATAGCCGCTGCAAATTAGGGAAACAAAGCCACAAAAGAACACCTCCAAAAAGAATCAAAGAGATTCCCACTTCAATGGGAAAATACCATCCCCTCTCTTTAACAAAAGCCTTTAAAAACAATAGATGACCAATCAAAAACGAACCCAATCCGTAAACAAAAAAATCAGAGGATAATAAAAAAACATCTCCGGCTAGACAAAAGAACAAACCCATTAAAATAGAATTTGAATAACTGTTTCCTCCCCCATACCGAAAACAAAAAACAAGTAAAATGATAAGAGCAGTGGTCAGCGGTTTAAAAAAGAAAAATAGCGTTTTGTATTTGAATAAATCAACAGCAATTGCCAGAAGTGCTGAAACTAAAATCAGACCATGGAATAGTTTCTTTTTCATATACACTAAGGTACTTTTTTTTATACATTAAATCGGAAATGCATCACATCGCCGTCTTTGACGATATATTCTTTACCCTCTACGCGCATTTTACCCGCTTCCTTTACTTTGGCTTCAGAGCCAAAGTGTTCGTAATCCGAATAGCTAATAACTTCAGCACGAATAAATCCTTTTTCAAAATCAGTATGAATAACACCTGCAGCCTGGGGAGCGGTTGCACCAATAGGTACCGTCCAAGCTCGAACTTCTTTTTCTCCTGCTGTAAAATAGGTTTGTTGATTTAATAAAGCATAGGCATTTCTAATCAACTTTGCCGCTCCTGCTTCTTCCAAGCCTAAATCTTCAAGAAAAAGTTGTCGTTCTTCAAAGGTTTCCAACTCATTGATGTCTGCTTCTACACTGACCGCTAAAATTAATAATCCTGCTTGTTCGTCCTTGACTAATGCTTTGACACGATCTACATGGGCATTTCCAGATTTGGCTGCTCGCTCCTCAACATTGCACACGTATAGTACCGGTTTATCGGTGATCAACTGAAGGGGTTTGATAAAAGCTTCTCTATCCTCTTCTTTCATCTGGATACTACGAACATTTTTGGAAGCTTCTAATTCGGTTTTTAGAAAGTCTAAAATTGTTTTCTCTTTGACGGCCTCTTTATTTCCCGTTCGTGCCGCACGATTTACTTTTTCTAATTTTTTTTCAACGGTTTCTAGATCTTTTAATTGCAACTCAATATCGATGGTTTCTTTATCCCGAACCGGATCCACAGAAGCATCAACATGAACAATATTGTCGTTATCAAAACAACGTAACACATGAAGAATGGCATCTGTTTCTCGAATATTGGCTAAAAATTGATTTCCCAATCCTTCTCCTTTACTTGCGCCCTTCACTAAACCTGCAATATCCACAATTTCAACCGTGGCAGGTAATACCCGCTCTGGATTCACTAAGCTTTCTAATTTTTCAAGACGTGCATCAGGCACATTCACCACACCAATATTAGGTTCTATGGTACAAAAAGGAAAATTTGCACTTTGTGCTTTTGCATTTGATAAACAATTAAAAAGAGTTGATTTTCCAACATTGGGTAAACCCACAATACCTGCTTTCATGAAATTTATTTTCGGCAAAAATAAACTTTCTTTTGGCTTTTACATTTGCTTTCCTCAATTATGAAGTAGAATCTTTACTTTTGTTTACTATGAGTGCAAAGAAATACTTGATGATTCATGCCGATGATGCTGGTCTGGCTTGGTCTGAAAACAAGGCTACACAGCAAGGAATGCTTCATGGAAGTATCAACTCGACTAGTTTGATGGTGCCCTGTCCCTGGTTTTATGAGATGGCACAATTTGCCATAAAAAACCCCGCATTAGACTTTGGCATCCATCTAACCTTAACAGGAGAATGGAAAACCTATCCTTTTCGACCGATTACTCCAACCCAATACATCTCCTCTTTGGTGGATAAAAATGGACATTTCCACCCAAAGCGACAACAAATTCGTGATCATGCTGTTCTAGATGAGGTTCGATTGGAATTAATAAACCAAATTGAATTTGCACTTTCCTTGGGAATGAAACCCACGCATTTGGACTCGCATATGTATACTTTGGGGCTTCGTCAGGATTTGTTGGATTTATATCAAGAATTAGGCGAGATCTATAAACTTCCTATCCTGCTGAGTAAGACATTGGTTTCCTATACAGGTGAATCTCCTTCTCAATTTAATCTTCCTGAAGACAAATGCTTTGAATCGCTATTTATGGCCTCAATGCAGGAATTTAAAAATGGAGGAAATAGTCTGTTTTATGAGAAAACTTTAGATCATTTACCCGAGGGCCTTTCCATCATTTTGATACACCCGGCTTTGGAGAGTGAAGAAATGAATCAAATTACAATAGACCACCCCAATTTTGGTGCTTTGTGGAGAACAGAGGATTACAACTACTTCAGCAGTGAAGCCTGCAAATTAAAATTAAAAGAGAATAATATTGAATTGGTAAACTTTAAAAGCCCTCTTATTCAGCGTCTTCTGGGTGCATAAAACGTTGTTTTCCTAACAAAGTTTCTTCTGATTCGACATGATTGTCGTCAGGTACACAGCAATCCACTGGACAAACCGCAGCACATTGAGGCTCTTCATGAAATCCTTTGCACTCCGTACATTTATCGGGCACGATATAATAATATTCATCGGAAACAGGCTCTTGGAAAACAGCAGCATTTATCGCTTTTCCATTCGTTAAAACAACGTCGCCTTTGAGAGAAGTCCCATCTTGATACCGCCAATCTTCAGCACCTTCATAAATTGCAGTGTTAGGACATTCGGGTTCGCAAGCCCCGCAGTTGATACACTCGTCAGTAATGATTATAGCCATAGCAATTTCTTTCCTTACATTTGCGCAAAAATAAGACCTTAAAAGTTCCTAAACAAGTAAATGAAAGTAAACTCAAAACATGTAAATGCCCTCCTGAAACTGGGTCGTCACCTATTAGATTTCAATCCAAAGGACAGCGTTTATGGACCTTTACAAAAACAAATTCATCAAGCTCTAATCCATAACGGATGGTTTACTCAAGAGACCATACAGCAATGCTTTTCCAGTTGGGGAAAAGCCTTGACTTCATTCAATCTCGAACAATGGCTTAGTCCCTACTCATTTCCTACTCAAACGCAACCCAAAACCATTGCACTTGTTTTGGCGGGTAATATTCCAATGGTTGGGTTTCATGACATAATTTGTGTTTGGTTGAGTGGTCACAAAGCCCGAGTGAAATGTGCTTCTAAAGATTTGTATCTGTTACCTTATATGACTCATTTCTTGGAGCAAGAAGTAGGAGAAGAAAGAATTACATTCACAGATCAAAAATTAGAAAACTTTGATGCTGTTATTGCTACAGGTTCAAACAATGCCGCTCGTTATTTTGATCATTATTTCTCAAGTTTTCCAAACATAATCCGAAAGAATAGAAATGGAATTGCCGTTTTAGACGGAACAGAGACTGAAGAAGAATTAAAAGGCTTGGGTAGAGATATCTTACAATATTTTGGCTTGGGGTGTCGAAATGTTGCCAAAATCTATCTTCCCAAAGCGTATGATTTAAACTTAATTTTTGGCGGATTATTCCCTCATGCTGAGGTAATTAATCATGCCAAATACGGGAACAATTATGACTATAATAAGGCTGTGTGGTTGATGAGCGAATTTGATTTTCTAGAAAATGGCTTTTTTATGCTCAAAGAAGATTCAGGTTTCAGCGCTCCAATTTCTTGTGCACATTATTCCTATTACGAAAATATTGAGGACGTGAGGAAAGAAATTCAAGTGCATAAAGAGGCAATACAATGCGTTGTTTCAAAACTCAAAATTGAAGGGGCGATCCCCTTGGGAACTGCCCAGCAACCTAACGTATGGGACTATGCAGATGGAATCGATACACTTTCTTTTTTAGAAAATTTATAGCATTTAAAAAAAAGGAATGTTAACAACTCTAACATAAAAAAAAACAAGGATATACCTCTAAGTTTTGAGGGAATCACAATATTTGCACAATAAAAATTAACATTTAACAAAACCCTTTGAACCCTATGAAAGTTCACAATTTTAGTGCCGGTCCTTCTATTCTTCCAACACAAGTTATGCAACAAGCCGCAGCAGCCGTTAAAGAATTGGATGGATCGGGTTTATCATTAATAGAAATTTCCCATCGTAGCCAAGCCTTTATTGATATTATGGAGGAAGCTTGTGCTTTGGCTCTGGAACTTACGGGTCTCGAAAACAAAGGCTACAAGGCGATTTTCCTTCAAGGGGGAGCAAGCCAACAATTTTTAATGGTAGCTTACAATCTTTTAGAAAAAAAAGCGGGTTATGTCAATACTGGAACCTGGTCTAACAAAGCGATTAAAGAAGCAAAATTATTTGGGGAAGTATCAGAACTAGCGAGTTCTAAAGAAGCCAATTTTAATTATATTCCTAAAGGGTATTCTATTCCAGAGGACATCAATTATCTTCACTTAACAACCAACAACACCATTTTTGGAACCCAATTAAAAGAAATTCCATCTACATCTGTCCCTTTGGTTGCAGATATGAGTTCAGATATCTTTTCTCGAGAATTTGATTATTCAAAATTTGACTTATTCTATGCGGGTGCACAAAAAAACATGGGTCCTGCAGGAACCACTTTAGTCATAATCAAAGAAGATCTTTTTGGAAAAGTAAGCCGTGCCATTCCTTCCATGCTGAACTACCAAACCCATGCTGATGCAGGAAGTATGTTCAATACACCACCTGTTTTTGCGGTCTACACTTCAATGCTAACGATGCGCTGGGTAAAAGCACAAGGAGGTCTTGAAAGCTTAGGAGAGAAAAATATGTTAAAAGCCACCCTCTTGTATGGAGAAATCGACCGTAACTCAAAATTTAAGGGTTTTGCAGCTACAGAGGATCGCAGTGAAATGAACGCTACTTTTAATTTGGTCGATCCTGCCGATGGAGAAGCTTTTGATGGGCTCTGCAAAGCCGCAGGAATTAGCGGTTTAAAAGGACATCGTTCCGTTGGAGGCTATAGAGCCTCAATGTATAACGCACTCTCCATAGAAAGTGTTGAAATCCTCGTAGACTGCATGCAAACTCTTGAAAAAAAATATTAAAAAAATAAAATATGAAAATTTTAGCCAACGATGGTATTTCCCAAAGTGGAATCGATGCTTTAACAGCAAACGGTTTTGATGTAATTACCGTAAATGTAGCCCAAGAACAATTGGTGGAGTACATCAATACAAATGATATTAAAGCTCTTCTAGTACGAAGTGCAACTACGGCTCGTAAAGAATTAATTGATGCTTGCCCGGGACTTCAGTTGATCGGTCGTGGTGGTGTTGGGATGGACAATATTGATGTAGACTATGCAAAATCCAAAGGATTGCACGTGATCAACACTCCCGCCTCTTCCTCTGCTTCGGTAGCCGAATTGGTTTTTGCCCATTTATACGGTGGAGTTCGCTTTTTATATGACTCCAACAGAAGCATGCCTTTAGAAGGGGAAACCAACTTTAAAGGGCTCAAAAAAGCTTATGCTAAAGGAGTTGAGCTTCGTGGAAAAACATTGGGAATCATTGGTTTTGGCCGTATTGGCCAAGAGGTGGCTAAAATTGGTTTAGGGGTAGGAATGAATGTCATTGCTGCAGACACTTACATGGAAGAAGCCACCGTAACTGTTTCCCTTTTTAATGGTCAATCCATTCCTGTGGTGATCAAAACACAAACAATGGAAACTGTTTTAGCTGAATCAGACTTTATCAGTTTGCATGTCCCTGCTCAGAAAGATTATGTAATTGATGCGAGCGCCTTCTCAAAAATGAAGAAAGGAGCTGCGATTGTCAATGCAGCTCGTGGAGGGGTAATTGATGAAGTTGCTTTGGTAGATGCACTTGACAAGGGACAGCTATCCTTTGCGGGTCTGGATACTTTTGAAAATGAGCCCAAACCAGAAATCAAATTGCTCATGCATGATAAAATTTCATTAACTCCACATATTGGAGCTGCAACTCTGGAAGCTCAGGATCGTATTGGTGAAGAATTAGCATCACAAATTAGTAGCCTACTTAAATAACAATAGCACTTTGTATTTCGATCGTCTAAAATTAAAATGGGGCATTGAATCCAATAAACAATTGGTGGTTATATTTATTGTCTTTGGATTAACAGGATCCTTAAGTGTCCGTTTAGCTAAACCTGTTTTGGAGTTTTTCCACATTAATATAGAAAACTTTCAAACACTTTTCTGGGGAGATCTTTGGTATTGGATCCTCCGGATTTTGGTTGTCTTCCCAGTATATCAATTGTTATTGATCCTGCTTGGGACCCTATTTTATCAATTCAAATTCTTTTGGAATTTTGAAAAGAAAATCTTGAGTCGAATGGGATTCAAACGGTTCTTTAAAGAAAAATAGTAACTTAAAACCCTACGAAAGTCCCGAACTGATCAATTTCAAAAATTCATTACGTGTATCGGTATCTTTAAAAGCACCTCTAAACCCAGAGGTTGTTGTGGTTGAGTTCTGTTTTTGCACGCCGCGCATCATCATACACATGTGCGAAGCCTCAATAACCACAGCCACACCTCTCGGCTGAAGGGTATCGTTGATACAATCTAAGATTTGTTCTGTCAAGCGTTCTTGTACTTGTAATCTTCGGGCAAAAACATCTACCACCCGTGGTATTTTACTGAGCCCTACGATATGACCGTTAGGAATATAGGCAATATGTGCTTTCCCAAAAAAAGGGAGTATGTGATGCTCACACAAGGAATACAATTCAATTTCTTTAACAATCACCATTTCATTATAACTTTCCTCAAACATGGCACCTTGAAGTATCTGTTTGGGATCCTGCTCATAGCCTTCTGTCAAGAATTTCATGGCTTTGGCTGCACGCTCAGGGGTTTTCAATAAGCCCTCACGGCTTTTATCTTCTCCCAATAAGTGAAGAATGTCTTCGTAATTCGTTTTAATTTGTTCGGTTACCGGAAAGGTTTCAATATTAAAGTTGTCATTCATTTTTTGTCGTAATATAATTAGTAAAATAGTGTTTTAATTTTTCGATCTTGGGGTCAATCCTATAGGTACAATAAGGTTGCGTTTTATTTAGATTGTAATAATTCACATGCTCTTCTTCCGCTTTATAAAAAGGAGTAGCCGCCTTCACTTCCGTAACTATGGGAGATTCAAAAACTCCTTCAAGCTCTAACTGTTTCATTATCGTTTCTGCAATAGTTTGTTGCTCAACTTCAGTAAAATAGATTCCTGAGCGGTATTGAGTTCCCACATCGTTTCCTTGTCTGTTGCGTGTTGTGGGATCATGCGTATTAAAAAATATCAGCAAAAGGGCTGCAAAATTGATCACACGAGTATCGTATTGAATAGATATTGCTTCGGTATGTCCTGTTCTCCCAGTACATACTTCTCGATAAGCTGGATTCTTAATCGTTCCATCTATATACCCCGGCAACACTTCTGTCACTCCATCAATACGCTGAAAAACTGCCTCAGTACACCAAAAACAGCCTCCAGCTAAATATATAGTTTTGATCACTTTTTTTTTAATTTTGTTAAATAAATATACAAAGTGATGCGCTATTTAAGGTTATTTTGTTTAAAAAATTAAGTAGTATGAAATTATTATTTCCAAATCTATTAAACAGACGTTGAAGAAATGAAATTGATTTCTTGAAGGAATATAAAAAAGAAGTACTTTAGAGGGGTCTATGAAACACTTGCTTACCGCCCAAAATGTATCTAAAAATTACGGAGACTTAGCTGTTTTGTCTGAGGTATCTCTCTCACTAAAGGAAGAAGAAATAATTGCTATTGTGGGTCCCTCTGGAGCTGGAAAGACTACCCTTCTTCATATTTTAGGAACTTTAGACCGCCCCAATAGAGACTCTAAAACCCAGATCATTGTCAACGCTATTGACACCACCCAACTTTCGGATAAAAAATTAGCACAATTCAGAAATCAAAACATGGGGTTTATTTTTCAATTCCACGAACTACTTCCTGAATTTACGGCCCTAGAAAACGTTTGTATCCCCTGTTGGTTGGGAGGCACTTTTTCAAAAGAGTCCAAAGAGAAAGCACTTAAACTATTAAAGCGCTTAGGAATTGCGGATCGAGCTTCACACAAACCCAGTGCACTTTCTGGAGGAGAACAGCAGCGCGTTGCTGTAGCAAGGGCTTTAATCAATGATCCCAAAATCATTTTTGCAGATGAGCCTAGCGGAAATTTAGATTCTGAAAATGCGGATCGTTTGCATGATTTATTTTTTGAATTACGTAAGGAGCTTGGTTGTAGTTTTGTGATTGTTACCCACAATAAAGATCTCGCCGAACGTGCTGATAGAACAATCAGTCTTAAAGACGGTAAAATTGAAGTGTGAATAAAAAAGAATTAAAAGCCTTTTTAGATGAGAAAGCGAGAACCTTCGAGTCTTCTCATTTTTTAGAGCAAGACCCTATTCAGATCCCCCATCGTTTTGACAAAAAAGAAGACATTGAAATTGCTGGATTTTTGATTGCAACCATTGCTTGGGGTAATCGAGTTAGCATAATCAAAAGTGGAAATCGAATGATGCAGTTTATGGATAATGATCCGCACACTTTTGTCATGGAACACAAAGAGGCAGACCTTAAACCGCTCAACACTTTTGTCCATAGAACCTTCAATGGGATTGATTTTATCTATTTCATTAAAGCACTTCGAAATATTTATACGAAACACAAGGGACTGGAGTATGCTTTTTCTACGCACAAAAAGGCATCGGATATGTATCAAAATATCCATCAATTTAAAAAGATTTTTTTTGAGTTAACCCATGAAAAAAGAACTGAAAAACATGTCTCGGATCCCTTAAAGGGATCCTCAGCAAAACGCCTAAACATGTATTTGCGGTGGATGGTTCGTCCTGCTTTAATGGGTGTTGATTTCGGGGTTTGGAACCGACTAAAGGCTGCACAACTCTCTTGCCCTCTCGATGTACACAGTGGAAATGTAGCGCGTAGTTTAGGTATTTTAAAACGTAAACAAAACGATTTTAAAGCTTTGGTGCAACTCGACACAGCGCTTCGAAAATTCGACCCAACTGACCCCGTTAAATATGACTTTGCTCTCTTTGGCCTAGGAGTTTATGAAGGTTTCAAATGATTTGAAATCTTTTTTTCTATCTTGTTCATTTAAGAACCAAAACCCTTTTTCGCTCAAAATGTTTAAAAAATTATTAAGTCAAATGGGCCCAGGACCTTTAATTGCAGCAGCATTTATTGGTCCGGGAACCATTACATTGTGCACCCTTGTGGGAGCACAGTACGGTTTAGAATTAATTTGGGCCATTTTAGTGGCCATCATTGCAGCCATTGTTCTTCAGGGGATGGCGGTTCGATTGGGTGTTATCGGTCAAAAAAGTATTACACAAGCCATAAAAGACGAAATTAAAACACCTTGGATTCAATCGGGACTCTTGACTTTAATCTTCTTGGCGATCATGATAGGAAATACGGCCTACGAAGCAGGGAATATCAGTGGAGCGGTTTTGGGATTAGAAACATTGTTTGGCAAAAAATCACTCAATGCCTTTGGATTTGAAATAAACCTTTTTTCAATTGGGATTGGACTAATCGCAGCCAGCTTATTATGGACCGGAAAATATAAAATCATTGAGCGTAGTCTTGTTGTATTGGTGATTTTGATGAGTATTTCTTTTTTAATTACAGCTATGGTTACAGGTCCCTCCATCAAGGAGGTGCTGATTGGTGTTTTTAAATTTTCCACTCCCCAAGGAAGTGTATTGAGTATCATTGGTCTGGTGGGAACAACCATCGTTCCCTACAATCTTTTTCTCCATACTGAATTGGTAAAAGAAAAATGGTCAAACAAATCCGATCTCCCCTTTGCGATAAAAGACATGGTTATAGCACTCGTTTTAGGTGGGGTTATTTCAATGAGTGTAATTATTACCGCCGCATCTATCCAAACTGTATCCCTAGACAGCGCTGCAGATCTTGCGCTTGGTTTAGAACCTTTGTTTGGATCTTTTGCCAAATATTTCCTCTCTTTTGGGCTTTTTGCCGCAGGGATAACCAGTACAATTACAGCTCCCCTAGCAGCAGCTTATGTCGTTTGTGGATGTATGGGATGGAAAGTTAACTTGAAAAACTCCAAGTTCCAGCGAGTTTGGGGAATTGTAATCTTATTTGGGATTCTATTTTCTGCTACGGGACTTAAATTGATTTTTATTATTCAATTTGCACAAATTACCAATGGAATCTTGTTGCCCATAATCGCTGCAATTCTTCTCTGGATCTTAAATAAAACTTCTCTTTTGGGAGCCTCAAGAAATAATCTAAAACAGAATATCTTGGGCTTATTCATTGTTCTTATCTCCGTCTTTTTGAGTCTGCGGAGCCTATGGTCTGTATATCAAAGCTTTTAAAATGAGTACAAAACCATTTCACATCAATGCTGATTTAGGTGAGGGCTACGCCATAGAAGAAGCCCTTATGCCCTATTTAGATTCCTGTAATATCGCTTGCGGAGGTCATAGCGGAGATCGAAATACAATAAAAGAAGTAGTCGCATTGGCCCAAAAATACCAGGTAAAAATTGGCGCACACCCCTCCTATCCCGACAAAGAAAATTTTGGGAGAAAAGAAATGAAATTGAGTGATACCGAACTTTACCACAGTTTATCTGATCAAATAGAGTTGCTTTTAGATGAACTCTCACCTACTGTTTTACATCATGTAAAACCCCATGGCGCCTTATATCACAGCTGTGCTAACGATATTACATCAGCATCAATATTTCTGGAGGTAATTAAAGTACTTTGCCCAAAAGCAATTGTAGTTACACTACCTAAAAGTGTGCTCGAAAAATTGGCTCATACCCATGGTATTGCCGTTTGGAGGGAAGCTTTTATAGATAGAGCTTATTTGAGTAGTGGACAATTAGTCCCTCGTTCCCATCCCAAGGGGGTTCTGCAAGAAATTCAAGCCTTGTATAATCAATTTTATTATTTGGTTCAGAAACAAAAAGTAATGACATTAGACAAGACTTGGATTGAATTGAAAGCTAATACCCTTTGCATACATGGAGATCACCCAAATTCAGTTGAAAATTTAAAAACAATGCTCCATTTATTTCAGAAAAAACATTTACCCAATGAGTAAATCGCTTCCTTTTACTTTTTTTCAGATGCATCCAAAAGCCCTTTTATTGGAATGGCAGCAAGAACCCAATTTAGATCTGTTGCATGAAATAAATTGCTTCAAAACAAATATAGAAAGTCACTTTAAAGACATTTGTCAAATTACTCAAGGATACTGTACCCTCTTGATTCAGTGGAAAAATGAGCTAGAAAATTTAACCGAAATCAAAGCCCAACTTGAGACACAATTTAGAAATATTGATAGTGCCCAAAGGCATAAAAAATCAAAACATTGGACTCTTCCCGTTTGCTATGAAGGAGAATTTGCGTTGGATTTAGAGGAACTGTCATCTGAATTAAACTTGAGCAAAGAAGAGATCGTCAGCAGGCATTCTCAGCCGACTTATAATGTCTTTTTTATTGGTTTTTTACCTGGTTTTTTATATCTGGAAGGCCTTGATCCGCGTTTGTTCTTTCCCAGAAAAAAAACGCCTCGTTTGAAGATTTCCAAAGGAGCGATTGCCATAGGAGGCAAACAAACAGGGATCTATCCCAGCCAAAGTCCAGGAGGTTGGCAAATCATTGGAAATACTCCGATTCCGCTATTCAATCCCGATAAAAAAAATCCCTGTTTTGCAGCCTCAGGAGATACCCTTTCATTTGATCCTATCTCATACGAAGAGTACCAATTGATTTTAAAAGCAAAAAATCCTATTCAATATTTAACTAAAAAAGGATGATCGAGATTCAAAATGCTGGCTGGTATACCAGCCTTCAGGATTTAGGCCGTTTTGGCCATCAATCACTGGGCGTGCCTATCTCGGGAGCCATGGACTTGAATGCATTCAATTGGGCAAATGCATTATTAAATAATGATCCCAATGCTGCTTGTCTTGAAATGACCCTGAGAGGAGCGACTTTAAAATTTCATCAAGCGACCCATATTGCCATTACTGGAGCCATGATGCCTGCATTGCTCAATTTCAATCCTGTACAAATGTATGAACCCATACAGATAAACAAAGGAGATGTATTACAATTTTCATCTACAAAAGAAGGATGCAGGACCTATCTAGCCCTACTGGGTGGACTACAAACAGAAACGGTATTTGGCAGTAAAAGTCAATATAAAGGATTGACCCGACAGCATCAAATTAACAAAAAAAGTCTCATTCCCTTTCATGAAATTCCATTTCGTCCCAAAAGTGCTAAAATAAAAAAGCAATTGATCAACTATGGCGATTTAAAATTGGAGGCATTCGAAGGACCAGAATATCAGTTACTCAACACTACTTCTAAAAATATCCTCAAAAAGAAAAAATTTTCCATCAGTCAAAATAACAATAGAATGGGGTATCAACTCAATGAAAAAATATCACAAACACTTCCTCAAATATGGACTGCTCCTACTCTCCCTGGGGTCGTTCAGCTTACACCTGATGGGACTTTGATCATTCTAATGCGTGATGCACAAGTTACGGGGGGTTATCCAAGAATTCTTCAACTGAGTGATGATGCTCTTAATTTACTAGCCCAAAAATCAACTAGGGATCAAATAAAATTTGAAATTACATCACTTCCATAATAAGTCTTTCCAACGGGGACTCTTAATATAAAATTGTTTCTTATTTTTGCTAGGATTTACAGCAAATGAAGATACTTCTTAAAAATGCTACGCTTCTTCACGAAAAGAGTCCTTTTCACAACCAAATAAAGGATGTTTTAATCGATGATGGAATACTCACTCAAATAGAGGATCAGATCGAAATTAATTCAGACCAAGTCATTAATTTAAAAGACTTACACATATCTTCAGGCTGGTTTGATCCCAATGTATCCTTTGGAGAACCTGGTTTTGAGGAACGTGAAACCCTAGAGAATGGATTATTAACAGCTGCTAAAAGTGGGTTTACTCACATTGTTTTGAATCCTGATACAGAACCGGTTATTAACACACATGCTGATGTAAGTCATTTGGTTCAGACTACTGCACATCAGACCACAAAACTTCATATTAGTACAGTTCTTTCTGCTGCGGGTGAAGGAAAACAAATGGCTTCACTCTTTGATCTACAAAATGCAGGCGCAGTTGCTTTTGGAGACTATAAAAGGGCATATACTAATCCTAATTTATTGCGTATTGCATTAGATTATTCTCAAAGCTTTGACGGCTTAATTCAAGCCTATCCTATGGATCAATCTATGAGTGATAAGGGTCACATGCACGAGGGCTTAATCAGCACAAATCTAGGACTCAAAGGAATTCCAAGTATTGCTGAGACGGCCATTTTAGCTCGAGATTTACAGTTGCTAGAATATACCCAGGGAAAGTTACATATTCCGTTAATCTCTTGCGCTACCAGTGTTGATCTGGTGCGAGTAGCAAAAAAGAAGGGACTTAATGTCAGCTGTGGAGTGGGTATTCCTCATTTGGTTTATACTGATGAAAATTTAATGGATTTCAATTCAGATTTTAAAATTTTCCCCCCCCTTCGTACCGCAGCAGATCAGCGGGCTTTGAAAGAGGGTTTACTTGACGGAACCATTGATATGGTCAGTAGTATGCACCATCCCATCAACCCGGAACTTAAAAATCTAGAGTTTATTAGTGCCCATAGTGGAAGTATCGGTTTAGAGGCAGCCTTCGTTGTGTTACAAAATCATTTCCCTTTAGAGAAAGTAATTTCCTTTTTAACCAGAGGGAAGAAAAGGTTTACAATTGAAACCCCTCCATTTGAATTAGGCACCAAAGCAGATCTAAGTCTCTTTAATCCGAATGGATCTTCAGTATTTACTGATCAACAAATCCACTCCACCTCCAAAAATTGCATGTTTGTTGGAACTCCCATTAAAGGGAGCGTTTATGGTTGTATTCGAGGTGAGCGACTCCAATTAAACGCATAAGGCACATGTTAGAATACAGAATTCGTAAGGCTGAAGGGCAAGCAACTCTTAAACCTGCAATTTTTTTAATTCATGGGTATGGCAGTAATGCAGACGACCTTTTTTCATTTGCCTCTTACCTACCCCCGTCTCATACCATTATTTCGTTACAAGCTCCCCAATCTTTTGCTCAGGGAAGTTACGCTTGGTATCCTCTTGGAATGAATGCTGCAGGAGAAGTAACTTCAGACATTGACGAGGCCTGGAGTGTGGTTCGTCTCTTAATTGAAACTATCGATACCCTCACTGGGGAATATGCTCTAGACCCTGAGGACATTAGTTTGTTTGGATTTAGTCAAGGGGCAATACTTAGTTGGGCATTGGGTTTTCAACATCCGAAAAAAGTGAGAAGAATTATTGCCCTTAGTGGTTTAATACACGACAGTGTTCCGCTTAATAAACCCGAATTCATTGCCTATGCAGCGCACGGAACTCAAGACAGTGTTATCCCAATTGAAAGAGCCAGAAAACACATTCTTCCGTTGAGTCAACTGTATAAGGAAATACAATATCATGAATTTCCAGATGGACATACCGTTTCACAAGAGAATTTCACGGCATTAATGGAGTGGATTTACAAAACAAATCTATAGGGGATTCACAAAATGAGCGAGCTCATTAAATTGAATTGAATTGTCTTTGGCAATTGATAACTCAAGTATAGCTTGCCCCCACTTTGCATCACTATTAAATCCTATTAAAACCCACTGGTCATTTACTACTTTTATTTGATCAATCAAAAAAGTACCTTTATTTGAAATTTTAGGGAGTACTTTTCTTAACCCTCCACTTGAATTCAAAGCTCTTAACGCGTCAACAATTTGGTTTTCAAGACGAAATAAATCTGTTTCCCTTTGGTCTTCCTTTCCGATTGATTGGGCTGACAAAGAAAAATAAGCATGAGTAGCCCTGTATTCTTCCAAAACTTTAATTGAATCTTTTAATTTTAAATTGGTTTGATTTTGCTTTTGAATCAAATCATCTTGATAGTTCAAAACCTTGTTGGTGTTAAACAATTGAAAAAAGAGGAGGATACAAACAAAAAGAAAGAGGTAAAAAACAATTTTAAATTTCATACAATATTTATTCGGAAGTTAGGGTTAGGGTATCGTAGGCTAAAAAAACATTAGAAGGCAGTTCTTTACTAACTTTATCATGAAAGCCCATTAAATGGCTTATATGGGTTAGATAACAACGTTTAGGTTTGATGATTTCAATCAGTTCCAGAGCTTCCTCTAAATTGAGATGATTGGGGTGAGGCTCAATCCGTAAAGCGCTTAAAACTAAAACATCCAAATCTTTTAGTTTTTTTCTTTCTGAAATAGAGATTGTTTTAACGTCTGTCAAATAGGCGAAATTATCAATTCGATACCCCATAACAGGCAATTTGTTGTGCATTACCTCAATGGGAGTAATCACTTTAGTGTTAATCTCAAACGAATTCTCAACTTCATTAACTTCAACTGAAGGAGCACCCGGGTATTTATTTTCCTTCGAAAAAATATAGCCAAAACGTTTGGATAGATTATCTAAAACACGCTTGGATCCAAATATGGGAATATCTCCTTGTTTGAAGAAAAAGGGACGGATATCGTCAATTCCAGCAGTATGATCTGCATGTTCGTGTGTAAAAAAAACAGCATCTAGTGTTTCACAATTGACCCGCAGCATTTGTTGTCTAAAATCAGGACCACAATCCACCACAATGTTGGTCTGTTCCCATTGAATCAAAATAGAAACACGCAAACGTTTGTCTTTAGGATTTGAACTAAGACAAACGGGATGTTTACTTCCAATGACTGGAATTCCCTGAGAGGTTCCTGTTCCTAAAAAATGAATTTTGAGCATAGTTGAAACAAAGGTAAATATTTGCATTTAGATAACGTGGAACTTTGTATTTTTGAAAGGAATGAATTCTTTAAACTATGTCAGAAATTCTTGGAGACACCGGTTTTGATAATAAACCATCTATCGAAGCAAAAGCACTTCGAATTAATTTAAACAAATACATTTACGGAACTTTTGCGGAAATTGGAGCAGGACAAGAAGTTGCCCGACATTTTTTTAGAGTTGGCGGTGCTTCAGGTACCATTGCTAAAACAATTAGTGCTTACGACAAAAATTTTAGTGATACCATTTACGGGGAGGAAGAAGACAGTCGATACGTTACAGAGGCCCGACTGGATAAAATGCTTACTCACGAAATGCGTTTGTTAAAAAATAGAATTCCAAAGGAAGATCACCCCAATAAAATGTTCTTCACCTTTGCTGATACAGTAGCTACTATTGATTTTGCTAAAAAATTCAAAGGTCACGGATGGATGGGAATACGTTTTCAAACATCCCCTGAGGAACCGTATAATCAAATAACACTTCACATACGTTTTCACCAAACTGAGGCTCGTCTTCAACAAGAAGCTATTGGTTTTATGGGCGTTAATTTAGTTTACGGCGCTTTTTATAAAAGTCATAATCCCAAGAAACTATTGCGTTATCTCTACGATCACATCGATCACGAGGCAATAGAAATTGATACAATAAATTTCTCAGGGCCTAAATTTAAAAATGTCGACAATCGTTTGATGAGTTTACAGCTCATTCGAAATGGAATGACTGATGCGGTCATGTTTGATCCTAATGGAAATAATATTCTACCCGCTCGTATACTTTACAAAAAAAACATCCTTGCCTTGAGAGGGAGCTTTCGTCCCGTAACTAAGGTCAATATTGACATGTTTAATAAATCCTTTGATATTTTTTCTAAAGAAGCCAATGTTAATGTTGATAAAACAGAGGTGATTTTTGAAATCACTTTATCAAATTTAAGAGCATCAGGTGAAATTGACGAAAAAGACTTTATGGACCGAGCCAAATTGCTTTGCTCCCTGGGTCATACTGTGATGATCTCAAACTTTAAAGAATATTATCGCTTGGTAGATTATTTCTCTAATTATACCAAAAAACAAGTGGGTCTGGCTATGGGAGTTAATAATTTTGTTGAAATTTTTGACGAACACTACTATCAAGATTTAAGTGGAGGGATTTTAGAAGCCTTTGGAAAAATGTTTTACAACAATCTTAAAGTTTACCTCTATCCCATGCGAAATGAACAAACAGGGGAAATTATTAACAGCAATAACCTCAAACTTCACCCACGAATGAAAGACTTTTACAAGTTTTTCAAATACAATGACAAAATTGTGGACATTTTTGATTTTGATGAAAGTCACCTATCTATTTTTTCGAGAGAGATTTTACAAAAAATCAAAGACAAAGAAGAAGGATGGGACAATGAATTACCCAATGGTATTGCAGAGATGATCCGAAATGAAAAAATGTTTAGTTATCAAGAATAATTTACTCCGCTAAAATCTGAGCCGCGTGCTCTTTCGTTTTTACTTTATCAATAACGCGTTCAACAATTCCATTTTCATCCAGAATAAAAGTCATTCTGTGAATTCCGTCGTATTCTTTTCCCATAAATTTTTTGGGCCCCCATACCCCAAAGGCTTCAATAACGTCTTTCTCGGTATCGGCTAACAAAGGAAAAGGAAAATCAAACTTATCGACAAATGATTTTTGCTTTTTTTCAGTATCTGCACTTACTCCCAATAGGACATAGCCCGCCTCCTGTAATTCTTTATAATGATCTCTTAGATCGCATGCCTCTGCTGTACAACCCGGAGTATTGGCTTTAGGATAAAAAAAGACAACAAGCTTAGAACCGCTATAATCTTCTAAACTATGTGAGTTTCCTAAGTGGTCGTTAACAGTAAAGGAAGAAACTTTATCTCCTACTTTTAATGGTTTCATAATCATCGTGTTTTTAGTATTTTCGAAGATAAAAAGAATTGATGACAAAAAAAGAAAAAGTTAAATTTGCTATAGAAACTTTAGAGGCTTTATATCCAGAAATCCCTATTCCATTGGATCATACCGATCCGTACACTCTTCTTATTGCTGTTTTACTTTCTGCACAAAGTACAGATGTTCGTGTCAACAAGATCACGCCCTTACTCTTTAACAAAGCCTCAACACCAGAAGAAATGATCCAATTAAGTGTTGAAGAAATTCGTAGTATAATTCGCCCGGTAGGCTTATCGCCCATGAAATCAAAAGGAATCTATGAATTATCACATATTTTACTTGACAAACATGAAGGGAAAGTTCCCAAAGATCTTGAAGCCCTGGAGGAACTGCCTGCGGTAGGTCATAAAACGGCAAGTGTAGTCATGGCTCAAGCATTTGGGGTTCCGTCTTTCCCCGTAGACACTCACATTCATCGTTTAATGTACCGTTGGGGGTTTAGTAATGGGAAAAAAGTAGTTAAAACAGAAAAAGATGCAAAACGATTATTCCCTAAAGAAAAGTGGAATGATTTACACCTCCAAATTATTTGGTATGGAAGGGAGTATTCTCCTGCCAGAGGTTGGGATATTGACAAAGACATAATAACAAAAAGAATTGGGAGACAATCGGTCTTAAAAAAACTTAAATGAGAAATTAGTTTTTAAGTAAATCGAGCGCCTTATTCTGATTATGCGTATTGCTGTAAGACTTTGAGAAAGCCAAAATGCGCTTAATTACGATATCACGAGGTGGTATATTGTCAGAATTTAAAGCATTCGCTGTTGAGTAGTTTTCTTCCATAAATTGTTTTATGCATTTCTAACGCAAAAAACAGCTGGAAATTGTAATTACTCTAAAATAATCTGATTTTCTTCTACTAATTTTCTTAGGTTGATGATAGCATATCGCATTCTCCCTAGCGCGGTATTAATACTCACATTTGTGTTTTCTGCGATCTCTTTGAAGCTCATGTCACGGTACAAACGCATCATTAGTACCTCTTTTTGATCTTCGGGGAGTTCTTGTACTAAATTTTGCAAGTCTTTCACGATTTGATCCTGAAAGAGTGTTGATTCAACATTGGGGGTATTGTCAGAAATGAATTTAAACACATCGTATTCATCATTATTTTCTATCGTAGGAATTCGGTTATTCTTTCTAAAAAAGTCAATAACTAAATTGTGTGCAATGCGCATAACCCAGGGTAAAAACTTACCTTCCTCGTTATACACACCCTTTTTAAGGGTTTTAATTACCTTAATAAACGTGTCCTGAAATATATCTTCTGCAATATCACGATCCATGACTTTGGATTTAATGAAATTAAATATCCGAAGCTTGTGGCGTTCAATTAATTTCTCTAAGGCAATTTCTGAACCAGAAATATACTCATTAACTAAAAAAGCGTCTGTAGGTTGTGCATGTTTGATAGTATCCATAAAAAATTACTTTGGGCAAGAATGCCATTAAAATCCGTGATGTTTAAAAGTAATTTTTTGCTATAGGCTACTAAATTTTATCAAATATATGCATTTTTTTAAAGTTATTAACAAACTGCCAGGGTTTATTCTAAAGAACAAGAGAGTAAAAAGCGATTAAAAAACCGTAAATTTAGCGCCTTTAAAACGGATTATGAAAAACATTTTGGATTACGATCCGAAAACCCATATAATAATTAAAGGAGCTCATTTGCACAATCTAAAACGTGTAGATCTAGCCTTGAAACGCGATAAATTAACGGTGATTACTGGTCTTTCAGGATCAGGCAAGTCTTCATTGGCCTTCGATACCTTATATGCCGAGGGACAGAGGCGTTATGTGGAAAGCTTATCTTCTTATGCACGTCAATTTATGGGACGTCTAAACAAACCCAAGGTTGATTTCATTAAAGGATTAGCTCCGGCAATTGCTGTTGAACAAAAAGTCAACACCTCCAATCCTCGATCTACCGTTGGAACAAAAACAGAAATTTATGATTACCTTAAATTACTCTTTGCTCGGATTGGAAAAACCTACTCCCCTATCTCAAACAAAGAAGTTAAAAAAGACACTGTTGAAGATGTGGTGCATCATATCAAATCTTTGGAAGAAGGAGAGAAACTACTGCTACTTGCTCCTATTTCACCCGAAAAAAACAGAACTTTAGAAGATAAAATTAAAATATTTATTCAACAGGGTTTTGCAAGGATTTACTACAAAGGTGAAACCCAAAATATTGATGACTTAAAACAAGCGCCAAAAAAAGAGTTTGATTTGGTTATTGATCGGCTCATCGTAAGGCATGATGAAGACTTTTACAATCGAGTTGCAGATGCAATAGAAATGGCATTTTATGAAGGAAAAGGTAATTGCGCACTTCTCGTTTTAAAAGATAAAAAAAGACGGGAATTTTCAAATAAATTTGATTTGGACGGCATGACTTTTTCTCAGCCTAATGTTCATTTATTTAGTTTCAATAATCCTTTGGGTGCTTGCACAACTTGTGAGGGTTTTGGGGATGTTATCGGAATTGATCCCGAACTTGTGGTACCTGATACAAGCTTGTCTGTTTACGACAATGCAATCGTGCCATGGAAGGGAACAGGAATGCGAAAATTTTATAGTGATTTAGTAAACAATGCCTATCGTTTTGACTTCCCTATACACAAACCTTATTTTGAATTGAGTTCGGCACAAAAAAAGTTACTTTGGGAGGGGAATTCATGTTTTAAAGGGATACATGCTTTTTTTAAAAAGATAGAGGCTAAAAATTACAAAATACAGAACCGTGTATTGCTTTCCCGCTATCGGGGCAAGACGAAATGTTCTACCTGTGGTGGCTCTCGGTTAAAGGAAGAAGCTTCTTATGTGAAGATTGGAGGTAGAAGCTTACCTGATTTACTTCAAATTTCAATTTCCAAACTAGCGCTCTTTTTTGATGCGTTAAAATTAAACAAACACGACCAAGAAATTGCCAGTCGCTTGCTAAAGGAAATCAATAGTCGTCTTCAGTTTGTGCAAGAAGTTGGTTTAGGGTATTTAAGTTTAAACCGTCGGTCCAACACCCTCTCTGGAGGTGAATCCCAGCGTATACAATTGGCAACCTCATTAGGAAGCAGCTTAGTTGGCTCCATGTATATTTTAGATGAGCCTTCCATAGGTTTGCACAGTAGGGACAATGAAAAACTAATTGAAGTATTAAAAACATTACGTGATATGGGCAATACGGTAATTGTAGTTGAGCATGATGAGGAGATCATGCATGCCGCCGATGAAGTGGTTGATATTGGTCCTGAAGCTGGAAGTTTTGGAGGTGAATTAGTTGCACAGGGTACTTTTAATCAAATTCTTAAAAGCAAAGGACTCACCGCTTCCTATCTGAATGGGAATAGAAAAATTGAGGTGCCAAAAGAAAGAAAGCGTTCAAAAAACAAACTCCAACTTATAGGCTGTAGAGAACACAACTTGAAAAATATTGATATTGAAATACCTCTGGGCTGCATGACCGTAGTGAGTGGTGTTTCTGGAAGTGGAAAAACCAGTTTAGTAAAACGAATCCTCTACCCTGCCTTGTTGCGTAACTTTGATATTTATTCAGAAAAACCAGGGGCATACTCAGAATTGAAAGGTGATTTACACACCTTAAAAAGTGTTGAGTTCATTGATCAAAATCCAATCGGAAGGTCGTCCCGTTCTAATCCTGTTACCTACATCAAGGCCTATGATGAAATCCGAGCTTTATTTGCCAATTTAAAGCTTTCCAAATTACGAAATTACCAACCCAAACACTTCTCGTTTAATGTGGACGGTGGACGCTGTGACAGTTGTAAAGGGGAAGGAACCATCACAATTGAGATGCAGTTTATGGCCGATGTAATTTTGGAATGTGAACATTGTAAAGGCAAACGTTTCAAAAAAGAAATTCAAGAGGTAAAATTCAATGACGTTTCTATTGATCAGTTACTGGAAATGACCGTTGATGATGCCATTTCATTTTTTAAAAAGCAGGAGTCAAAAAGAATCATTCAAAAACTACAGCCCCTACAGGATGTTGGATTAGGCTATGTAACCTTGGGGCAATCCTCAGCAACCCTATCGGGGGGAGAGGCACAACGAATTAAATTAGCATCGTTTATAAGTCAGGGGACCAGTAAAGAGAAAGTACTTTTTATTTTTGATGAGCCAACTACTGGACTTCATTTTCATGACATCCAAAAACTACTTACTTCTTTTGAAGCTTTAATTCAAAAAGGACACAGTATTGTTGTTGTAGAACATAATCTGGATCTCATTAAGTGTGCAGACCATCTTATTGATTTGGGACCCGAAGCAGGAGATGAAGGAGGTTATTTGGTCGGACAAGGAACTCCTGAAGAAATCATTAAAATAAAAAAATCGCACACAGGAAGATACCTCGCTCAAAAATTAAAGTAATCTTGATCGAATGTTTTTTAGTACATCTTCGATATCACCAGACCATCGGAATAACAACATTGGAAGGGTAAACAAGCCCATGATTAAAGCACTTCGAACTGCAATGGAAAGTATCGGATGCAGTAAGGTTGGAATCCAATATACAAGTCCGTAAATCAAAAAAATAGTTGCAAAAATCCCAATAGATTTTTTTGAATATGGATGAATTTTAAAAAGAACAGAAACTAAAATAATCTTACACAAATTAATAAATACAATAACGATTAAAGTGGCTAGGGCAGCTCCAATAATTCCATTGGATTGGATAAAAATATAATTCAAAATAACGGCTAAAATTGCTGAACTAACGGAGAACCAAAACACATAAGAATAATATTTCGAATTGGAAATGATATTGTTCAAACAGCCCATAGACATACTGAAATATTTCCCTAAAGAAACAATGACAACCACACTAGCTGCAGTGGCATAGCCTTCCTGATTAATTAATGAATAAAAGTCATTGAGATTAAGATTAATAATTAAAAAAACAAAGCCACATACAATCATTAGATTGAGGCTGCTCTTTTTCAACAAAGCAATAAGACGGTCTTGATCATTATCATTTAATGCTTTTGCAACTAAAGGACTTGTAATTTGAAACATGGCCCTCCCTGGCGCTTCTATTACTGCGGCAATATATAATGCAACTGCATAAAAAGCAACATTCTCATTTGTTGAAAGTGAAAAAATCATAGATTTATCGATATCCAAAATAAAGCTTGCAGCGGCTCCTGAAAGAAAAATCAAAGTACTATAACGCAACATGTGTTGCCATCCCTGTGGGAGTTTCCATTGAAAAGAAGGGGTGTAAACTTCAAAACAATAAAAAGCAATAATAAATAACCTTAAATAATAACCGAGTATCAAAAAAACAATAAATTGATCTAAATCAATGATTTGAAAGGCAAAGAAGAGCAACAAAATAAAAGTCAATAGGCGGGGATAAACCTCTTTTAAAAAATTACCAAAGACCGACTGCAAGTGAACCCGAAGCCAACTAAAAAAAATCTCGAAATACGCTGTGGCAATAGCGATGGATAAAATTAATACAGGAAAACGAAGAACAGTTTTGTTACTGTTAGAAATAAAATCTAGAATTTGATCATTGAACACACTGTATACCGGAAATAATAATCCTAAAATTACAAGTGGAAAGAGAACAACAAACCACAACAAGCGATCTCGCTCTACTTTAGACTCGCGATCACTAAAATATTTAATTAGAGTATGCTGTACCCCGAAGGAGATAAAAGGCTGAATCAGATTTGAATTGGCAAGTAAAGCAACAACAAGTCCTTGAAATTCTTTTCCTGGGTATTTAGGATATAAGAAAAGCATATTGGCGGCACCAATTCCAAATGCCAAAGTAATACTTAGAACATTGTAAATGGATTGTCTGGCAATAATTCCCATGGTTTATGTATACTTTTTAGTACGGTATTCAAGGTATCCCATTCCAGAGACAATTCCAAGAAAAAGCAAAGCACTTAGCCAACGTAAATTTGTTCCTTGTTTGACCACCGATGGATTGAAACTAAATTCAATTTGATTTTCTCCAGCAGGAAGCTGAACAGCGCGTAAAACATAATTTACATTATAAATTGGGGTTTCCTCTCCATTTATTTTTGCAGTCCACCCATTGGGATAATACATTTCAGAGAAAACAGCAAATTGCTCTTTCTTAGATCGAGTATTATAAAGCGCTCGGTTTGGAGAAATTTCAGTTAAAACAATAGAAGCCAAGGTGTCTTTTTCAAAAGTCTTCGGCAGACTAGTGGGAAGATCATCTGCAATAAAAAGAGCCTCCGACTTGAAATCAGTCGTTTTTAGTTGTTCTAAAAGGGCATCTACATTTGGATTTGAGATCAGCTTTTCAACATACCAAGCTGAACCAAGTGAATTAGGATTTCGTAAGGGTTTTAAGGTGCCCGTTTCTTCATCAGGAAAAAGGATGTATTTTACATTTAAAAAATCTAAAACCCCTGCAATTTGATGGGCATTGTAATAATTAAACAACTCTTCAAAACGTCTTGGTTTTGCTCCATGATAGCCCCCAAGGGTCTTATGGAAATAGGCTGTTCTGGCACCAGTAAGACCAAGTTGAGGCTCATAAACTCTAAAATCAGAGGTGTCATTTAGTATCGCTCGATCGGCCTCGGTTATCTGAAAAGGTCTTTCAATATAACGCTCGGAAACAAAACCTTCATGAGAAATATATCGATTAGAAACACCCACTAAATCAAATAATAAAATTGCTATTACAGCCGTTAGGGCAACATTTTTTTTGATTTTATTGAACTTAAAAGCAAGCAGAATGAGAAGAATTGAAACACAAATGAGTAGGCCTCTCAACAAGTCCGCCTGATAGATAGATTTCCTTGCCTTAAGAATTTGACTGACTAATTCAGCTCCGTAAACCTCTTGAAAATACCCGTCATTGGGTCCTGAAAAAGGAAGCATTCCTTGAGATAGCAAAAGAACACCAAGCAAAGCAACAGGAATCAAAGCTACTTTTATAAAACGTTTTGTATCAAACGCTTTTAAATTTTTTAGAGCCCAATGTAAACCTAAGGCTGCCAATACTGGGAGACACGATTCTAAAATGACTTGTATGGAAGACACTGCCCTGAATTTGTTGTAAAAAGGAAAGAAATCAATAAAAAATTGAGTTAAAAACGATAAGTTTTTTCCCCAAGATAAAAGCAAAGAAAATCCAATCCCAACCCCTAAAGCAATTCGAATAGGTCCTTTCACAAATGCTAATGCTAGGATCGCAAAAAAGAAGACACTGATTCCGACATAGGCAGGCGCTTCCAAAATGGGTTGAGACCCCCAGTAGGTCGGTACATTTTTCGAAAACTGTTTTGCTTTTGCTGGCCCTACGCCACGGGCTCTTAAAAAATCATAAACCCCATGGTCTTCACCCAGATTTTCACTCGATCCCCCTCCTTGAATTCTAGGAGCGATTAGGTTTAAACTCTCAAAAATTCCATAACTATACTCTGTTATGTACTCGTAATCTAAACCTGATGATTGCTCTTTAGGGGTTCCATCTGCCTTAAGTTTTAATTCACTTGACCCACGTGTACTAAATTTAGTGTATTCAGCGGTGGCTAGAAGCGGTGTTGCATTTAATCCTAATGAAAGGATCCCAGCCAAGACCAAAAGTCCGAGGGATTTTAAAAATGGCTTTACAGCTTGGTCTTTCCACGCTTGAATACCATAAACAATGACAAAAACTCCTAGCAATAACAACAGATAGTAAGTCATCTGGTAATGATTGGCACGAACTTGCATTCCAAGTGCCAGAGTAGTGAGAATAAAACCGGTGAGATTTTTCTTCTGAAACAATAATAAAAGGCCTGCCAAAACGAATGGAATAAAACTTACGGCAAGGGCCTTGGTATTATGTCCCACTTGAAGAATAATTAGTAAATAAGTGGAAAAACCAAAAGCCAATGAACCAAAAAGCGATGTATGCCAAGGCATTTTGAGCACTAAAAGTAAAATATAAGCTCCAAAAAAATATAAAAAAAGGATGTGTGAAGGTCTCGGTAGCACTCGAAAAAAAGTATAAATAGGACTTAAAAAATCTGCCGGATACCTTGCGCCTATTTGATACGTAGGCATTCCTCCAAAAGCATTATTTACCCAATAGGTTTCCTCTCCTTTTTCAATTCGATGCTCCTTCAATTCTCTGGACATGCCCTCGTATTGACGAATGTCCGACTGCATTAGTGTTTTCCCATTTAGCAAGGGATAATAAAACAATAGAGAGAGGAATGCAAAACCGATAATAATCAGTCCATGTGGCAGTAAAACGGAACGTATCGAACCTTTATTCAACTTCTTCATAATCAATATACTCTCCTATAGAATCAGAAGCAGTCTTATGCTGTTTTGTCTTCGTTTGGGATTGATTTCCTTTGGGTGCCTGTTGTGCAGCAGCTTTTTTAACAACACGAGAAAACAGAAGCTTAAACAAAAAGGGAGATAACAACCTAAGAAGATAAACTACACATAAAAAGATAAAAATAATTTTAAAAAGCACACCGTAAATTTTATATCACAAAAGTAACTATTTCCAATGGAACCCAATGAAATTTATAAATCATTAACAGCTCCTAATAATTCTAAATAAAGTTAGTTGTTCTATATTTGTGCTATGTTACGTTACCCAATTTTTTTCCTCATTTTATCAGTGTCTTTTATTGCAAAAGCCCAGTATACGGATCAAATAAACTCCAATAGACCTGGACTATCCATTGGAGCTTTTGCAGTGGGAAAAGACGTTGTTCAAGCAGAAATGGGTGTTGCCTTCAGACATTATTCACATTCGGGATACAACAATTCTACTTTTGATGGGGGTATTGGATTTTTATCGCTACGCTGGGGGTTTTTACTGGAGACGCTTGAACTAACCTATGAGGGAAAATATATTTCAGGAAAACTCAATTCCAAAGTGGGTAGTGTTCCTGTTATAAGCCCAAGAAAAGGGTTTTTACAAAACTTCATTGGGGTGAAATATCTTCTTTATGATCCTTTTAAGAAGGAGAAGAATATCAATGTTTACAGTTGGAAAGCAAATAATGGATTCAAACTTCGTGAACTCATCCCCGCAGTTTCTCTCACTTTGGGAACCAACGTAAGCTTCGAAAAAAACAATCCCTTTCCTTTTAATAATATTTTTGGAAATTTATATCGCCCGATTTTATTTCAAAACCTAAATGTTTCGCCAGACGAGGAGCCCTTTTTTCATTTGCGTGGGACGTTAGCAACTCAATCACATTTTTTAGGTAGCTGGGTTTTTGTAACCAATTTCACTTATGATCGCTATCTTTCATTGTATCCTGAGATGAGTTATATTTTAACATTAACACATACTTTAGATCCGCTATGGTCGATTTATTTAGAACATCAAGGCCAGAAAAGTGATTTATTCAATGATTACTTATTTAGATTCGGAGCTGCTTATTTGTATTCAGATAACATGCAAATCGAAGCTACAATAGGCTCAAACACGAAAACAACTCCCAATCAACTTCTTGTAAATTTAGGTGTTTCGTATCGCCTAGATTTTCATGAAGATTATAAATCCTCAGCTGAATTAGAATACAAGGCTTTGAAAAAAGAAGAGCGTCAATTGAAAAAAACCTTAAAGAAAAATACGAGAGGAGAACGCAAAAAAAATCGTAAAGCAAGGAATTAACTTTTATGGATCAAGAAGTTATTGTTAGAGAAATTGTCACAAAAAAAGAGTACAAAGCTTTTGTTATGTTTCCCTTTGAACTTTATGGGAACAACCCCTATTGGGTCCCCCCCATTATAAATGAAGAAATTGAAACCATCGATCCTCAAACCAATCCAGTATATCAAAACGCCGAGGCTCGATTCTTTTTAGCCTATAAAGAAAATAAAGTAGTGGGACGCATTGCAGCCATGGTCAACTGGATTGAAGTCAAAGAACTTAAAAAACCCAAAGTTCGTTTTGGATGGTTTGATACTGTTGATGATCTAAATGTCACTAAATTACTTTTAGATCAAGTTATCGCTTTTGGAAAAGAGCATCAATTGAAATTCATCGAAGGACCTGTCGGTTTTTCAAATTTAGACAAGGCCGGTTTATTGATTGAGGGTTTTGAAGAGCGGAGCACAATGATCACCCTCTACAATGCACCCTATTACCAAAAGCATTTGGAGGCCTTAGGCTTGTCAATACAGGCCAAATGGGTAGAATATGAAATTAAAATTTCAGACTTTGATGCCTCACCTGAAAAAGTCAAACGCTTTTCGAGTGTCATTATGGAGCGATATCATTTAAAATTACTTGAATTTAAAACTAAAAAAGAACTCCTACCCTATGTCGATCAAATGTTTAAATTATTAGGTGAAACCTATAATGACCTTCAAACTTTTGTGCCTATTCAAGCGTATCAAATACAACATTACAAGAATCGGTATTTAAAATTCATCAACCCTGACTTTATTAAATGTGTTGTTGATAAAAACGAACGCTTAATCGCTTTTGCGATTACGATGCCTTCATTTGCCGCTGCATTACAAAAGATGAAAGGAAAAATCAACTTCTTTAATTCTTTTTATTTATTAAAAGCGCTTTGGTTCAATCATCGTGCATCATTTTATCTCATTGGAGTGCATCCTGATTTTCAAAATAAAGGAATCACCGCTATCATTTTCAATGAAATACAAAAATTATTAAATAAAAGAAAAATCACTGTTGTTGAAACCAATCCAGAACTAGAAGAAAATATAGCCATACAAAAGCTCTGGAAGAACTATGAAAATCGCCAACATAAAAAAAGAGCGACATTTACCAAAACAATATAGACTATGCTTAGTGAGGGAACTATTATTGCGCTTTCAACACCCCAAGGAAGCGGTGCCATTGGAGTCATCCGTCTTTCTGGATCAACAGCTATTGAGAAAGCAGCTCATTTCATCCTTCCAAAATCAAAAAAAGAGTGGTCAGAAATTCAACCCAATACTGCTTTTTTAGGGGATTTTTGTAATGATGGGCAACTTATTGACGAAGTGTTAGTTGCTTTTTTCAAAGGACCGAATTCTTATACTGGAGAGGATGTTGTTGAAATTTCATGTCATGGATCACCTTATATCCAACAAAAAATCATCACAAGTTTTTTGGATGAAGGAATCCTTCCTGCCCAAGCTGGGGAATTTACTTTAAGAGCCTATTTAAATAAAAAAATGGACTTAAGCCAGGCGGAAGCCGTAGCGGATATTATTGCCTCAGAAAATGAAGCGGCTCACGCATTGGCAATACAACAAATGCGAGGTGGTTTTTCCAAAAACATGGAACAACTACGACAGCAGCTCATTCAATTTAAAGCCCTAATTGAATTGGAACTTGACTTTAGTGAGGAAGAAGTCAATTTTGCAAATAAAGATCAACTAAGAGAGCTATTGCAAACTTTACACAAAGAAATCCGTACACTTAAACAATCGTTTGCTTATGGCAATGTAATCAAAACAGGAGTGCCCGTTGCCATTGCGGGGAAACCCAATGCAGGTAAATCGTCTCTACTCAATGCCTTGTTTAAAGAAGAGAAAGCTATTGTTTCTTCTATACCCGGAACGACACGCGATATAATTGAAGACACCCTTATAATTCAAGGTATTAGTTTTCGATTTATAGATACGGCAGGATTGAGAGAAACAAAAGATGTGGTTGAGGCTATGGGTGTTAAAAAGGCAAAGGATAAAATTACTCAAGCCACAATCCTACTTTATCTTTATGAAAAAACGACTGCATTTGAAACACTCTCAAAAGAAATCAAAACACTTCAACATGAAAATTTAAATATGGTCTTGATTGAAAATAAGATCGATCAAAATACAGAAGGTTTTGATTCCGTTTTTAATCAAAAATTATTGAATACTGTTCATGACTCCTCAAAAGCTTTTGGAATGGGAATTTCTACTCTTCAGGAAGAGAGCTTAGAACCTCTCAAGAAAAATTTAGTCGAGACTATTCAAGCCTTAGGAAATAATGCTTCAGTCATCGTGAACAATACAAGACATTTTCACGCCCTCACTCTGGCACTAGAAGCATTAGAATTAGTAATGGAAGGTCTTGAAAATGATATCCCAGGAGATTTATTAAGTATTGAATTAAAAGAAGCTATTTTTCACATCGGAAGTATTACGGGAACAATTGACGCCGACGAGGATATCTTGGGTACTATTTTCGGTCAGTTCTGTATCGGAAAATGATAATTTCCTAATTCAAGCCACAAAAGGCTTGTGAAAACACAACACTTTACCCTATTCATAAGTATGAAAATATAATGCTTGCTATTTTCATCATTATGATCTCTCATGAGAAAAGTTTTAATTTACTGAACGAAGTAAAATAAAATGGACAACCGTAAAACATCAGAATAATGAAAAAAATCAGTGATAAATTCTTTTTTCTACCCTATTAATTCCGCTAGAGAAAAATACAAAGGAAGTTTCAAGAGAAAGACAATCAGCTCATTCGTTATGCGCTTGAATATTTATTGAATGATTTAAAATCAAAGTGGACCTGAACTACCCCAGTCTTAATAGTGAAGTATAATCGTTCTGTCTTAATGTCCTAAAAATCTGCATCTATTTTCAGCAGAGGTATCATATGATAATATACGATTCAAGGATTGTTTTGGCGACTTTAAAAGGTGTCCGTATTACTTAAAAAAAAAGCTGCAATTAAAAATCACAGCTTTCAAATCAATTGGTTAAAAAAATTGATTTATGGTTATTTCAAATATACAATATTTTTAATTGCAATAAACAATTAAATGATTAAAACCCGAAATTTCTTAATCTTAGTTTTTTATACTCATTTTTATATTTTGATATGACAAAGGCCTTAGATTTCAAAGTATTTAACTCATCCCATTTGCTTGTATTGTCTGAAGGGTTAAAATCCACATTCTTAATGGTCCAGTCCTGTAATTCATAAATAATACCGTACAAGTCGACCCCTCTATCGGTTAAATAATATTTTTTAACTTTTTTGTCTTCAGGGTTTCGCTCATAACCAATAATATTTAATTCATTTAGTTTTTTCAATCTGTCCACTAGAACGTTTGAAGCAATCCCCTCGCTTGACTCATTTAAAAATTGTGAAAAGGTATTTTTATTTCTAAATAAATCGCGCACAATGATTAACGACCACTTGTCCCCAAGGATATCAAGTGACACCTTGCAAGCACATAGCATATCCCTATTTTTGTGTTGAATTTTATCCATCTATAATATAAGCAATATTTACACGCACATTTTTTTTTTGACTCCCAAGAAAAAAGAGTTATTTAATTGAATTTAAATCAATTGTACCCATTTTATAAAATTTCTTTTAGCATAACAAATCTCAGAAAGGATTAAAGACAATTTGCTCTTGTTGTAATTGAAAAAAAGATTTGTAACTAAACTGAATGTGGTAAATATACTTTAATCATTTTAATTGCCGCTACTCGTATTTCATTTTAAAATAGTGATTTTACTATTTCATATTACAAATACATTACTTTGACGTATGCCTTATTGTAATTATCTTGTAATCAACAATTAATGTCATCATCATGAAAAAAAGAACTTTTCTTAAAAATTTAGGTATTGCAAGTTTTGCTCCACTCCTACCCATTCATAATTCAAGCTTAC
>JAQWJV010000027.1 GCA_029248185.1 Flavobacteriaceae bacterium | reverse complement strand
GTAACTTTTGATGAATTTGAATTTTATGATAAAGCGAGAAAGTTGATTACTATTATGGCATCACAATTTAAAATTTTAGGCGAGTACGCCCAACATATAAGATGATAGCAACTGCAAACCGTTTAGCGAGTGTTCAAGAGTACTATTTTTCACGCAAATTGCGGGAAGTAGCCCAGATGATTCAGGCAGGACATCCTGTGATTAATATGGGGATAGGCAGTCCGGATTTAGCGCCGCATCCTGAAGTAATCGATGCCTTGTCCAAAGCGATGGAACACCCCAGAGCGAACATGTATCAGAGCTATCAGGGACTCCCCGAGCTCCGTTCAGCTATTGCTAGTTTTTATCAAAAGCATTACCAAGTCAATTTAGATTCCAATGCTGAGGTACTTCCCTTGATGGGTTCTAAAGAAGGCATTATGCATATTTCGATGGCTTTTTTAAATCAAGGCGATCAAGTGTTGTTTCCCAATCCAGGCTATCCAACTTATGCCGCGGTCACTAAACTTGTAGAAGCAGAGCCGCTGTTATATGACTTAACAGCTGCCAATCACTGGCAACCTGATTTTGAAGCGTTGGAAGCATTAGACACCTCTCGTGTCAAAATCATGTGGATTAATTATCCACATATGCCCACAGGTACTGAAGCGCAAGCTGAAACCTTTGATCGATTAATCGCTTGGGCGAAAACCCGAAACGTATTGTTGGTGAATGATAATCCATATAGTTTTGTTCTGACCCAAAAACCCCAAAGTATTTTGTCTCGACCCGGAGCCATGGAGGTTGCCATAGAGCTAAACTCTTTGAGTAAATCCTTTAATATGGCAGGTTGGCGTGTAGGGATGTTATGTGGAAAAGCGACAACGATACAAGCCGTTTTAAAAGTAAAAAGCAATATGGATTCTGGAATGTTTTTTGGAGTTCAACAAGGAGCAATTGCTGCCTTACAAGCAGAGGAGTCGTGGTTTGAAAGTTTGAACACGATATACAGAAAGCGGCGAAAGTTAGTGGAAAAATTAGCCACAAAATTAGGTGCTGAATTTGATCCCGAAAGTGTGGGCTTATTTGTTTGGGCCAAATTGCCCAAAGGAGCAGGAGATGCTGAAGTATTTATTGATAAAATTTTACAAGAGCAACATATTTTCATCACTCCCGGAACTATTTTTGGTAGTCAAGGGGAAGGGTATATCCGATTTTCATTGTGTGTCCCAGAAGCGACCATTGAAGACGCTATAAAACGCATTGAATCATGAAAATAGGAATTATAGGCTTGGGATTAATTGGAGGTTCTTTTGCATTAGCGGCAAGGAAATATACGGTTGGGGTAAGCCTCTATGGGCAAGATGCCAATCCAGATCACTTAGCAACAGCCTTAGCCTTGGGAATTGTGGATCATCCCCTTGAGGGGGAGCAGTATGCTTCCATGGATGTCATTTTATTGGCAATTCCTGTAGATGCATGTCTAACGTTGGCACTTCCTCTTTTGGATCAAATTAATGACAATGCATTAGTACTTGATGTGGGTTCCACGAAAGCAGCGATTTGTAAACTTTTAGAATTGCATCCTAGACGCAATCAATTTTTAGCGACACACCCAATTGCAGGGACAGAGTTTTCTGGACCCTCAGCCGCTTTTGCGGAATTGTTTGTTCATCAAGCTCAAATCTTATGTGAAACCCACAAAACACGTCCCGATCTTCTGGAATGGGCAACGCAGTGGTTTCGAAATATGAATATGGAAATACACGAAATGGAGGCAGAAGCCCATGATAAGCATATTGCATATGTTTCACATATTTCTCACATTTCTTCGTTTATGTTGGGGAAAACAGTCATAGAAAAAGAAAAAGATGAGCGGACTATTTTCAAAATGGCGGGGAGTGGATTTGCTTCTACCGTTCGACTGGCAAAAAGTTCACCCGAGATGTGGACTCCCATTTTTAAGCAGAATAAAGAAAATATATTAGAAGTTTTAAAAGAGTATATTTCTAATTTGGAAGACTTTGAACGTCATCTTAAAGCAGAGAATTACGATCAGCTTTTTGAACAAATGAAAAACACCAATGCCATTAGAACCATTTTGGCAGGAATCAATGAAAAGAATATAACCAATCAATAATTTAAACATGGAAAATAAAAAAGAAATGCGTCAATGGCTAACCCACTTTGGTTTAGATCATCCCCTAGTAATCGGTGGACCCTGTAGTGCTGAAACCGAAGAGCAAGTATTGAAAATTGCTCATGAATTGAAAGATACGGATGTAACCGTATACCGTGCGGGTATCTGGAAACCCAGAACACGTCCGGGAATGTTCGAAGGAGTCGGAGCAATTGGCTTAGGATGGCTGAAAAAAGTGAAGGAAGAAACGGGTTTATTGACAGCGACGGAGGTTGCAAATAAAGATCACGTAAAACTTGCTATTGACAACGATGTCGATATTCTTTGGATAGGAGCTCGTTCGACCGTAAGTCCATTTATCATGCAAGAAATTGCGGTTGCTTTGGAAGGAACGGATAAAATTGTACTTGTAAAAAATCCTGTAAATCCTGATTTGGCTTTGTGGTTAGGAGGGGTTGAACGTTTATATACCGCCAACATTAAAAATTTAGGTTTGATTCACAGAGGATTTTCAACCTATGAAAAAACAAAATACCGCAACATTCCTGAATGGCAAATTGCGATTGAGGTAAAAAACCGATTTCCAGATTTACCCATGATTTGTGATCCTTCACACATTGGTGGAAAACGAGATTTAATTTTTGATATTTCTCAAGCAGCCTTAGACTTGAACTTTGACGGTTTGATGATAGAAACTCACTGCGATCCCGATAACGCTTGGAGTGATGCCGCACAACAGGTAACCCCAACGCGTTTAGTTGAAATCATGAAAGACTTGAAAGTGCGTAAAAAAACGACCAATGAAGAAACCTATCGTCATGCTTTAAATAATTTGAGAGCACAGATTGATGTCGTAGATCAAACACTTTTAGATACCCTAGGTAAGCGCATGAAAACAGCTCTTGAAATAGGAACTCTTAAAAAGGAAAACAATGTCGCGGTATTACAAAACAAACGTTGGAATGAAATTTTAGGTAAAATGATTTTAGAAGGACAAGAGCGTAATTTGTCAGAAGAATTTATTTTGCGTGTTTTTAAAGCGATTCACCAAGAATCCATTAATCAACAAGAAAAAATCATTAACTCTTAAGGAGTGATATTCTAAAACTTACATATGGATTTACTTCAATTGATGCGTAAAGCGCGAACTGTGCTGGAACCCCACTGGTTTTTAGCTATTGGAGTGTGTTTGGTTTATGGTTTGGCAGTAGCCCTTCCTGCGGAATTGAATGGTTTCGGGGAAATGGTAAGTTTTTTATTGGCGGGTCCTTTACAATTAGGATTGGGTTTTTTCTTTTTGAATTTAGTTCGTGGGGAAGAAACGCGTTTTGAACTCTTGTTTGAGGGCTTTAAGCCTTTAGTTACCGTTCTGCTTTGTTATGGTATTATTACGTTGCTTACTCTCGTGGGTTTAGTTTTACTCATTATTCCTGGGATCGTTGTGGCTTTAGGTTTTTCCATGACCTATTATATTATTGCTGAGGATCCCGAGATTTCTTTTCAAGCAGCCTTGGAACAAAGTTGGAAACTTACCGATGGATATAAAATGGAGTTGTTGGAACTCAACTTGCGATTTATCCCTTGGTATCTTCTGGGTTTGCTGTGTTTTCTTGTTGGGGTTTTTGCGGTCATTCCATGGCACAATACCGCCCTAGCCTTGTATTATGAGGATTTGAGAGCTAAGCAAAGACATGTTTGATTCTTTAAACGCATGAGTGAAGATTTAAATCACCGCTATTCAGAAAAAGAAGAGCGGTTAAATATCCTTTCCCATGGGGTCGGATTGATTTTGAGTTGTTTAGCCTTTCCGTTTCTTATTTTAAAAGCCACTCAATATCAAGGTTTTTGGCCCTCCATTAGTTTGTTGATTTATGGTGTAAGTCTGATTGTATTGTATGCTGCTTCTACTTTTTATCACGCTTCCAAAGACCCCAAGCGGAGAAGAAAATTGAATATTCTTGATCATGCCGCAATTTATGTATTAATTGCAGGTACCTATACCCCATTTACCCTCATCATTTTGGAGGGCTCCCTGGGTTGGTCTGTTTTTGGATTCACCTGGATGTTTGCACTCTTAGGAATTATATTGAAATTATTTTACACGGGAAGGTTTGATAAATTGTCCACTCTGATGTACGTTTTAATGGGCTGGCAAATTATTTTTGTCCTAGATCCATTGATTGAAAAATTTCCTTTCCAAGGGGTGCAGCTTCTTTTTTTGGGAGGTGTTTTTTATACCGTGGGTGCACTGCTCTATTCCTTAAAAAGAATCAAATATAACCACGCTATTTTTCATGTATTTGTGTTACTGGGAAGTTGGTGTCACTTTTTGAGTGTGTATTGTTTTTTCTAAAGTTAAGTTGCACCAGAATGGCGAAGTAAGTCTTGCTGTTTAATGTTGGTTGCTGGTGAAGTAAATCACAGATAAAATTGTGAGGACATTCGTTAATTGATTCAAAATAGAATGTTCATTTTTATTTTTTATTTCTGTTTCTATTCCGATTGTTGCTGTTCTTATTGCCAGGTCGATTTCGGTTGTTGGACCTGCCTTGCGGTTTTTTGTTGAGGGAGCCATCGACCACATCAGCACCCTCCATAAAAGGATGTTCTCCCATGCGGGGTACTTGCTGTTTGATGAGCTTTTCAATGTCTTTCAAGTAAGGGCGTTCGTCTCCCATACAAAAGGAAAGGGCAATTCCGCTGGCGCTGGCACGTCCTGTTCTTCCAATTCGATGCACATAGGTTTCGGACACATTGGGGAGATCAAAATTAATGACCAAAGCCAAGTCGTCAACATCGATCCCACGGGCGGCAATATCGGTAGCAACCAACACTTTTAGGGAACCGTCTTTAAATTCACCTAAAGCTTTTTGGCGTTGTGCTTGAGATTTATTCCCATGAATGGCTGCCGATTTTATTTTTGCTTTATCTAGTATTTTTACAATTTTATTGGCTCCGTGTTTGGTGCGCGAAAAAACAAGAACGGAATCCTGAGGTCTTTGCTCCAGCAAATGGATTAATAATTTGGGTTTGTTGTTTTTGCTGACAAAATACACCCCTTGTTCCACTTTTTCGGCGGTAGCTTGCTGTGGTTTAATGGTGACGCGTTCAAAATCGCCGAGCATCTTTTGTGAAAGCGCTACGATGGTTTTGGGCATAGTCGCTGAGAAAAACAAGGACTGTCTATTGGGGGGGAGTTTCGCAATTATTTTTTTCACATCGTGGATAAACCCCATGTCTAGCATTTGATCGGCTTCATCTAAAACGACATATTTTAAATCTCGAAACGTAATATAGCCCTGATTCATTAAATCCAATAAACGTCCGGGAGTTGCGACCAAAATATCCACGCCTTGTTGTAAACTAGCCACTTGTTTGGATTGCTTTACTCCACCAAAAATCACCGTATTACGGAGGGGTGTAAATTGGCTATATGCCGTAAAATTTTCAGCAATTTGGATGGCTAATTCACGAGTGGGAGTCACCACTAAAGCTTTTATTTTTCTTCTCCCTTGTCCTGAAGATTTTTCTTTGAGAAGGTGGTTTAAAATGGGAATTCCAAATGCAGCAGTTTTTCCAGTCCCTGTTTGAGCTACCCCTAACAAATCATTTCCTTTCAGTAAAATGGGAATGGCTTGTTCTTGAATGGGAGTGGGTTGGGTATAGCCTTGTGTTTCAAGTGCTTTTAAAATCGGGGGTTCGAGTTTTAGGTCTTTAAAGGTCATAAATAATATTACGGTGCTAAAGTACGCTTATATTTTGGTTGCCGTTTGACAGAGTGTCAAATAAAAAAAACCGCCGTTAAGCGGTTTTAGATCTAATTCTATGAAATCAATTAAGCCAAAGCCTTGGATATTCGCTTTACTGCTTCTTGAATATTTTCAACTGAGGCGGCATAAGAAATTCGAATACAAGCGTTATTTCCAAATGCTTCCCCTGTAACAGTAGCCACGTGAGCTTCTTCTAATAGGAACATGGAGAAGTCTGAAGCAGAGGTAATTGTTTTTCCTTGAATCGTTTTTCCAAAATAGTAGGAAATATCGGGAAAAACATAAAACGCTCCTTGGGGTTGATTCATTTTAAATCCAGGGATAGCACTGAGAAGTTCAATGATCATCACACGACGTTTTGCAAATTCGTCAATCATGTATTGAATATTGCTAACAGGAGCTTCCAAAGCAGCAATAGTTGCACGCTGTGCGATACAATTCGCCCCTGAGGTTATTTGACCTTGCATTTTGTTACAGGCCTTGGCAATCCAATCGGGAGCACCGATATAACCAATGCGCCATCCCGTCATAGCGAAGGCCTTTGCAACCCCATTTACCGTGATAGTTCGGTCGTATAATTCTGGAAGGGCTGCAATGCTAAAATGTGCTGTTCCATAATTTATATGTTCGTAGATCTCATCTGAAAGGATATAGATATCTGGATATTTTTCCAATACTTTTCCTAAAGCACGATACTCGGCTTCAGTATAAATGGTTCCGCTGGGATTATTGGGTGAATTGAACATGACCAATTTGGTCTTGGGTGTGATGGCCGCTTCTAATTGTTCCGGAGTGATTTTAAAATCAGTTTCAATGGAAGAAGGGATGATGATAGATTTTGCTTCTGCTAAGGTTGCAATAGCTGAATAGCTCACCCAATAGGGAGCGGGTAACAATACTTCATCCCCAGGATCCAACAATACCATGCATACATTGGCGATGGATTGTTTGGCTCCGGTTGAAACCACGACTTGTGAGGGTTGGTATTCAAGACCATTATCGCGTTTGAATTTTTGACAAATAGCCTTTTTTAAATCGGCGTAACCATCCACAGGAGAATAGGAATTCCAATTGTCTTGAACGGCTTGAATTGCTGCTTCTTTAATGAATTCTGGGGTATTGAAATCGGGCTCTCCAAGGCTTAATCCAATAATGTCTATCCCTTGATTTTTTAATTCCCTGGCTTTTGCGGCCATAGCAAGTGTTTCTGAAACAGGTAAGCTGTTGATCCGTGCTGAAAGTTGCTCCATAAAGTTTATGCGGGTTGTGTTCCCATTTGTTTTAAAAATCTAAAATGCGAAAGAAGTGCACTTCGTGTTGTTTTGTATTCGTTGTAAGGTAAATTAAACTCTTTAGCTGTTTTCCTTACAATAGCTGCAATTTTAGTGTAATGTACATGGCTAATATGAGGAAAGATGTGATGTTCAATCTGGTGGTTTAATCCGCCAGTAAACCAATTCATGAATCTGTTTTTAGTAGAAAAATTTACAGTGGTTAACAACTGGTGTATGGCCCAAGTGTTTTTCATGGTTCCAGAAGTATCTGCCTCGGGCATTTCTGCATCTTCGATTACATGGGCTAATTGGAAGACTAAACTAAGAATAAGTCCCGCTGTGTAGTGCATCACAATAAATCCAATGATAACCGTCCACCAAGGCGCATCAATGAAAATGATAGGAACAGCAATCCAAATTGTGAAATAAATGATTTTAGTTAAAAATAGTCCGATCCATTGTAAGCTAGGTCGTTTACTGTTTGCATAGGAAAGTTTTCTCTTCAAATAACGTTTCATTTGCTGAAAATCAGTAATAATCGCCCAGTTGATCGTTAACAATCCGTATAATAAGATGGAATATAAATGTTGGAATTTATGATGTGGCATCCATTCGGCGTGTTTAGAAAAACGTAAAATACGCCCAGCTTCCAGATCTTCATCATGTCCGTGAATGTTAGTATAAGTATGGTGTAAAACATTATGTTGTACTTTCCAATTGAATACATTTCCTGCCAAGATATAAATGCTACTCCCCATTAATTTATTAACCCAAGGATGTTTGGAAAAAGAACCGTGATTTCCGTCATGCATGACATTCATTCCAACGCCAGCCATACCTACTCCCATGATCATACACAGGGATAATTTTAGCCATAGACTGATGTCTAAAGTGACGACTAAAATATAAGGAGCAACCATCAGAGAGAACATGACAACAGTCTTGACATACAATTTCCAGTTTCCTGTTTTGGGAACATTTTTTTCTTTAAAATATTGGTTTACCCGTTGGTTTAAAGTTTTAAAAAATTGTTTGGGGTCTTTTCGTGAAAAACGAAGGCTTTGTGTAGCTTGCATAAAATAATTTATTTAGTAAAAATAGTTGAAAAAATCTTCTAAACAAAACAACGTCTTGGATAAGCTTAAACAAATTTTCCCTAACCTTACGGAACGTCAATTAAAACAATTTGAATCCTTGTCAAGAATTTATGGAACTTGGAATGCAAAAATTAATTTGATTTCTAGAAAAGACATGGATGCTTTTGATGAACGACATGTTTTACATTCCTTAGGAATTGCTCGAGTCATTACATTTTTGCCTCAATCAAAAGTTTTGGATGTTGGAACAGGAGGGGGGTTTCCAGGGATTCCCTTGGCGATTTTATTTCCCGAAACACATTTTTTTCTGATTGACAGTATTGGTAAAAAGATAAAAGTAGTACAGGAAGTTTCGGAAGAACTGGGGTTGACCAATGTTTCTTCTGCCCACATACGTGCAGAAGATTGTAATGAAAAAGTAGATTTTGTTGTTAGTCGTGCCGTAACTAAAATGGAAAATTTTGTGCCTTGGGTAAGAAAAAATATACGTTCAACTCACAAGCATACTGTTAAAAACGGCATTTTATATTTGAAAGGGGGAGACCTTTTAGAGGAATTATCCACTTTTCCAAAGGCAAAAGAATTTGCTTTAAAAAAACATTTTTCAGAACCTTTCTTTGATACCAAAAAGGTGGTGTATTTGCCGCTTTAAAACTTCAGTTTAGAAAAATTGGTTACCCCAAAAAAGGATATTTATAATCGTTTGCAGGAACAAAAGTTTCTTTGATCAACCTAGGGGAAACCCAACGCATTAAGTTGGCAGCCGATCCAGCCTTATCATTTGTTCCAGATCCTCTAGCACCTCCAAAAGGTTGTTGTCCTACCACAGCTCCCGTGGGTTTGTCGTTGATGTAAAAATTTCCTGCGGAATTTTCCAAAGCCTTAAGTGCTTCTTCCAAGGCATAACGATCTTGAGAATAAACAGCTCCCGTTAGGGCATATTCTGAGGTTTGATCCACAAGTTCCAGAGTTTCTGACCATTGGGCGTCAGGGTAAATATAAATTGTTACCAAGGGACCAAATAATTCTTTTTTCATTGTAGTATACTTAGGATCCTTGGTAAGAACTACTGTGGGCTCTACAAAATATCCTTTGCTGTCATCGTAATTACCGCCGGCAATTATTTCAGCATTTTGATCTTTTTTCACCTGTTCTATTGCATTAGCCAAACGATCAAAAGCTCCCTTATGAATGACTGCAGTAACAAAATTCTCAAAATTTTCGGGAGACCCCATTTTGATTGTTTTCAAATCCGCCTTTACAAAATCAATGATTTCATTTGCGATCGATTGAGGAAGGTATACACGAGAAGCGGCCGAACATTTTTGTCCTTGAAATTCAAAAGCACCTCGAATAATTCCTGTTGCAACTTCTTTGGGATGGGATGAAGGGTGTGCAACAATAAAATCTTTGCCCCCTGTTTCTCCAACAATTCTAGGGTAGGAGCGATAGCGTTCAATGTTTTTTCCGATTTTACCCCAGATATTTCTAAAGACCTCTGTTGAGCCTGTGTAGTGAATTCCAGCAAAATCTGGACTTTCCAAGACTGTATCAGTGATCATTTCAGGATCGCCAAAGACCATGTTAATGACACCGTCTGGAAGTCCAGCTTCTCTAAAAATTTGCATTAAAATATGCGCAGAAAAAACCTGATGGTCACTGGGTTTCCATACTACTGTATTTCCCATCATAGCAGCACTGGCGCAAAGATTTCCTGCTATAGCGGTGAAGTTAAAAGGACTCACTGCGTAAACAAATCCCTCCAGAGGGCGATAGCTAAGACGGTTCCAAATTCCAGGATCGTTTTCCGGTTGATTTTCATATATTTCTTGCATAAATGCTACATTGAATCTAAGGAAGTCAATGTATTCACACGCAGCATCAATTTCTGCTTGATGAATGGTCTTGGATTGGGCTAACATGGTCGCAGCGTTGATACGAGAACGATAGGGACCAGCAACGAGTTCGGCTGCTTTTAAAAAGATAGAAGCTCTGGATTCCCAGGGCATTTGACTCCAAGCTTTTTTGGCATCCAATGCTGCTGCAATAGCCTCGGTAATATTTTTTTTGGATGCCTTATGATAGACTCCCAATATGTGTTTATGATCGTGAGGGGGGTGCATGGAAGCGGTGTCTCCTGTCTTGGTGTCTTGATCTCCAATCCGCATGGCAATTTCAATAGTTTCTCCAAACATTTTAGCATAGCTTGCTAAAACAGCCTCTTTTTCTGAACTCCCAGGGGAATAGGATAAGATGGGTTCATTAGTAGGATAGGGCACTTGAAAAACACTGTTAGGCATGATCTTTAATTTTTGATAAATGTATTGCTTTATGTGTAAAAAGGCAATTAAAAAAAGTGACTTAATTTAGGATATAAGGCACGTTTAATTTAAACGAAGGAACTTCTACATTGAATTTTTGTGCGGTAGAAAAATTAATCATAATATAAGTTCCTGACATGCATCCCATGGGAGATGTGATCAAGCTACCCGATTTGTAGGTATGAATATCACCGGGTTTTAAGATTGGTTTTTTACCTACAACACCATCCCCGTTGACGTATTGAGGGCGGTTTGTAGATTCGAGTATCTTCCAATGGCGGGAAAGTAATTGTACTACATCTTTCCCTTGATTTTCAATGGTGATGCAATACACAAATGCGTGATGTAGTGTAGACTCTTTTAGAAAGCTACCTTCAAATTGTAAGTCAACGGAAATTTTAATTCCTTTTGTAATTTGTTGTATCACACCGTTTTATTTCTTAACCCAGAAACCAATAAAAGTAATAAAAATTAAATTAAATTAAAAAATTAATTTATCAGCTCGAAAGAGTTTGCCTTCCCAACACCGATGAGTGCATCGTATTGTTCTCCTAGGATACGATAATAGACCAAAACATGATAGTCATTTTCAGTTAAGGAAAAGGAACCGCTCAAGCTGTTTTTTCTTAAATCATCATCCTCTTTTGAAACATATTTATAGTTGTAAAATCCTTGCTTGAGAAGTAAAACCCCCTCAAAAACTTCAAGTGAAGGGTTGTAATACATTTTATTTAACTCGTTCAATTGATAATTATTAAAGTTACCATAAATGAAAATTTCCTCTTCATTGAGTTGATAGTCTGAAGCTAAACTAAAATATACATAGCTGTAATCTGCATGAGTGTCTGGGTCTCCTGGACCCATTATATTTCTGATTTCAAATTTCCCATTGATGTCGGGAGCATAAGTATACTCCGAATAGGTTCTGGGAACGTCTATACTCAAGTAGGATTCGTATAAATCGTCTCTATCGATGTAATTGATGTTGGGTGATGTGACACGAAGGTCTTTGGTATCGAAATAAAAATACTCATTTCCTCCTTCAAATTGTGATGGAATATCATAGCGGTATTCTAGTGTTTTTCCAGAAAAATACTGCGGACTTAGTCCCGTGATCACTTGATCCCATTGTTGATTTTGAAGGATTACTACATTGATGTTTTTTTCGGGATTTCTGAATGTTGTTTGGTAGGGTGTGATAGCAAAATGTACCGATTGGTAGGAGTTAAAGCGGTCCATGTTTTGTGGTCGGTATAGGGCAACTTGTACACTAGACATATTTTCAAACAGACAAAATCTACGAGAAAAAGCAAGTTCATCGTTACTTGTATACACCTCCAATAAATAATTACCCGAAACTTTAAATTGAATATTTTCATTGGGTAACTCGAGTTGGTAATGCGTATAGGTTTGAAGGGTGTTGAATGATGTGGTGTAATTTTCAATACGGAGGTTGTCGAATCCTTCTAAAAATTCATTTTTAAACAAGGTAGAGGGAGACCAGTCGTGATTATAATAACTGATTCTGTAATAATAGTCTGCTTCATCTCCATTCAGATCATCAAATTTCAAAAGTATTTTTTCATTCAGTGCAGCGATCGGAAACACATCATTTTGTTGAGTATTTGAAAATTGAACTGTCTTTATGTAGTCTTTTTCAGTACGATCTAGCCCTTCTTGTGCAAGGCCATTAAAATGGATTACAAAGCAAAAAAAATAGGTGAATATATTCCGAGTTCCCATCATCTGTAAAGGTAGCGCATCACAATGGCTTGACCAAACCGAGGGGCTTGTAATTAAAAAGCTTAAACACCTATTTAGAATCAATATAAATAATGCTTTTCCTTGAGATTTGCTTCTTTGAAAAGAGCGTTTATTAGTAAATTTGCGTGATTTTTAAAATTAACACAATTAATGGATATAATCAAAGGTATTCGAACTCGGAGAGGTGCCAAGCTGAACATCAAAGGCACGGCAGAAAAAATACTCTCAAAAGCTATTTCCACTCCCACTTACGCTTTAAAACCAGATGATTTTTTTGGAACTACCCCTAAGCTTTTAGTTAAAGAAGGGGCTGAAGTTATCACAGGAGATCCTGTTTTCTTCAGTAAACAGGATCCAAGAATCAAAATTGTATCTCCTGTTTCTGGAATCATCAAAGAGATTGTAAGAGGTCCTAAGAGAAAAATTGAAAAAATTATTATAGAGGCAAACCAGAATAAGGAAGTTCGTTCTCATGAAGTTGCAAATTGGGAAACGCTGGGGCGTGATGCATTGATTGCTCTTTTGTTAGAGAGTGGGAATTGGCCTTTTCTTCAACAAAGACCCTATGGGACACTTGCCCATCCAGACGAAACTCCCAAAGCTATTTTTGTGTCCACATTAGACACTTCACCTTTAGCTGTGGATCATGCTTTTCTGTTGACGAATAATCATGAGAATTTTCAGCAAGGGATTAATGTTTTAAATAAACTTGTAGACCAAGCCGTTTTTTTAGGTGTTGATGCAAACTTTTCCGCCCCTTTTGAAAAAGTTGAAAATGTTCAATGTTACACCATTGCAGGGCCACACCCTGCTGGAAATTTAAGTTTTCATATCCAAGAATTAAGCCCAATCAACATGGGTGACCGGGTTTGGACGGTCAATCCAGAAGATGTAGTAAACCTCGGGCGCTTTATTACTGAAGGAGTTTTCAGTGCCCAGCGCACTGTTGCTTTTGCAGGAAATGCACTTAAAGCCCCTAAATATTTTCCCACTACAATAGGAGTTGAATTGGCACCCATGATTGAAGAAGTTGAAACCACTCAAAGCGGAGTTCGATTGATCAATGGAGATGTCCTTTCGGGAAAAACAACAAGTACTCAAGGATATTTGGGGTATTACAACAATCTGGTGAGTGTAATTCCTGAAGGGAATACTTATCGAATGTTTGGATGGTTGCCCTTTAAGGACAATTCCATTTTAAGTTTATCGAACACTTCTTTCTCAAGACTTTTCAATAAAAGTGGGTTTGAAATAGATACCAACCTCAATGGGGAAGAGCGCGCCTTAGTGGTCACTGGTGAAATGGAAAAAGTTTTTCCCTTGGATTTATACCCTATGCAATTATTAAAAGCATGTATGATTGAAGACATTGAAAAAATGGAAGCTTTAGGGATTTATGAGGTTGTTCCAGAAGATTTTGGATTAATTGATTATGCAAACACTTCTAAAATAGAAGCACAGGAGATTATCCGTAAGGGAATAGAGTTAATGATTAATGAAGTAGGATAAATAAAAGACGTATGAATTTTTTAAGAAAAAGCTTAGACGAATTAAAAAAGCCTTTTGGAAAAGGACAGAAATTAGAAAAATTTGCTCCGGCAATTAATGCCTTTGATACTTTTTTGTTTGTACCCAATCACACAACAAAAAAAGGAGCTCACATTCGTGATGCAGTAGATTTAAAAAGAACAATGGTAACAGTAATCATTGCTTTGTTGCCAGCTTTAATTTATGGAATTTACAATACAGGCTACCAGTATTATGCTCAAACGGGTGAACCATTTACCTTTTTAGAAGCTTTTATTCACGGATCATGGAAAATAGTTCCTATGATTATTGTTTCCTATGTTGTGGGACTCTCAATTGAATTTGGCTTTGCGGTATATCGTGGCCATGAAGTCAACGAGGGGTATTTAGTCACTGGACTTTTGATTCCCATGATCATGCCCGTTGACATCCCTTTATGGATGGTGGCTGTTTCTACAGCCTTTGCCGTTTTAATAGCTAAAGAGGCTTTTGGAGGAACAGGAATGAATATTTTAAATCCTGCTTTGACTGCACGAGCCTTTGCCTTTTTTGCGTATCCAACTTATATGTCGGGAAATAAAGTATGGGTTTCTGAGGCATCTAATGTTGACGCAATTTCTGGGGAAACTATATTAGGAACCTTAGCGGCCGGAGGAGATGTAAATTACTCCATGTTTGAAATGTTTCAAGGAGCCATCCCGGGTTCGATAGCAGAAACTTCAACACTGTGGGTTGCAGTAGGAGCTTTGATATTGATCCTTACAGGCGTAGGAAGTTGGAGAATCATAACAGGTGGAATTGTAGGGGCTGCAGTAATGGGCTTCTTGTTTAATCTTTGGGGTGCCAATGCCTTGATGAGTTTTTCATGGATGAATCATCTTGTGGTTGGTGGATTTGCTTTTGGAATTGTCTTTATGGCAACGGACCCAGTGTCAGGGGCACAAACCAACAAAGGAAAATGGATTTACGGCGTTTTAGTGGGTATCTTCTGTATCATGATTCGTGTGTTTAATCCTGCTTATCCCGAAGGAGTTATGTTAGCCATTTTATTAATGAATGTATTCGCTCCCACCATCGATCACTATGTGATCAATGGAAATATCAAAAAACGTAAAAAACGTTGGGCAGTAGCTCAAGAACTAAAATCCGCTTAATCATGAATAGAGATAGCAACGCTTACACTTTTATCTTCGCCACGATCATGGTACTGGTAGTGGCATCAGCCTTAGCTTTTACAGCAAGTTCATTGAAAGACTTGCAAGCTTCTAATGTGCGAAAAGAAAAAATGCAAAATATTCTAGCCACCATTGGAATTGAAACCGATCGCGAACAGGCAGAAACTTTGTATAACCAATATATTGTTGAAGAACTTTCACTCGTTTCTGGTGGGGAAATTGATACCGATTCCAATGCTTTTGAATTGGAATTAAGTAATGAACTAAAAAAACCCTTGACGGAGCAACGCTTTCCCTTGTATGTGGCTAACGTTGACGGAGTTAAATCATATGTTGTTCCTCTAAGAGGGGCAGGACTTTGGAATGCGATATGGGGATATATTGCTCTGAAAGAAGATAAAAACACCATTCAAGGAGCTGTGTTTGATCACGTTGGAGAGACAGCTGGTTTAGGGGCAGAAATTACACAACAGTGGTTTCAAGATCGTTTTGTTGGAGAAAAAGTTTTTGATACGGATGGAAATCTTGTCGGTATTAATGTTTCTAAAACAAATAATGACCCTAAAGACTTGGACAAAGACGACCATGAGGTAGATGCTATCTCAGGAGCTACCATAACAGGGGATGGAGTTACGGATATGATTAAAGAGCGGTTGCAACATTATTTACCTTATTTAAAATCGGCAGACGCAAGTCTGGCTTCAAATTAATAATAGATGGAAGATAAAGCATCTCACACTAAAAAAGAAACGACGATTCTCTTTGTGAATAAAGAGAAAGAGCCTCTTTTTTCAAAAAAGAACAGAAAATTATTGTCGGATCCGATGGATGATAACAACCCAATTACCGTTCAGGTACTTGGAATTTGTTCTGCCTTGGCAATTACGGTTCAGTTGAAACCTGCAATTGTAATGAGTGTATCCGTGATGGCGGTAATGGCAGCAAGTAATGTGATTATTTCATTGTTACGAAACTTAATTCCCAATCGTATTCGAATTATTGTCCAATTGGTTGTGGTTGCTGCCATGGTTATTTTGGTGGATCAAGTGCTACGAGCGTATGCTTATGATGTGAGTAAAGAGCTTTCCATTTTCATAGGATTAATTATTACGAATTGTATCGTGATGGGTCGATTGGAAGCTTTTGCTCTAGGGCATGGAGTTTGGAAGTCTTTTTTAGACGGAATTGGAAATGCAGCGGGTTACGGAGTGATTCTAATTATTGTTGCTTTTTTTAGAGAGCTTCTAGGTTCAGGAAAATTATTAGGATACCAAGTGATACCTGATTCGGTCTATGCCATGGGATATGAAAACAATGGTTTAATGCTCTTGTCCCCGATGGCACTAATTACAGTAGGAATTTTAATTTGGATTCAGCGTTCTCGGAATCGAAGTTTAATTGAAAAAAATTAAGAACAGACCATGGAAGCTTATTTAAATTTATTCGTCAAAAGTATTTTTATAGAGAACATGATCTTTGCCTACTTCTTGGGCATGTGTTCTTATTTAGCTGTTTCAAAGACAGTAAAAACGGCAGTTGGACTTGGGTTGGCTGTAATTTTTGTTTTAGCAATAACGGTACCGATTAACTTTTTATTAGACACGTATTTATTGCGTCCTGGCGCCTTGTCTTGGTTGGGGTCACAATATGCAACTCTTGATTTGAGCTTTTTAAGCTTTATCATGTTTATTGCCGTGATTGCGTCTATGGTTCAGTTAGTTGAGATGGTTGTTGAAAAATTTGCTCCAGCATTGTATGGAGCTTTAGGAATCTTTTTACCTCTGATTGCTGTTAACTGCGCAATTTTAGGGGGGTCATTATTTATGCAACAAAAAGATTTTGCTGGAGTGACAGAGTCAGCATTTTATGGATTGGGCTCAGGTATTGGATGGTTATTAGCCATTCTTGCGATTGCTGCAATACGAGAGAAAATAACCTATTCTAATGTACCCGCTCCTCTGAGAGGATTGGGTATTACATTTATCATCACAGGTTTGATGGCATTAGGTTTTATGAGTTTTATGGGAATTAAATTATAATTTAAGAATGGATTATTCAGTTATACTAGCGAGTGTTGTTGTTTTTTTAGTCATTACCTTTCTTTTGGTAGGAATGCTTTTAGGTGCTAAGGCCAAATTATTACCTTCAGGCCCAGTATCTCTTTTAATTAATGGGGGAAACAAAGTTGATGTTTCATCAGGAAGTACCCTTTTGAGTACTTTAGGAAATAATAAAATCTTTTTACCTTCTGCTTGTGGTGGCGGTGGAACTTGTATCCAATGTAAGTGTCAAGTACTTGAGGGTGGAGGTGAAATACTACCAACAGAAGCACCACATTTTTCAAGAAAAGAAGTGGCCGAGGGATGGCGTTTAGGCTGTCAGGTAAAAGTAAAACAAGACATGGTAATCCAAGTTCCTGAAGAGGTTTTTGGAATTAAAAAATATGAAGCGACTGTGGTAAGAAACTGGAATGTTGCTTCCTTTATCAAAGAATTTGTAGTAGAAATTCCCGAGGAAATGGACTACAAAGCAGGAGGATATATTCAAATTGAAATTCCTCAGTGCGAAGTAAAATATGAAGACATTGATATTTCAGCACATCCTGCTGAACATCCTGGAGAACCTGAAAAATTCAAATTAGAATGGGATAAATTTAACTTGTGGCCATTGGTTATGAAGAATCCTGAAACGGTAGAGCGAGCCTACTCCATGGCATCCTATCCTGCTGAAGGAAAGGAAATCATGTTGAACGTTCGAATTGCAACCCCTCCTTTTGACCGTGCTAAAAATGGATGGGCAGACATTAATCCAGGAGTTGCTTCATCCTATATTTTTTCTAAAAAAGCAGGAGATAAAGTAACTATCTCAGGCCCCTATGGTGAATTTTTCATTAATGAATCTGAGTCAGAAATGTTATATGTAGGAGGTGGTGCTGGAATGGCACCCATGCGCTCACATTTATATGAATTGTTTAGAACGCTCCAAACAGGTCGTAAAGTAACATTTTGGTATGGAGGTCGTTCCAAAAGAGAATTGTTTTATACCGATCATTTTAGAGCCCTAGAAAAAGATTTTCCCAACTTCAAATTTTATATTGCCTTGTCAGAACCTATGGAAGAAGACAACTGGAAAGTCAAAGAAGGTTTAGAGGGAGAAGGAGATGGATTTACAGGTTTTGTTCATCAGGTTGTGATTGATAATTATTTAAATCAGCACGAATCTCCTGAAGATATAGAAGTATATTTCTGTGGACCTCCTCTAATGAACCAAGCCATTGAGCGAATGGCCGAGGACTTTGGTGTTCCCCCTGAAAATGTTCGTTTTGACGACTTTGGAGGATAATTTAAAAGAGGCTTTATGCCTCTTTTTTAAGCTAAATTTATAACCTTATGGAAATCTTAACCACACAAGAAATTCATCAGCTTGCAATGCAAGAAGTAGGAACCTATCTTGAGAATGAAGGTTTCGAGTTTTTAGCAGTTAACTCGCAAATTAAACGTTCCCCTCAGTTTGTTTGTGTGAAAGATAAAACGCTCTATTTTGTAGTTGCTCAAGGCTGTTTGTATCCTAATGCACCCAAAGATTTTGATAGGGTTAAAATGGAAAAAGTCAAATCTCATGCGGAAAAGAATAACGCTCAACTGTATTTTGCTGGAGTGGGATTTGCTCATGCAAACGATTATGAAAAACCTTTAACTAAAAACGATCCCTATGCGGTTAACTTTGATGGACTTCAAAAGGTTCAGTAGTCTTCTTTTGATGACGCTTTTTTTAAGTTGTCAAACAATGGAGGAAAAGCAAACGCAGCGTATTCAAGGGTATGCTTTGGGAACGAGTTACTCCATTTCCTACAGTGCACCACAACTTCCTGAAACTTACTTAGAACGGCAAGTAGATTCTATTTTTGAGGTTTTAAACCAGTCGCTATCTACTTATCTCCCTACCTCCGATATTTCTAAAATTAATCAAGGAGACAGTCTTTTAAAAATAGATTCTCATTTTGTAAAAGTATATCAAAAAGCAAGTGAGGTTTGGGAGGCTAGCCAAGGATATTTTGACCCCACAGTTGGTGCTTTAGTTAATGCTTATGGTTTTGGTCCTGGAAAACCTTTGAAGCAAATTTCAGCGCAACAACGGGACAGTATTTTGAGTTTTACAGGTTGGGATAAAACAATTTTAACCGACCAAGGCACAATCAAGAAAGAACATCCAAAGGTATACTTTGATTTCAATGCCTTAGCCAAAGGCTATGTGGTTGACGTCATTGCTGATTTTTTGAGACTGGAAAAGGTTTCTTCCTTTTTAGTCGAAATAGGAGGTGAAATTGTGGCTCAGGGTAAAAGTCCAAAGTCGAATGCATTGTGGAAAGTAGCTATTGATGATCCTCAACAAGGAGAAGAGCGAAAATTGATTCAAGTTATTGCATTGGATAACCAAGCTTTGGCAACTTCAGGGAATTATCGAAAGTATTCTATACAAGAAGAAACAGGAGCGCGTTGGGTGCATTCTATCAATCCCAAAACAGGGGAAGCCAATCCTTCCTCTATTCTCAGTGTCTCTGTTTTAGCTCCAGATTGTATGACTGCCGATGCGTATGCAACCGCTTTAATGGTGATGCCTTTTGGACAGTCTAAAGCACTTATTTCTGATCACCCTGAATTAGAAGCCTATTGGATTCTAGCCGATTCTTTAGGAGGAGTAAAAGAGGTTTTTTCTAAAGGTTTTCAGAAGAAATAAATTCAAATCGTTCTGAACTTTTCGGTTTTTCTAAGTCCTTAAAAACAAAAGGTGGAGGTTAAGCACTCTCTAGGTTGAATTCCTGTTATAAAAATAGTATTGAGTTTTTGAAGTATCGGTATACTTATTCCATACGAATTACTCCAATAACTAAGGCAATCCCTGTTATTTCTATTTCAGGAATTTCAAAGGGAGGATAATTTGGATTCTCAGAGATCATTTTAAGGTATCCTTTCTCGCCTTGATGTATACGCTTAACGAGTACCCCTTGTTCTTTGGTAGCGATGATGTGCACTTTGTTCCATTGAATAAAATGACGCTCTTTCAATATAGCACAAGCGATTACGTCACCACTATTGTACTTTGGACGCATTGAGCTGCCTTGGATTTCTATCATAAAATCCACCTTTCGATCCTTAAACTCTGGGACAAAATATTTGTCTTTTATGTCTACCTCTTTCATGCTAAATGAGGGTTTTCCGAATCCTGCAATCGCCATTTGAGTAACCAAAGGAATGAGCTTTTGCGATCCCTTTAGTTGTTTGACTTGTTTTATTTTACTCTTATGAATTTCAGTAAAAAAAGAATGATTAGAACTTTCTTGAATATTTATTGGTTTTTGTCCAAAATCTAAACCCAAAATCTTGGCGCTATCAAAAACAGGATAATTATCTATAATTATTCTTAATTTATCAACCCCAAGGCTTTTACCAGAATCTAAAAAACCCACAGAAAAACCTGTTTTCTTATAAAAACTGTTTTTGCTGATGCCCTTTAAATCAAGGTATTGTGCTATTTTTTCTTTATCACTAATGATTTTTGTCAGTACAAATTTTTAAAATATGATAATTATCTATAATTTTGTTTTGATTAATAACTACAACAACGAATATACGGAATAGTCAACTAGATGTATCTAAAATTGAAACAATATGAATAAATCTACATCTCCACTAAAAAGTTATCCTTCTCCAATTGAACTCCCTTATTTGTTTAAGGAACAAATTGCAACAGAGTTAGATTGCCATGTTCAAACGGTTCGCATGGCATTGATTTGGTATAATAATTCACAACTTGCGGAAAAAATTCGAAGTCGTGCAAAAGAACTCCTATTGGAAGAAGCCAAAAAAATATCTATTCATACATGAAAATATCCCCCAGCGGGAAATTTAGGTAAAGACATAGAAGAAGAAAGCTTGTTTTTAATGCTTTATAATATTGTTGAGGTAGAATTAGTTAAGTAATATGGACAGTTTTCTAGAGGGTATTAGCTTGAGTTATTTGTTTATAGTAGGATATACAAATAATGCTTGAGAGCTTTTACCTTCTAGTTTGTCCATTATTAAACCCTTTTTTTTTATGATAGGACAAAAGCTGTAAACCGTTTCTTGCTTATCGGTATACTAAAAGAGCATATAGGTGTTAACCCAGA
>JAQWJV010000022.1 GCA_029248185.1 Flavobacteriaceae bacterium | reverse complement strand
GTAAGTCCAACAGGTTCTCACAAGCCCAATACTGCAGTCCCTCAAGCGTATTACAGTAAGCAAGAAGGAGTGAAAAAAATCACAACAGAGACGGGCGCAGGACAATGGGGGAGTGCACTCAGTTTTGCTTGTCAACATTTTGATATTGAATGTGAAGTGTTTATGGTTAAACTTTCTTTTTTGCATAAGCCTTATCGAAAAGTAATGATGAATACTTGGGGAGCAACTGTACATCCTTCTCCATCAAATGAAACCGAGATTGGTAGAAAAATTTTAGCAGAAAATCCAGATACCACCGGCTCTTTGGGTATTGCGATTTCTGAAGCCATCGAAAGAGCGGCTTCAGATGAACATACAAAATACGCATTAGGAAGTGTGTTAAATCATGTGAAATTACACCAAACGATTATTGGTCAGGAGGCAATTTTGCAAATGGAGAAAGCAGGCGATATGCCCGATATTGTGATCGCTCCCTTTGGTGGAGGCTCCAATTTTGCAGGATTAGCATTTCCCTTTTTACGATTGAATTTTGATGAAGGTAAATCCATTCGCTGTATTGCAAGTGAGCCTTCTTCTTGTCCTAAACTGACTCGTGGGGTCTTCAGATATGACTTTGGCGACACTGCAGGAATGACTCCCCTGTTACCGATGTATACCCTTGGACATGATTTTGTTCCCGCTCCAATTCATGCTGGAGGATTAAGGTATCATGGTGCTGGAGTAATCGTGAGTCAACTTTTGAAAGATAAATTGATTGAAGCCCGTGCCCATGATAATTTGGAGGTTTTTGACGCAGGAGTGAAATTTGCTAAAGCAGAAGGAATCATTCCAGCTCCTGAAGCAACCCATGGAATTGCTACCGCAATTGCGGAAGCCGAACGTTGCAAAAGAGAAGGGAAATCAGAAACTATTTTGATCAACATGTGCGGTCATGGTAATTTTGATATGAAAGCCTATGAGGACTATTTTGCAGGTAAAATAACTAAACATGTTTTATCCCAAGAAGAAATTGATGCTTCTATAGCAAGACTTAACACTCCTTTAATACCGGATTAGAAAGAGGAGTTTTTACAACTATCTTCAGAAGCCATTTACCCCTTGAACTGTAGTGTATTTCGGGGGTATGCTTTTTTTTAAAATTATTTTAGTGTGAGCTAATTCTATAAACCTCGTATGTAACTCCCTAGTGAATCTTTAAATTGAAATCCTTCTAAGGTTCTATATTTGTTTAATTTTTTGAAGGCCTCGAGTCCCCATAAAAGGAATTCCATCATAAAATAAAGATCATCGGGTTCACACTCAGGCTGATGTTTTTGGAGAATTGCTTCAATTCCAGCAATTTCTTTAATTGTGTTTTGATATTCTTTTTCTGTTAGTGTGTCTTCTAGAAATAATTGGTTATCCTGAAAAAACCATCCTAAAAGCTCATCATAGGGTCCCTCTTCATTTTGTTTTTCAAGCTTTTCTATTTTGGGAAAAAAGTCGGGAAAAAGTGTTTTGATAGATTCAGAGATCAAATGGTATGAAATCTGTTCAGCCCCTTCCTGTTCACCTTCGTAAACCAGCTCGATTTTACCGTTAATTGAAGGAATTACCCCAAGAAAGTCTACAAGTCGAATACTTGTTTTCTTGTCTCCACTAATCAATAACCTTCTTTCGGCGGTACTAATTAAGTTTTCCATTGCCGTTATACTCATCCGTGCACTGACTCCACTTTTGGAATCTACATATTCACTTTTTCTGGCTTCAAATCCAATTTGTTCGATAATTTCACGCGCCAATTCAGGGATGTGAATATTCTCTTTTTGCGCTGGACTCATCTCAACCTCTTGTGTTGTAATCGCTTTTGCAATGGCTCTATTGTGAGGGTAATGTGTTAAAATTTGCGATCCAATTCTATCTTTTAGAGGAGTAACAATGCTTCCTCTATTGGTATAATCTTCTGGGTTTGCAGTGAAAATTAATTGAGGAGCAATGGGCAAACGTAATTTGAAACCTCGAATTTGAATTTCTTTTTCTTGGAGAATGGAAAATAGGGCAACTTGAATTCTTGCCTGAAGATCAGGAAGTTCGTTTAATACAAAAATACAGCGATGAGCTCTGGGAATCATTCCAAAATGAATTACCCGTTCATCGGCATAAGAAAGTTTCAAGTTGGAGGCTTTAATCGGATCTACATCCCCAATTAAGTCAGCGACGGTAACATCAGGAGTCGCTAGTTTTTCAAAAAAACGATTCTCTCTATGGAGCCAACTCACAGGAGTTTTGTCTCCTAAATCGGCTATTTTTTGTTTTGCATCGTTACTTATCGGGTCTAAGGGATCATCATTGATTTCAGATCCTTCTACTACGGGAACCCATTCGTCAAGTAGTTGGGTCATTTGACGTGCTAAACGAGTTTTGGCTTGTCCACGCAAACCTAGTAAATTGATGTTGTGACCAGATAAGATAGCACGTTCTACATCGGGAATGACAGTGTTTTCATATCCGATCAATCCTTCAAATGTTGGGATCCCTTTTTGTAATTTTTCACGAAGATTTTTTGCCATTTCTTCTTGAATGGTTTGTGGGCTGTAGCTACTTTTTAATAGAGCTCCCAATGTGGTGTTTTCTTTTCTATTCATTGTATATAGTCGATTATTCTAAACGTTTTTTTCTATTCTTTTCATAATCTTCAAAGATCATTTCGCCCAAGCCTTTTAATCCAGTAAAGAAAGCTTTCCCTTGGTTAGCCTCAGTAAACTCTCTTACAAATTGTTTTAAGTAGGGATCTTGAGCAATCATAAATGTGGTAATGGGTATATGTAATTTTTTGGCTTGTTGTGCCATATTGTAGCATTTTTCCACAATGGTTTCATCCAATCCAACACTGTTTTTGTAATAGGTTCCATCAGGAAGTTTTAAACAGCTGGGTTTTCCATCAGTGATCATAAAAATTTGTTTGTTGGTGTTCTTTTTTCGTCTTAGCATGTCCATTGCTAATTCAAGGCCAGCAACTGTATTGGTGTGATAAGGTCCAACTTCCAAATAAGGAATATCTTTTACTGCAATGGGACGAGCATCATTTCCAAAAACCAAAATATCAAGGGTGTCTTTTGGATAGCGTGTTGTGATGAGCTCAGCCAGCGCCATTGCTACTTTTTTTGCAGGAGTAATTCGATCTTCGCCGTACAAGATCATACTGTGACTGATATCGATCATCAACACGGTACTCATTTGGGTTTTGAAAAAGGAATCTTCGATGACTAAATCTTCATTTTGAAGGCTAAAATCATTTCCCATTGCTCTGATCTGAGCATTTTTAATACTCTCTGTAACCGCTATTTTTTCTAAACCATCGCCAAATTGATAGGCTTTAAATTCACCCGTATGATCCTGACCTTGACCTACTTTATTGGTTTTGTGATTTCCAGAACGGGTTTTTTTTAACTGTCCAAAGATTTGATTTAAGGCATGTTCTCGTAGTAATTTTTCTGTTTTCGCTGTTAATGTAAAGCCTTCTCCTTTTCCTCCTGAACCTTTTTTTGGCTCTATAAAAGATTTATTTTTTAACTCTTCGATAAAGTCATCAAGGGTATAATCTTCTGTGGTCAGGTGGTATTCTTTGTCTAATTCCCGTAACCAGTCAATGGCCTCGTCAAAATCGCCAGAGGTGTGTGTAATCAACTCTTTGAAAATTTCAAAAAGGCGTTCAAATGGAGTCTGTACTTTAGCATTATGTTTGGTGAAACGAAAGCCCGAAGTACGTTTTTCAAATTTCATAGACTCCAAAATTAAGCAATATTATAGCAAAAAGGCAAGCTAAAGTACTTTATTGAGTACTGGAAATTTTGAGCATGTGAGTTTATTTCTTTTGTAAGTTTTGGATGTACTCGCTTATAAGCGCTATTCCTTCTTCATGAACTAAAGACCTCCCCAATTCGGGCATTTGAATGGAGGGATCTTTACTTTTCATTCTGTAGAGCAGTATGGAATGTTCAGGATCTCCGGGTACAATATCGTAAACGAGATCTCCCGAACCCTTTCCGGCAGCGACAGGAGGTTTGTAAATTCCTCGGCTTCTTGTGTTGATTTCTGTATAATTAAGATGCAAACCGGAGTTTTTGGCACTCCCTTTTGGACTGTGACAATAAGCACAGTTTGCATCCAAGTAGGCTTTTGCTCTTTCCTCAACACTTCCTGTCAAGGGATTATTCCAAACAGGAAGTTTTGACCAGTTATTTTTTTTAGGAAGATTTTTTATCAGTTTGGCTTCTTGAAAAAAAGCGAGTTGGTTTTTGTCAACAGACAACAAAGGATTCTTTCGGTTTAATTGAGCGATGCTGAGACCGATTGGAGTGATGTCGGAATCTGAAATATGACAATTTTTACACTGATTTAAGTTAGGAACACTGTAATTTACTTTCTGAATATGTGTTTCATTTTTAATCCATTCTACTTCTATATCGGCTCCAATATAATTGAGGGAGGCGTCAGATTGCTCTTCATTCCAAATGTAATTTAAGGGTTTCCACCCCTCTTTTTCTTTAATTAATAAACGTGTTTCTATGATCCTCTCTTGGCCATCAGAAGTCGGGTAATAGAAGTTTTTAATCAATACACTTCCCTTTTCAAAGTGTAATGTACTTGCTGTAGGGCTAAACTCCATTTGAGTTGCATCGGGCAAATAAAGGAATCTTTTTTTGGAGGCATAATCGCTAAATAAAGGCGTATTTACCTCATAAGAATAAACACGAGGATTGGGAATTAAATCGGATAGAGGAGCTTCGAAAAATCCATATTCAGATAGTTTTTGCTTTTCATTCGTCTTTTGTGAGAGTAAGGGTTGGATTGGAACAACTCGTTTTGCAGTAGGAGCATTGGTTACTTTTGGTGCATCTAAACAGGCTCCCAAAAGCAAAAGAAGTATGTAAAGAACGTTTATTGAGACCTTCATCATGGGTAAAACTACAAAATCATTTTACAATCGAATGGGGTCTGATCATTGGAGAAATTTTCAAAATCATTTGCAGCATCCATCATCACAAAATTGATCTCACCGTTATTGTCAAGGCAAATTTTATATTCTGGACTTTGCAGAGGGATATTTTTGGGTAAAATTCCATCATATACAATATCGGGTATGGTCATTTTATTTTTCATAAACATTAAAATTCCATAATCGTTAGAAAGCGTTGGGAAGCTAAATTTATTTTCAAATGCGTTTTCGTGGATCAATATGTCTTTAGGATAGACGTTGTATGTTACATCTTGAGTGTAGTCAGAATCAACACTTCGTATACCTCGATTTTCAGCTTCTTGATCTAAGGTAGTATTTTCTGGATCATCATCTGCAGCAAAGAGCTCATAGCTGACCACAGACAAATTTACCGTTTTATGATCACGAATGGTGTTTTTTGAAAAAGTTACATTTTTAGTAGCCATAATAACAACTCCTGTACCCTTGGGAACGGCACTTACAATAGAACCTTTAACTCCGAAGTTGGGAATATTGTTGTTGTAGATTGTGTTGTCATAAGCACGAATATTTTCTCCATAAACAGTGAGTTGAGGCAAATTGAAAATGAGTAATCCTGTGGTGTTTTCATAGGCTTCATTTCCATAGATTTCAATATTTGAACTATTTTCACTTTCAATGCCCGCCACGTTATAATAGGCTTTATTATTTCGAATAATTACATTTTTTGATTGTCCCACATAAATTCCAGCATCTGAAGCACCTATGGCTTCACATTCTTCAATTAATAGGTTGGAGCACAGAACAGGATAAAGCGCATAGGCACCATTTTTGGTGGAAACTTTTCCAGTCCAAGCGGAACGTACTCTTCTAAGAACGATGGAGTCAGAGTCGCTAATTTTCAAATTATCACCCGCAGCATCTTCTATGGCAAGGTCTTCAATTATTAAATTTTTACATTGAGTCACTTTTATTCCTTCTGCTCCTTTAACTTGTCCTTTAAAGGAGAGAATGGTTTTATCCATTCCCATTCCCCTGATGGTTAGGTGTTTTTTGTCGTCTAAACTCAAGGCTTGAGAAAATAAAAAGTGACCTTCGGGAAGTTGGATAACGCTACTGTCTTTCGCGAGAATGAAAGACTCTAAAATTTCAGCCTCCATATCGATGTAATCTCGCTCAGGAATATACTCTGGCATGGGCTCTGGAAAAAGCCATAAAACAAAAATTAGGATTAGAACACCAACCACTAAATAAAGAAATTTTTTCATGTAATTTTTGATATTAAAGAACTCAAGGTAATTGTTTTTATTAAAATTCAGCAACGATTCGAGCTGTTATTGTTCTTCCAATTTTCGGAAAACCAGGAAGGGCTCTAAATTCATTATTGAATAGGTTTGTTGCCGAAAGTTCAAATTTTGATCCCTCGGAGACTTGATACCCTAGCGTTGCATCAAAGAGTGATTTTGCATCAATCTTTCCAGGATAATTTGCATTATTTGATGTATAGGCTTGATCGTACTGATAATTTATTGAACCACTGAGTTTGGTTTGGGGTAAGTATTGCATTCCAAATCTTATTTTATTTTGAGGAAAATTTAAATCTCCCGCCTCTCCTTTAGGAAGATTGAAATAAGAATAGTTTGCATTGACAATCCACGATTCAGTTAAAGCGAGTTTGGTATTAATTTCAGCTCCCCAGTCTTGGGTTACACGATCTTGATCTCGGGTTAAATACCCAAAGATTAGCTTTGCTGCTTCACCACTAGGGCTTTCTTCAATGGGCAGTACTCCATGAAAAGGTAATCCAGCCTAACTAAGAGAGTTCAGGAATATTTGTCCAGCTTGTTGGTAGGCTAGATCCAGTTGTTGACCAATGAGTGCTGCTGTAGCACCGGCTGTTGCTGGGTCAAAACCTAAACTTTGTAACCCTTGGTTTAGCTGAGGTAAGGCATTGTCTAAAACTCCTTGGGCTAATTCGGGTGAAAGACTTGAAATGGAAATATTGGGAGTGATTTGTTGAAAACCAGCTCCTCCCGTTTGTCTCAAATGAAAGATGTTGAACCCAAAGGCAAATCGGTTTCCAATGGATCCTTTGTATCCCAATTCATAAGAAGTTAAGCTAGAGATTAAATTTCCTCTTCCCCCTTGAGCCATTAAAGGTTGTCCTTCTGTATCTTGACTTACTACGGGAGCAAATCCATTGGGGACAGAGTTTTGGATGACCCCCTCAACGAGAGGGAGGAGTGGTGCCAAGGAAGCATATCTAGGATCTTGAGCTAAAGCTTGTAAGCCTACAAGAACCTCACCAGTTACTGCTTGAAATGCTGCTGCCAGGGGGAACCCTGCTGCATAAGGAGTATTGGGTACACCTGGTATTAACCAATCAATTTCTTGGTTTGAGGCAAAAGTGTATGGGTTTTTTGTCCCTAAAACCCACACATCTAAAATACCAGCTTCCGTTTGGATGGGTAAATCAAAATAGATATCTGATGCTGGAATTGGATTTGCAGCTTTGTTGTAGGTTAAACGAAAATTATGTTCTGGGGTAAGTTTATAAACGAATGCCGCTCTGGGAGAAAATGTTTTTTCCGAAGTGAAATTATAGCCATCGTAACGTCCTGATAAAAATAAATCCAGCTTGGGATCTAGCTTAAACTTTCCCTGGGTGTAGCCGCCAAAAATAGTGTAATCATCCTCGTTCTCGTGACGCCCGTATACATGGTTTTGAGTTTCTGCAGTTGCATTTCTGTAATCAATTCCGACGGTCCACTCGGAATTTAAAAAGGATTTAAAATCAAAATTATATTGTAGTTGGGCTTCATAATGTCCTCTTTTTAGTGGAACGATAATTCCTGTTCTGTTTAAATAGGTTGGATTTTTGTCATTTCCACCGTCATTTTTGATGTAGTAAGTTTGAGCGAACCATCCTTTATAATTGAACCGGGTTTGAGCCCAATATTCATTACCATGAACTTGTCCTTCTCCCAGATCATTGTAAAAAATGGCATTTCCACCATTTCATCCACCCGCAGTAACTATTTCCATCCCATTTTTAGGTCTGAAATAGAGGGATGCGTTCGCTGCGCTGGCCCAGTAGTCTTCTTTTTGAGTTTGTGGTACATCAAATAGTTTTATGCCTGTGGCATCCGTATCGACATTGCCATCACTATTGATTTGGGAACGGTTTATGGATGTTTTAAAAGTGTCCAGTATTTTTTTATCCTCAGGATCATCGGGATTGAGCGTAAAATCTTTTCCACTTCCATATCTGAAATTCACTTTGTATCCAAAGGTTTCTTTTTTGTTATGGCCTGCATGACGCATGGCAGCTTTAAAAGTATTGCGTTCACCGTAAACTAATTCCGTTGTTGTTCCGGCATATTTAAAGGGGTCTTTTGAGATGAAGTGAATTACACCGGTAGTTACATCGGGGCCATATAATGCGGACCCCGGACCCAACACAACCTCGATTCGTTCCAAATCTATCGTGTTTAAAGGGGAGTTTTGAGAGTCAAAATATTCCAAACCGGGAGAGATTAAAGAGCGATAATCTAAAAGTGGAAAAACATTCGTTGAGAAAACACTACTTCCTCCCCTTAGGGCAATATTGATTCTTTGACCTGTTTGTTGTTGTAAATCCACTCCAGGGGTGTTGATTAAGGCGCGTAAAGGAGAAATGCTTCCTCCGGATTGGGATAATTGTCGGGCAGAAATAACCGATACTGCAGCAGGAGCTTCCTGAAGTTTTTCCGCTTTTCTTGATGCTGAGACTATAATTTCATCAAATTCATTTCCTGGCTTCAAGTTGATTTCGATTGCATTTAAATCATATACAGTATACACTAGGGTCTCATACCCAATAAAGGAAATGTCAATATTTAATGGAAGGGATTGTGAAGTTTGTATGCTGAAATCTCCATATTGATCTGTAGTGGTTCCTTCAGTGGTTCCTTGAATGAGAACATTGGCACCAAACAAGGGATTCCCGAAAGGGTCTTTTACATTCCCCGTGATTGTATTTTGAGAAAATAAAATGTGAGGCAAAAATAGGAAGGCTAAAAAAAATGTAACTGAGGTTATGTTTTTCATGATATTGATAAAATTTGAGATATTTAAATGTACAAAAAATGATACTAAATCATGATTTACTGGGGCAAAATATGTATATTTGCGAAATATTATCGAACTAATAAGATAAGAGGAGACTATAAGTCCCTTTTTTTTTTGGTATGAATTTTCGTTCAAAAGTAGAAACATTATTAGAGGCTTCCTTAGAAGAAAACAGCTCGTTATTTCTTATTCAATTAAAAATAGGAAGTGACAATAGCATTCATATCACCCTAGATGGTGACCAAGGTGTTACTCTCAAGGACTGTATGAATGTAAGCAGAGCGATAGAACACAATATAGACCGTGAGGAATTTGATTTCTCACTAGAGGTTGCCTCTGCTGGAGTTGGAAGTCCGCTATTGAACAGTAGACAATACATAAAAAATGTAGGTCGAAAATTACGAGTCGAATTGACCGATGCTAGCTCGCTAGAAGGAATATTGACTGCGGCTGATGATCAAGAATTCACTTTAGAGTGGAAACAAAGAGAACCTAAGCCGGTAGGAAAAGGAAAAGTTACAGTAACAAAACAAAAATCACTTTCGTACAAAGAAATTAATAATGCGAAAGTACTCGTCAAATAGAAAATAGTTGAATATGGAAAATTTAGCCTTAATTGATTCTTTTTCAGAATTTAAAGATGACAAATTAATTGACCGTGTAACCCTCATGGTGATTTTAGAAGATGTTTTCAAAAACACACTTAAACGTAAATTTGGATCGGATGAAAATTTTGATATCATTATCAATCCTGACAAAGGAGATTTAGAGATATGGAGAAATCGTATCGTTGTTGAAGACGGTATGGTTGAAGACCCTAATCAAGAAATTGAACTCAAAGAAGCACGTATGATAGAACCTGACTTTGAAGTTGGGGAGGATGTTTCTGAAGAGGTGAAACTGGTTGATCTTGGAAGACGAACCATCCAGCATCTTAGACAAAACCTTGTGGCTAAAATATTTGAACACGACAGTACAACCATCTTTAAACAATTTAAAGATCGGGAAGGAGATCTATATACAGCAGAAGTACATCATATCAGAAGTAGAGAAATTATCCTTCTTGACGACGATGGGAATGAAATCATTTTACCCAAAGACAGACAGATTCCCAGTGATTTTTTCAGAAAAGGAGATAATGTTAGAGGGATTATTGAAACGGTTGAATTAAGAGGGAATAAGCCCAGAATTATTCTTTCCAGAACCTCTCCCATTTTCCTAGAAAAATTATTTGAGCAAGAAATCCCTGAAGTTTTTGATGGACTTATCACGATCAAAAAAGCGGTGCGAATTCCAGGTGAAAAAGCAAAAGTAGCAGTAGATTCATACGATGATCGAATTGATCCTGTTGGAGCTTGTGTTGGAATGAAAGGGTCGCGTATTCATGGAATAGTACGAGAACTTGGAAATGAAAATATCGATGTCATTAATTACACAAATAATCTACAATTATTTATCGCTCGTGCTTTAAGTCCGGCTAAAGTGAATTCATTAAAAATCAATGAAGAAACTAAAAGAGTAGAGGTGTTTTTAAATCCAGAAGAAGTTTCCAAAGCAATTGGTAAAGGAGGTACAAATATCAGATTAGCCGGAAAATTAACGGGTTATGAGATTGATGTCTTTAGAGAAGGAGTAGAAGAAGATATTGAATTAAAAGAATTCAGTGACGAAATCGAAGGATGGATCATTGAGGAGTTTAAAAAGGTAGGTTTAGATACTGCCAAAAGTATTTTAGAATTAGAAAAGACGGATTTAATTAAGCGTACAGATCTTGAAGAAGAGACTGTGGATGACGTGCTTAGAATCCTAAAAGAAGAATTTGAAGAATAGACTGCAAAAATTATTGTTATTTTTGTAAATAGAAATTAATATATGACTGACCAACCGAGTATTCGACTAAACAAAGTTTTGAGGGAATTGAACATTTCCTTGGATCGTGCTGTCGAATTTCTGTCTCAAAAAGGAATGGACGTTGAAGCACGTCCAACAACAAAAATCACTACAGAAGTGTACAATACGCTTTTGGATGAATTCGTTACGGACAAATCCAAAAAAGACGCATCTCATGAAGTGAGTGAAGAAAAGCGTAAAGAGAAAGAAGACTTGCGTGTCATTCAAGAGAAAAAAGAGCAAGACCGACTAGAGCAAATTGCCAAAAGAGAATCTCTCAAATCGAATCGTGTAGCGATCGAAAAGCCCAAAACATTAGGGAAAATTGATTTGGATTCGGTGAGTACTCCAAAAAAGCAAGATAAACAGGATGCCGTTGAAGAAGCACCTAAAGCGGTTGAGGCCCCTGCCGTTGAAGAAGTTCAAAAGGAGGAGGTGAAAACAGAGACTCCTGTGCCAGAAGTCAAAACCCCTTCAGAGAAAACACCCACAGTAGCCCCGCCAGAAGTGATTGTTCAGTCAGAAGAAAAGGCTACTGAGGTAAAGAAAGACGTTACTCAAGAAGAGCCAGAAAATGAAACACTCAAGACACAGTATCAAAAATTATCAGGTCCGAAAAAAACAGGACAGACCATCAATCTTGATGAAGTAAATAAAAAAGAGAAAACAGTTGTGGATGCACGTAAAAGAAAGCGAAAACGTATAAGCAAAGACGTGAAGCCTTCTCCAAATCCAAATGCTGGAAACAACAACAGAAATAAAAATAACGCTGGAAATCGAAATGGACGAAGAGGTCCAAGACAAGAAGTCGTTAAAAAAGAAGAGCCTTCAGAAGAAGAAGTTCAAAAGCAAATTAGAGAAACTCTTGAAAAACTACAAGGGAAATCTAACAAATCCAAAGGAGCCAAATACCGCCGTGACAAACGTGTGCAACACCGTCAGAAGACTGAAGAGGAAATGGCCCAGATGGAGGCTGACAGTAAATTGCTTAAGGTAACTGAATTCATTACCGTTGGAGAAGTAGCCACCATGATGGAAATTAGTTCTACTGAAATTATTTCAGCCTGTATGAGTCTTGGAATCATGGTTACCATGAATCAACGTCTGGATGCTGAAACTTTAAGTATTGTAGCTGACGAGTTTGGATATGAAGTGTCTTTTGAAAAGGCAGATTTAGAAGAAAATATTGTCGACGAAGTTGATTCAGAAGAAGATTTAATGCCGCGTGCACCTATTGTTACGGTGATGGGACACGTAGATCATGGAAAAACATCTTTACTTGATTACATTAGAAAAGAGAATGTCATTGCAGGGGAGTCAGGAGGAATTACTCAACATATTGGCGCTTACGGAGTGACTTTAGAAAATGGGCAAAAGATTACCTTTTTAGATACACCGGGTCACGAAGCTTTTACAGCCATGCGTGCTCGTGGGGCGCAAGTAACCGATATTGCCATTATTGTTGTTGCCGCAGACGATGATATCATGCCTCAAACAAAGGAGGCCATTAGTCATGCTCAAGCTGCAGGGGTTCCTATAATATTTGCCATCAATAAAATTGATAAACCCGACGCCAATCCTGACAAAATCAAAGAAGCTCTTGCCGGAATGAATTTGATGGTAGAAGAATGGGGAGGAAAAATCCAATCTCAAGATGTTTCTGCACTAAAAGGAATTGGTGTGAATGAACTTTTAGAGAAAGTGCTGTTAGAAGCGGAGCTATTAGAGTTAAAAGCAAATCCCTCCAGAATGTCCCGAGGTACGGTAGTTGAAGCCTTCTTGGATAAAGGTCGTGGATATGTCTCTACTGTTTTGATTCAAAATGGAACACTTAAAATGGGCGATTACATGCTTGCGGGAAAACACAGTGGTAAGGTAAAGGCCATTGTGAATGAGCGAGGAATGAATTTAACAGAAGCACCCCCAGCAACTCCAGTGTCAATTTTAGGTCTAGATGGAGCGCCACAGGCAGGTGATGCCTTTGTGATTTTAGAAGATGAAAAGGAAGCCAAACAAATTGCTGCAAAAAGAACGCAATTGATTCGAGAGCAAAGTGTTCGTACCCAACGTCATATTACTCTTGATGAAATTGGAAGAAGAATTGCTCTAGGAGACTTCAAAGAATTAAATATCATTCTCAAGGGAGATGTTGATGGTTCTGTAGAGGCATTGACGGATTCTTTGCAGAAATTATCAACTAGCGAAATTGAAATTAATATCATTCATAAAGGAGTAGGAGCAATTACAGAATCTGATGTTCTTCTAGCTTCAGCATCCGATGCCATTGTTATTGGATTTAATGTGCGTCCTATGGGTAACGCAAGAACAATAGCCGACAAGGAAGAAATTGATATCCGATCTTACTCTATTATCTATGATGCGATCAACGATATCAAAGACGCCATGGAGGGAATGCTTTCTCCAGAGATGCGCGAGGAAATTACAGGTACGGCTCAAATTCGTGAAACCTTTAAAATTTCTAAAATTGGTACAATTGCAGGTTGTATGGTCACTACAGGTAAAATCCTAAGGAATTCAGGAATTCGAATTATAAGAGAAGGAGTTGTTATTCATACAGGCTCTCTAATTTCGCTGAAGCGATTTAAGGATGATGCGAAAGAAGTTACCAAAGGATATGACTGTGGACTTCAAATAAAAAATTATAATGACATCAAGATTGATGACGTCATAGAAGGATTCCAAGAAATAGCAGTAAAAAAATCTCTTTAAGGGACCCGCTTGACTAACAGAAAAGCAGAAGGAAAAGTTCGTTTGAGAGTGTCAAGTGTTTTTAGTCCTTTTATTTTGTCTTTAAAGCGCCCTGCCTGAACTTTATAGTTAGGAGTTTCAAAGCTGAGTTCGACGGGTATGTTTGGAAATTTTTCCTTTGCAACTTCCAGGGTTTCATTTGCCTTTTCTAAATTTCCATAGTACAACTGAAGTGTAAAATACTCTTTAGAATATCGCATTCGATCGAATTCAATTTTTTTATTTAATAGACTGTCTATTTTAAGGTCTTGTTTAATGTTTATTTCACCCTCTTGTGCTCGAGATAAAATACTAATTCCTAAAAAAAACAACAAACAAAGGGATTTACAAGCTTCTTTTTTCATTCTACAAAAAAACAAAAATTTATTTTTAGAATGCCGTAATTTAACAAACCTAAATCCTTATTTAGAACAATTATAAATTATGAAAATCTTATTTTCTAAAGTATTAAAAAAGGTCTCTATGACTTATTTTTGTCGTGGATTTTAGAAGAAAATTTTGGAGCATACTTTACTTACTGCATTTAGGATAAATATCAATAGATATATGAAGTCCTTCGTTTTCCCTTTTTTGTTTTTAATGAGTCTTTTGACGACTTTTAATGTTGCTGCTCAAGACGATGAAGCAATACAAGCAGGGAAAAAATTATTCAACGCAAATTGCGCCGCATGTCACAAATTAAATAAACGAGCTGTAGGTCCTGCATTAAAGGGTGTTTCGGCTAAATATGACAAAGAGTGGTTATACAGCTGGATAAAAAACAGCACTGCGATGGTAAAATCGGGTGATGCACAAGCCGTTGCTATTTATGAAGAATACAATGGTTCTGTAATGACATCATTCCCTCAATTGTCTACAACAGATATTGATAATATAATTGCTTACACAGATTACACTCCACCAGCACCCGTAGCAGTTGCAGGTGCAGCTGTCGCAACAACTCAAGCTTCTTCAAGTTTAAGCAATACTCTCATACTGGTTGCATTAACAATGGTGTTTTTAGTTCTTGTTGTAATGCTATTTTTGGTCCAAAAAACCTTAATTCGTATTGCAGCTGCAAGTGGCGTTGATATCACTCCACCTGCCAAACCCAAAAGAACACCCATATGGCAAGCCTTTATCCATAACCAATTTTTAGTAATGGTAAGTGTCATTTTACTTCTATTGAGTAGTGCTTACTTCGTCTATGGATTTTTTATGCAAGTTGGTGTTGATCAAGGATATATGCCGGTTCAACCGATTCACTATTCTCATAAGATTCATGCAGGAGCAAATCAAATAGAGTGTAAGTATTGTCACTCTTCAGCACGTGTTTCAAAACACTCAGGTATCCCTTCTTTAAATGTATGTATGAACTGCCACCAAAATATAGCAGAATATAACGGGGAAGAAGATTTAGAGAATGGCTACACTAAAGATTTTTATACTAAAGAAATTAAAAAGTTATATGCAGCCGTTGGGTGGGATGAAACAAATCAAGCTTACACTGGTGAAACACAGCCGGTAAAGTGGGTACGTATTCACAACCTTCCTGATTTTGTTTATTTCAATCATGCACAACACGTCCAAGTAGGAGAAATTGCATGTCAAAAATGTCATGGTCCTGTGGAGGAAATGGAGATCATGTACCAATATTCTCCTTTAACAATGGGTTGGTGTATCAATTGTCATAGAGAGACAAATGTAAAAGTGGAAGACAATGAATACTATGCGAAAATTCACGAGTCACTTTCCAAAAAATATGGAGTAGAAAAATTAACAGTTGCTCAAATGGGTGGCTTAGAATGTGGTAAATGTCACTATTAAAAGGCGATCAAGAAAGACTTATGGCATCAAATAAAACATACTGGAAAAACATTGATCAACTAAACCCTGATAATGAAGTGGTAAAAAAGTTGGAACAGAATGAGTTTGTTTCTAAACTTCCAGAAGATTTTTTAACCGATGAGAAAACATTAGAGGAGAGTAGTACTTCACGACGTGACTTTCTAAAATACGTTGGTTTTAGTACCGCTGCAGCTACCTTAGCTGCCTGCGAAGGACCTGTGATTAAATCGGTTCCTTATGTTGTTCAACCCGAACAGATACGACCTGGAGTTGCCAACTACTATGCAACAACTATTGCTGACGGGTTTGACTTTGGAAGTGTTTTAATCAAAACAAGAGAAGGTCGACCGATCAAAGTGGAAAGCAATTCAGATGCTCCTACCTTAGGAGTGGCTAATGCGCGTGTTCATGCATCTGTATTATCACTTTATGATACAATGCGTCTTCAAGGGCCAGAAGCAAATGGCGAAGAAGTGAGTTGGGATAATTTCTACTTGCAAACGGGCGCTATGTTGAAAGCCTTAGCGGCAACAAATAAAGAAGTTGTTTTGATGACCCCCACATTAGCAAGTCCAACTTCACAAAAAATTATTGACGATTTTATTTCTGCTTTCCCGAATATAAAGCATGTAATCTATGACGCGATCTCATCAGACGACGCACTTAATGCGTATGAGAAACATTATGGGGTTAGAGGCTTAGCAGATTATGACTTTTCAAAAGCGAAAGCCTTAGTTGCTATAGATGCAGATTTTCTGGGTGATTGGCAAGGAGGGGGTTATGCAAAAGGCTATGCAACTTCTAAGGTACCTCATAAACATCACGGAAAAGCAGCAATGCTTTGGCATGCTCAGTTTGAGTCCAATATGTCCTTGTCTGGAGCAAATGCAGACCATCGAGTACCTTGTACTCCCGGAGAGCAAAAAAATATTTTAGCATATATATACGACAGCTTAAAAGGATCCTCAACAGCTAGTAGCTTGTCTCCCTCTTTACAGGAAGCTGCTGACAAAGCGGTTAGTGAATTGAAAACGGCGGGACCCAATGGAGTTATCATTACTGGAATTGAGGATGAGACTGCTCAACGTACTGTTTTAGCAATCAATACAATTCTAAAAAGTAATGCATTCCAACCTGAAAGTCCTAAGTTAATTAGACAAGGGAATTCGGTAACAGCACAGAAAGCTTTTGATGATATTCAGAGTGGAGCTGTAAAGGGTTTAATAACGTTAGGAGTAAATCCTATTTTCACAACAGCAAACGGTGCGGCATTAGCAGAAGGAATTAAACAGCTGGAATTTTCGTTAGCTTTTACTTCCAAAATAGATGAAACTGCTGCTGCGTCTCAATTTATTGCAGCTACACCACATTACCTTGAGTCATGGGGAGACTACGAAATGAAAGCCGGGCATTTCGCTTTGGCACAACCCACAATTCGTCCCTTATTTGATACGCAACAATTTCAGGATGTATTATTGAAATTGAGTGGTCAAAACACTAAATATTATGAGGTAATTAAAGCCCATTGGAATGAATCTGTTCTAGGTTCTAGTTCTTGGAGCAAAGCCTTGCATGATGGTTATTTTTCTTCTGAATCTGCTGTGGAAATTACAGCAACTGATTTTTCAGGCTTAAACGTTGCCTCTTTGCGTACAGCTACTTCTCCTGAAATGAGTTTGGTGTTATACACCAAAACTGGAATGGGTGATGGTCAACAAGCAAACAATCCTTGGTTACAGGAGTTTCCTGATCCCATTACCCGAGTGAGTTGGGATAATTACCTAACTATATCGATGGCTGATGCCAATGGATTAGGTTTAACAAATGATAATACGGCTAATGGAGCATTAAACGGAAGTTATGCTTCGGTAACGGTAGGTTCAAAAACACTTAAAGTCCCAGTAATTGTTCAACCCGGTCAAGCAAAAGGAACAGTAGGTTTATCTTTTGGATATGGAGAACGAATGGGCTTAAAGCCTGAAATGCAAACTGGAGTCAATGCCTTTGAATTATATGAAGGTTCTCAGAAAATTCAAGCGGTTGAAATCCAAGCAGCTAGTGGAGTGCATGAGTTTGCTTGCGTTCAATTGCACAACACGCTCATGGGACGCGGTGATATTGTAAAAGAAACTACACTTGAGGTGTTCAATACCAAGGATAAAAAGCATTGGAATGCAACACCACAAGTTTCTAAAAATCATATTGAATTTGACGTTACATCTCCTGAGGTAGACATGTGGCAAGAATTTGATCGTAGTATTGGACATCATTTCAATCTTTCTATTGATTTAAATTCGTGTACCGGTTGTGGCGCCTGTGTTATAGCTTGTCACGCGGAGAATAATGTTCCTGTTGTTGGAAAAACAGAGGTTCGAAAATCACGTGATATGCACTGGTTGCGTATTGACCGTTACTATTCCTCTGCCACTACTTTTGAAGGGGACAACAAAACTAAAGAAGCGATTTCTGGAATTGGAGATTCTCTAAGTACTTTTGGTGAAATGGAACAAGCTTCCACGAATCCACAGATAGCTTTCCAGCCTGTAATGTGTCAGCATTGTAATCACGCTCCTTGTGAAACTGTTTGCCCAGTTGCAGCAAGTTCACATGGAAGACAAGGCCAAAATCACATGGCCTATAACCGTTGCGTTGGAACTCGTTATTGTGCAAATAATTGTCCCTATAAGGTACGACGATTCAACTGGTTCTTATATAACAAAAATGATGAGTTTGACTACCATATGAACAACGACCTAGGGCGTATGGTATTGAATCCTGATGTAGTTGTTCGTTCGCGAGGGGTTATGGAAAAATGTTCTATGTGTATTCAAATGACACAAAAGACCATCCTTGACGCCAAACTAAAAGGAGAAGAAATTAAAGATGGTAGTTTCCAAACTGCTTGTTCCAATGCATGTACCACTGGAGCAATGGTTTTTGGCGACATCAACGATAAAGAGAGTAAAGTAGCAGCATTGCATGAGGATGATCGCATGTACCACTTGTTGGAGAGCGTGGGAACCAAACCGAATGTTATGTATCATGTTAAAGTTAGAAATACCGACGAGGTATAATTTAGTTTAGAAAAAAAGACCGTATGGCATCGCATTACGAAGCACCCATTAGAAAACCACTCGTCACTGGAGATAAATCCTACCATGATGTGACTGTGGATGTAGCAGCTCCTGTTGAAGGTTCGGCCAATAAGCAGTGGTGGATAGTTTTTGGAATTGCACTTACTGCTTTTCTATGGGGAGTAGGTTGCATCATTTACACCATTTCAACAGGAATTGGAACTTGGGGATTGAACAAGACCGTAGGTTGGGCTTGGGATATTACCAATTTTGTTTGGTGGGTAGGAATTGGACATGCAGGAACATTAATTTCTGCTGTTCTTCTTTTGTTTAGACAGAAATGGCGTATGGCGATTAATCGCTCTGCTGAGGCTATGACAATTTTTTCTGTGATTCAGGCAGGATTATTTCCCATTATTCACATGGGTAGACCATGGCTGGCGTATTGGGTATTACCTATTCCAAACGGATTTGGATCGTTATGGGTAAACTTTAATTCACCCTTGTTGTGGGATGTATTTGCAATATCAACTTATCTCTCGGTTTCATTGGTCTTCTGGTGGACAGGATTGTTGCCTGATTTTGCGATGATTCGCGACCGTGCTGTAATGCCGTTTCAAAAGAAAATATATAGCTTATTGAGTTTTGGATGGACAGGACGTGCTAAAGATTGGCAACGTTTTGAAGAGGTTTCTCTGGTATTAGCTGGTTTAGCAACTCCTTTGGTACTCTCAGTGCATACTATTGTATCTTTTGATTTTGCAACCTCTGTAATACCCGGATGGCACACCACTATTTTCCCTCCTTACTTTGTTGCAGGGGCAATTTTTTCTGGTTTTGCCATGGTAAATACGCTTTTGATCATCATGCGTAAGGTCTCTAATTTAGAAAACTACATCACCGTTCAACATATTGAATTGATGAATATTGTGATTATGATTACAGGATCTATTGTGGGTGTTGCATACATTACTGAGTTATTCATAGCTTGGTATTCAGGAGTAGAATACGAACAATATGCCTTTTTAAATAGAGCAACAGGACCTTATTGGTGGGCCTATTGGTCGATGATGACATGTAATGTATTCTCTCCACAATTTATGTGGTTAAAAAAGCTTCGTACCAGTATCATGTTCTCTTTCATCATATCAATTGTAGTAAATATCGGAATGTGGTTTGAGCGTTTTGTAATTATCGTAACCTCATTGCATCGAGATTATCTTCCATCCTCATGGACAATGTTCTCCCCGACATTTGTAGATATTGGAATATTCATCGGTACGATTGGATTCTTCTTCGTGTTATTTTTATTATATGCGAGAACATTCCCTGTAATTGCCCAGGCAGAGGTAAAAACAATATTGAAATCTTCTGGAGAGAAGTATAAAAAATTAAGAGACGGTAATCATGAGTAACAAAGTAGTTCACGCACTTTACGATGATGACGATGTGCTTTTAAGCGCTGTCAAATCTATTCGTTCAGAAAAACATCACATAGAAGAGGTTTATACTCCTTTTCCAGTTCACGGTCTAGACAAGGCCTTAGGTCTTGAAGATACCCGTATTGCTATCATGGCTTTTATTTATGGGTGTATAGGTTTGAGTGTTGCCGTTGCAATGATAAATTTTATCATGATTGAAGACTGGCCACAAAATATTGGGGGTAAGCCTAGTTTTTCTTACTTGGAAAATATGCCTGCCTTCGTTCCCATCATGTTTGAAATGACTGTCTTTTTTGCGGCCCATTTAATGGTAATTACTTTTTACATGCGAAGTAAACTTTGGCCCTTTAAAAAAGCAGAAAATCCGAATCCATTAACCACGGATGATAAATTTTTAGTAGAAATTGAACTTCATGACAATGAGAAAGCGCTAACCGCTCTTTTGGAAAAGTCGGGGGCAATAGATGTATCAATTATAGAAAAGCCAGAATAGATGAATTACAAAGGCCTTTTAGCGTTACTGATTCTTGTGTTAGGAATCCAATCGTGTTCAGACAATTCACGTCCGAATTACCAGTACTTTCCTAATATGTACGAGCCTGTGGGATATGAAACCTATGCAGATTCAGATGCGTTTGCTAACGGTATAGAAGCACAGATTCCTGTTGAGGGATCTATTGCAAGGGGTTGGGAACCTTATGAGTATCCTGACACAAATGAAGGGTATGAATCTGCAAAAGCTAATTTAACTTCTCCTATTGAAATTTCTAATGCTCACAAAGAGAATGGAAAGGAATTATATGAAATTTATTGTGCAGTTTGTCACGGTAAAAAAGGAGATGGACAAGGGATTTTAATGACTAGAGAAAAGTTTTTAGGAGTACCTAGTTATGCGGATAGAGAAATTAGTCCTGGGAGTATTTATCATGTGTTAATGTATGGTAAAAATGCGATGGGATCACATGCAGGACAAGTCAATGCTGAAGAGCGTTGGCAAATTGCACAGCATGTTATGGAATTAAGAAGTAAGCTTGTTAAATAATATTAAGGAAATCGAATGATGTATACCTTTCCAAATAAACTTAGAAATTTAGCGATTGCCTTTATGGTGATTGGTTTTTTAGGTCTTGCATATGGTTTTATAACAGCTCCATCTACTGTAGAAGAAGCAAAAGAAATGCTGGCTTCAAGTCATGGAGATGGGCATGGAGAATCTCATGCTGGTGTTCCAGCTGCTAACCATGCTGATGAGAGTGCGCATGCAACCTCCGAAAGCCATGAGGCTGCTTCAGAAGAGCACGCAACATCAGACCACGCTGCGGGACATAACGAAGAACACGATGCAAGTCATGATGAACACGTATTCCACCAATTAAGTAACAAGCCTTGGGCTGCTTTATACGTAGCTGCTTTTTTCTTTTTTATGATTTCACTTGGTGTATTGGCTTTTTATGGAATACAACGTGCAGCACAAGCAGGCTGGTCTCCCGTACTTTATAGAGTTATGGAGGGCATCACAGGTTACCTACTCCCCGGTGGTATTATAGTCATTGTCATCTTAGCTTTATCAGGAATGCACTTAAATCACTTGTTCATCTGGATGGATCCAGAGGTAGTGGCACATGACAAATTAATTGCTGGAAAAACAGGCTTTTTAAACCTTCCCTTTTTCTTGGCACGTGCGATTTTCTTTTTAACGGGTTGGTCATTATATCGTTATTTTTCAAGAAAATTTTCACTGGCACAAGACGAAGCTTCTGACATTTCAAACCATATAAAGAATTTCAGAATCTCAGCTGGCTTTTTAGTATTTTATATTGTAACAGAATCCATCATGTCTTGGGATTGGGTTATGTCTATCGACCCACACTGGTTTAGTACACTCTTTGGATGGTATGTTTTTGCAAGTATGTTCGTTTCGGGTATAACTGCCATAGCTCTGATTACCATTTATCTTAAATCCAAAGGATATTTAGAATTTGTAAATGACTCTCATATCCATGATTTAGGTAAGTTCATGTTTGGAATCAGTGTTTTCTGGACCTATTTATGGTTTTCACAGTTCATGCTTATTTGGTATTCAAACATACCCGAGGAAGTTACGTATTTCATGACCCGAATTGAAGATTACAATTTACCATTCTTTGGTATGGTCGTGATGAATTTTATTTTCCCACTTTTGATCTTGATGAATAGTGATTACAAGCGAATCAATTACTTTATTGTAATGGCGGGTATTGTGATAATTCTGGGTCATTATATGGATGTATTTAATATGATTATGCCCTCAGCTGTTGGTGACCAATGGTTTATCGGGGTAGCCGAAATAGGAGGATTTTTATTTTTCCTTGGACTATTCATATTTGTAGTATTTAAAGAATTAACAAAAGCACCTTTGTTAGCAAAAGGGGATCCTTATATGGGGGAAAGTGAGCGTTTTCATTATTAAAAAATTTAATCGAAAAGATAAATGAATGTTTTATTGATATTTTCTGTTCTTGTTCTAATCGCAATTGCGCTGTGGCAAATCACAAAGATATTTGAGTTGTCTCAAGAAAAGAAAGTGAGTACACAAGTAGCCAATGACAAGGATAATGATTTGAATGGGAAGCTGATGTTTGCTTTCTTGATTTTTATTTATGTATTAACTCTTTATTCATTTTGGGCTTATAGCGATGTCTTATTACCTGAAGCCGCTTCAGAACATGGCGGTGATTATGATCAGTTAATGTGGATTTCTTTTGCACTGATCTTCTTTGTACAAACCGTTACTCAGGCTTTATTGCATTATTTCTCCTATAAATACCGTGGAGAGAAAGGCAAGAAAGCGCTGTTTTATGCAGACAACGATAAATTAGAAATGATTTGGACGATCATTCCTGTAATTACTTTAGCCGGTCTTATTTTATACGGGCTTTACACATGGACAGATATTATGACCGTAGAGGAAAATGATGAAGCATTGGTTGTAGAATTATACGCCCAGCAATTTAATTGGAAAGCAAGATATGCTGGAAATGATGGGGTTTTAGGGGATGCCAATGTTCGTTTCTTACAAGATTTTGACGGAAAAAACCTAGTAGGTATTGATGCAACAGACCCCAATGGATTTGATGATGTAGTGGTTCAAGAATTACATTTGCCTTTAGGTAGAGAAGTGATATTTAAAATGCGTTCTCAGGACGTTTTGCATTCTGCCTATATGCCACACTTTAGAGCACAAATGAATTGTGTACCGGGTATGATTACAGAATTTGCATTTACACCCAAAACAACAACAGAGGAAATGCGTCTCAATCCAGAGATGATTGCTAAGGTTAAGAAAATTAATAAAATACGCTCAGAAAAAAGTAAAGAGTTAGTCGCCAGTGGCGATACAGCTTTGGACCCTTATGAGTTCGATTATCTTCTACTTTGCAATAAAATTTGTGGTGCATCACACTACAACATGCAAATGAAAATTATTGTAGAATCAGAAAAAGAGTATGAAAAATGGATCGCTGAGCAACAAACCTTTGCAGAAGTTATTCAATAGATTAAATTAAAAAAAAACAGATATGTCAACAGAAGCAGCGCAAGTACACGAAGAGGATCACGGGCATCATCACAAAGAAACCTTTGTAACCAAATATATTTTTAGTCAAGATCACAAAATGATCTCAAAGCAATATTTGATTACTGGTTTATTCATGGGAATTATTGGAATAGCCATGTCACTTTTATTCCGTTTACAATTGGCCTGGCCGGAACAACCTTTTGGGATTTTTGAAGTTCTTTTAGGTAAATGGGCACCAGATGGGGTAATGGATCCCAATGTATACTTGGCCTTGGTAACCATCCATGGAACCATTATGGTCTTTTTTGTATTGACTGCTGGTTTGAGTGGTACCTTTAGTAACCTTTTGATTCCATTGCAAATTGGAGCACGCGATATGGCTTCAGGATTGTTGAATATGATCTCGTATTGGATGTTTTTTGTATCGAGTGTTGTAATGGTGATCTCCCTTTTTGTTGAGGCAGGACCAGCAGCAGCAGGTTGGACGATCTATCCACCACTTAGTGCACTACCTCAAGCACAACCCGGTTCAGGAACAGGGATGACTTTATGGCTTGTTTCTATGGCTATTTTCATTGCTTCCTCTCTTCTAGGATCATTGAATTATATTGTAACGGTTATCAATCTTAGAACTAAAGGGATGAGCATGACTCGTTTGCCTTTAACGATTTGGGCATTTTTTGTCACTGCTATTATTGGTGTTGTTTCTTTCCCTGTTTTATTATCAGCAGCTTTGCTTCTGATTATGGATAGAAGTTTTGGTACTTCTTTTTTCCTTTCAGATATTTTCATTCAAGGGGAAGTATTGCATTACCAAGGAGGTTCTCCTGTATTGTATGAGCACTTGTTTTGGTTCTTGGGTCACCCCGAGGTATATATTGTATTATTACCTGCGTTAGGGATTACTTCAGAAATTATTGCTACCAATGCACGTAAGCCTATTTTTGGTTATCGAGCCATGGTTGCGTCTATTTTAGCTATTGCCTTTTTGTCTACCATCGTTTGGGGACACCATATGTTTATTTCAGGAATGAACCCTTTCTTAGGGTCTGTTTTTACCTTTACAACTTTATTGATTGCGATTCCTTCGGCAGTAAAAGCATTCAATTATATCACTACCCTTTGGAAAGGGAATTTACAGCTAAACCCCGCGATGTTATTTTCTATTGGTTTGGTTTCAACTTTTATAACAGGAGGTTTGACGGGTATTATTTTAGGAGATAGTACACTCGATATTAATGTACATGACACTTATTTTGTTGTAGCCCACTTTCACTTGGTGATGGGTATTTCAGCTTTATATGGTCTGTTTGCAGGAGTTTATCATTGGTTCCCCAAAATGTTTGGTCGCATGATGAATAAAAACTTAGGTTATCTGCATTTTTGGGTAACCGCTGTCTGTGCATACGGGGTCTTTTTCCCAATGCATTTCATCGGTATGGCAGGACTTCCTAGAAGATATTATACGAATACTGCTTTTCCTTATTTTGATGATTTAGCCGATATCAATGTTTTAATTACAGTATTTGCCCTAGTTGCAGGAGCTGCTCAGTTGGTATTCTTGTATAATTTTATACATAGTATGTTCTATGGTAAAGAAGCAGAAATGAATCCATGGAAATCCAATACGTTGGAATGGACTGCACCTGTAGAGCATATGCATGGAAACTGGCCGGGAGAAATTCCTCATGTACACCGTTGGGCTTATGATTATTCAAAACCCGGTTTTGAAGAAGATTTTATACCTCAACATATTCCATTGAAAGATGGGGAAGAGGAGTTACAGCATTAAATAAACTCTTTTTAAAAATGAACAGCGCCTTATTCACTGCAGTGAATAAGGCGCTGTTCATTTGATCCGCCAGGGTGTTCCATTCTCATTTCATTTGAAAGATTCAAATGCTCAACTTCAGGGGACCAAAAGGAAATTTCTTCCAAGTCTTCAAATAAAAATATTCGCTCCATACAAATTGAATCAATTTTCACAAGGACACCTATCCAAGTAACACGCTATTTTTTAGTAAGAATGAAGTATCTTTGAAAGGATGAATGAAAATCTAGATCCGACGAACGAGCATTTTACTCCTGAAGAGCAAGATATTGACCGTGCCTTACGGCCATTAAGTTTTGGTGATTTTGCAGGGCAAGATGCGATTTTAGAAAACTTAAAAGTCTTTGTCGAAGCTGCGAAACAACGTGATGAAGCCCTAGATCACACCTTATTTCATGGGCCTCCTGGACTAGGGAAAACCACCCTAGCTCATATTCTAGCAAATGAATTACAAGTCGGGATTAAACTTACTTCAGGACCTGTTTTGGACAAACCGGGAGATTTAGCTGGTTTACTGACCAATTTACAGCCTCGGGATATATTATTTATTGATGAAATCCATCGTCTCAGTCCCATCGTAGAGGAATATTTATATTCAGCCATGGAAGACTACAAGATCGATATTATGATAGAATCAGGACCTAATGCCAGAACCGTCCAGATAAATTTAGAGCCTTTTACTCTGGTGGGGGCAACTACCCGTTCAGGACTTTTAACAGCTCCCATGCGAGCCCGTTTTGGAATTAGCAATCGTTTGGAATATTACTCTACTGAATTACTCTCTACCATCGTAGAACGAAGTTCAGAGATACTTAATGTGCCTATTGATCAAGATGCCGCTATAGAAATAGCAGGAAGAAGTAGAGGAACACCAAGAATCTCTAATGCCCTATTGCGACGTGTTCGTGATTTTGCTCAAATCAAAGGGAATGGCACTATTGACATGAAAATCACTCAATATGCTTTAAAAGCTTTACAGGTGGATGCCCATGGATTGGATGAAATGGATAACAAAATATTAACTACACTTATCGATAAGTTCAAAGGAGGTCCCGTTGGAATTACAACCTTAGCAACTGCTGTTTCAGAAAACGGTGAAACGATTGAAGAAGTGTATGAACCTTTTTTAATTCAACAAGGGTTTATTTTGCGTACCCCGCGAGGAAGAGAAGTTACCGAATTAGCTTATAAACATTTGGGACGTATCAAAGGAAATCAAGGCGGATTATTTTAATCGTTTTTATCCCATGCTTGACCGAAGAGCACACCATTCTGATCTTATTAAATACAAAGCAAAAGACTTAGGGTTTTTATCTTGTGGTATTGCAAAAGCGGGTTTTTTAAGTGAAGAAGCTCCCAAATTAGAGCAATGGCTTCAGGAAGGCAGACATGGAAAAATGACCTATATGGAAAATCATTTTGATAAACGTCTTGATCCGACGCTGTTAGTTCCCGGAGCAAAAAGTGTGGTGTCTTTATTGCTGAATTATCACAGCGAAGAAAAGCAAAGTGATCCCGAAGCGCCTAAAATTTCCACCTATGCTTACGGTCAAGATTACCATACCGTTATAAAAGAAAAACTGACCCAACTGATGCTTTATTTACGTGAGGAGATTGGTGAAATTGAGGGTCGAGTATTTGTAGATTCAGCACCGGTAATGGATAAGGCTTGGGCAAGTCGTGCGGGATTGGGTTGGGTAGGAAAAAACACCAATTTAATCTCAAAACAAGTGGGTTCTTTTTTCTTTATTGCGGAACTCATTATCGATCTTGATTTAGAGTACGATCTTCCAGTTGCCGATCATTGTGGGAGTTGCACCGCTTGTATTGATTCCTGTCCCACAGAGGCGCTTATTGCGCCGTATCAGATTGATGGGAGTAAATGTATTTCTTATGCTACGATTGAGCTAAAAGAATCAATTCCTGAGACCTTTAAAGATAAAATGGAAGGTTGGGCGTTTGGATGTGATATTTGCCAGACGGTCTGTCCATGGAATCGATTTGCCACACCACACCAAGAGACTGCCTTTATGCCCAAAAAGGAAGTGTTGGAATTATCCTCAAAAGACTGGCAGGAATTGACGGAAGAGACCTTCAAAAAAGTCTTTCAAAAAAGCGCAGTGAAGCGCGCGAAGTTTTCTGGCTTGAAACGAAATATTAAGTTTTTATCTTAAGGGAAGATTCTCTGATGCAAAGTTGAACAGGAATTAGGGTTGTTGTAAATTCTTCTTTTTCTTCACTTTTAGATTCTGGATTTCATGTATTTAAAGATGCTAGAGAAATGGGAGTTATTGCATTAAACAATGAGAAAAAGTTAATTCTTGTGACTCAAAATCAAGATCGCTTACTTGTTTTTGAAAAAAAGTAAATACGAAAATTCTGTTGACGTAAATTAATTTGCATTTATAAAATCACATTCTTGGGTGTTCCAGAAAAATAGTACTTTAGCTTTAATAAATTCAGATATATTTACAGGGTATTATTTTAATAATTTAAATCCTCTTTTACTTTAAAATAGTTCCCGACAAATGAACCTTAAAAGACAAATGAAATGAAAATAAAAGCTGTTTTATTTTTTATGCCTTGCCTATTATTGCTGAGTTGTTCTTCTTTGGAGACTGATTTAGCTTACAAAGAAAAACTTCAGGATCCTGAGCTTTTTCAGGATGCCATACAGAACCTAACCAATATAGTGGTCTACGATATTTTTTCCCCTCCAGTGGCTTCAAGAGTTTATTTGTATCCAACCCTAGCGGCTTATGAAGTGGTTAGACAATCACTTCCTACTGAATATAATTCTTTGGTGGGACAAGTAAAAGGATTAAATCCTTTGCCCAAGGCTGACGAAAAGAACGTTGATTTTAACTTAGCAGCGCTTTATGCTTTTATAGAAGTGGGTAAAGCACTTATTTTTTCAGAGGATAAGATGGAGAAATTTGAGCTTGATTTTGCTAAAAAAATTAAGCAAATCAATGTTCCAAGAAGTGTAAACAAGGCATCAAAAGCTTATGGTTTAGCAGCTTCAGAGACAATTTTGGAGTGGGCGTCAAAAGATATGTACAGCCAGACTCGTACCTTTCCAAAATATACTATTCGTGAGCAGGATCAATTTTGGAAACCCACTCCTCCAGATTATATGGATGGAATTGAACCCCACTGGAAAGAAATTAGAACCCTTATTTTAGATTCATCAAATCAATTTAGTCCCAAACCACCATTAGATTTTGATTTGAGCAAAGGAAGCCCCTTTCAAAAACAACTCTGGGAAGTGTTTGAAGTAACAAACAATCTAGACGAAAATCAAATAGAGATTGCAAAATTTTGGGACTGTAATCCTTATGTGACACACCATAGAGGACATGCAATGTTTGCAACCAAAAAAATAACCCCTGGAGGACATTGGATAGGTATCACAGCCGTGGCAACACGACAAGCTAAAAATACCTTTGCTGAAACCATCAATGCTTACACCAATGTTTCTATTGCATTGTTTGATGCATTTATCAGTTGTTGGGATGAGAAATGGAATACGTTAATCGTAAGACCTGAAACTCTAATCAATCAATATTATGATGAAGAATGGGTCCCTTTATTACAAACTCCTCCCTTTCCAGAATATACCAGTGGACATTCCGTAATATCTCGTGCCGCTGCTGTTACCCTTACCGACCTTTATGGAGATAATTTTAGTTTTACAGACACAACTGAGGTGGCTTATGGATTAGGAGAAAGAAAGTATACTTCCTTTATTCATGCCTCTGAAGAAGCTGCAATTTCGAGATTGTATGGGGGCATCCATTATATGATGGCTATAGAGGAAGGCGTTGCTCAAGGGCAAGCTGTAGGAGAATATATCGTAGAGAATCTTCAAACCAGAGTGAAGACTTCGAGGGTAGAAATGAAGACTGAATAAGATGCAAAAATGCCACTTAAATTATGGGCAAATTTTAGCCATAAACTTTAGCTTTTTTTGTGAACGGAATATTTTTCCTTGTTTGTTTCTCAACCCAAATGCTTTAAAAACCTATTTAAAAATATTTGATTTATGAAAAATGAACAACAACGTAGAGCTGCTTTAGTATATCATGCTAAGCCTAATCCAGGAAAGATAGAAGTAGTTCCAACAAAAAATTATGATACCCAACGGGATCTAGCCTTAGCGTATTCTCCAGGAGTTGCCATTCCTTGCTTAGAAATAGAAAAGACAAAGGAAGATGTTTACAAATACACAAATAAAGGAAATTTAGTAGCGGTAATTTCAAATGGAACAGCGGTTCTAGGATTAGGGAATATTGGACCTGAAGCCTCAAAGCCCGTGATGGAGGGGAAAGGATTGTTATTTAAGATTTTTGCAGGTATCGATGTTTTTGATATTGAGGTAGAGGCTTCGGATACTGAAAAGTTTATTGAGGCAGTAAAGGCTATTGCGCCCACTTTTGGAGGGATAAATTTAGAAGACATTAAGTCTCCAGAAGCTTTTGAAATTGAGCGAAGATTAAAAGAGGAATTATACATTCCCGTGATGCATGATGACCAACATGGAACTGCTATTATTTCTGCTGCTGCTTTGTTGAATGCCTTAGAGCTTTCTGAGAAGAAAATAGAAGAAGTTAAAATCGTAGTTTCAGGAGCAGGGGCTGCTGCTATTTCTTGCACCAAATTATACCGAGCTTTTGGCGCAAAAGTGGAGCATATTGTCATGTTGGACAGCAAAGGGGTGATACGAAAAGACCGAGAGAACCTAAGTCCAGAGAAAACCGAATTTGCAACCGCGCGAAACATCACTTCTCTTGAAGAAGCAATGATAGATTCTGATGTTTTTATTGGATTGTCAAAGGCAGATATTGTTTCCACAGACATGCTACTTTCCATGGCAAAAAATCCGATTGTTTTTGCGATGGCTAATCCAGATCCAGAAATCAAATATGATCTAGCGTGTAAAACACGAGCGGATATTATTATGGCTACAGGAAGGTCTGATAATCCCAATCAAGTAAATAATGTATTGGGCTTTCCTTTTATTTTTAGAGGGGCTTTAGATGTTCGTTCTACGACTATCAATGAAGCCATGAAAATGGCTGCTGTCAAAGCTTTAGCCGATTTAGCCAAAGAATCTGTACCCGAACAAGTTAATTTGGTTTACGATGAAACCCGACTGAGTTTTGGAAAAGACTATATCATTCCAAAACCCTTCGATCCTAGGTTAATAACAACCGTTCCAGTTGCGGTAGCCCAAGCTGCTATGGACTCTGGAGTCGCTCAAGCACCTATTGAAGATTGGAATCGATATAAAGAAACACTCGAAAATCGATTAGGCAATAGCCAAAAAATGGTACGCATTCTTCATGACCGTGCTAAAAGAGATCCCAAGCGACTTGTTTTTGCTGAGGCTGATCAAATGGATGTACTGAAAGCTGCACAGATCGTAGAAGAAGAAGGAATTGCAAAGCCGATTTTATTGGGAAATAAAGACGTAATCAATGATTTAAGAAAAGCAATTGACTTTGATGCCGAAGTAGAAATTATTGATCCTAAAGATCAAAGTCATGATGAACAACGTAAAATGTATGCTGAGTTGTTTTGGAAGGATCAAAAGCGCAAAGGATATACACTTTATGATGTTGAACGTTTGATGTGGGAGCGTAATTATTTTGCTTCGATGATGGTAAAAAATGGTGACGCCGATACCATGCTCTCAGGCTACTCTCGTAATTACCGTTCGGTGGTCAAACCTATTTTAGAAACGATATCAAGAGCGAAAGGAGTAAGTAAGGTAGCTGCAACAAACTTAATGCTGACAAAATCAGGGCCTTTATTTTTATCTGATACCACTATAAATGTTGAGCCTTCTTCCAAAGAATTAGCAAAAATTGCCCAAATGACAGGGCATATGGCTGGTCTTTTCGGAATAGAACCAGTGATTGCTCTTCTGTCTTTTTCAAACTTTGGATCTTCACGTTTCAGTCAAGCTAAAAAAGTGACAGAAGCGGTTTCAATTTTACATAGAAGCAATCCCAACTTGGTTGTAGATGGTCCTATTCAATCTGATTTTGCACTCAATAAAGAGTTACTCCATAAGGTTTTTCCTTTCTCTTCCTTAAAGAATAAAAAGGTTAATGTTTTAGTCTTTCCAAATCTTGACGCAGCCAACATCACCTACAAGTTGATGAAGGAGCTAAATGAAGCGCTCTCCATTGGCCCCATTTTGATGGGTCTAAGTGAGCCAATTCACGTATTACAATTGGGTGCCTCTGTCGATGAAATAGTCAATATGGCTGCGGTAGCAGTTATTGATGCACAATCAAAAAATAAATAAGATCATGATTACACAGATAATAGGAAGATTAGTTGAAAAATCGCCCACGCATGTTGTAATTGATTGTCAAGGAATAGGCTATGAAGTGAATATTTCTTTACACACTTTTTCACAATTAGGTGAGGATGAAAATATAAAGCTCTTTACCCACCTTCAAATTCGTGAAGATTCTCATACATTATTTGGTTTTTTCACTCCTATAGAACGTTCAGTTTTTAGACTTTTATTGTCTGTTTCGGGTATTGGAGCAAGTATTGCAAGAACCATGCTTTCTTCCCTTGAACCCCAACAAATTCAAAGGGCTATAGTGACAGAAGATTTAAATACGATTAAATCAGTAAAAGGAATTGGTTTAAAAACAGCACAACGGGTTTTAATCGAGTTAAAAGATAAAATGATGAATCTTTTCGAAGGAGAAGAAATTCACTCATTTGCAAACAATACAATCAAAGAAGAAGCGTTATCAGCATTAGAGGTTCTTGGTTATCCAAGAAAGCAATCTGAAAAAGTAATTGATAACGTAATTCAGAGTGCCCCAGAGAGTTCTGTGGAAGAATTGATAAAGGCTGCTCTGAATAAATTTTAACCCTCTTTGATTGAAAATAAACGATTTTATGTAGTTTATAATTTCTCCCAAACGCTATTCCTAATTTTATTTTGGATCGCATTCTCTTGCGGAATCGTTTTTGCTCAAGACAAAGTAGATATAGGAGGGATTGCACTACCTGATTCTAGTAGTATAGCTAGCCAGTATGTCTATGATTCTGTATCAGACCGATATATTTTTTCAAAAGAAATAGGAGGGTATCCAATCGGAATCCCCCTTATACTTACCATAAAAGAGTTCGAAGCCTTAGTCCTAAAAGAGCAAATGCAAAAGTATTTTCAGACGAAAGTGCAAGCCCTTAGTGGGCGAGGTGCTAATCTAGAGGATACCCAAAAAAATTTACTTCCAGAATTATATGTAAATAATAAATTCTTCCAATCTATTTTTGGAAGTAACGCAATTGATATTTCACCTCAAGGTTCTATCGGTATTGATTTAGGATATCGATATCAAAGAAATGATAATCCGATTGCTTCCCCTGTAAACAGGAGATCACCCGGTTTTGACTTTGATCAACGCATTAGTTTAAGTTTGTTGGGAAAAATTGGAGAACGTCTTCAGATTACCGCTAATTATGATACGGAATCTACTTTTGATTTTCAGAATCTAATTAAAATTCAATTCAACCCTCCACAGTTATCTGATATAAAAGATGTGATCCCCGGAAAGATTGGTTCTAGAATAAATGATATTCAAGGGAAAATAGAAAATGTTAAATCTACCGCACAGGATATCCAAGGAAAAGTTTCTGAAGCTAAAAACACCCTCAATCAAGCGCGTCAAAAAATTGATCAATTAAAAAATAACATAAATCAACTCCCAAACAGTACGCAACAAGTAGGGAATCGTGTTTCGGATTATTTAAAGGGAAAGGTCACTGAGGACGCAATTTTACAAAATATTGATATAGGAAATATTAGTATGCCTTTGAATAGTAATCTAATTCAAGGAGCACAAAGTCTATTTGGGGTTCGGGCAGATTTAAAATTTGGGAATACCACTATTTCTGGTATTTTTTCTGAACAACGTTCTCAATCACAGAATATCACCTCTCAAGGTGGTGGGAAATTAGAAGACTTTAGTCTATTTGCTTTAGATTATGAAGAAGACCGGCACTATTTTTTGAGTCAATATTTTAGAGATAATTACGATGCTTTTTTAGATACCTATCCCTATATTAATTCACCGGTTCAAATTACCCGAATAGAAGTTTGGGTGACCAATAGAGGTTATCAAACCAATAATGTTAGGAACATTATCGCACTTCAGGATTTAGGAGAGGCGCATCCAGAGAATACACAAATGGATCAAAATATTCCTGATTTTTTCACATCCTCTAACCCTGAATCTCCCCCAACTAATTCCAACAATAGATTGGATCCTGATGAAATCGGTTATGGAGGGATTTTGACTGAGGCCATTCGAGATATAGCAACTGTTAAAAATGGATTTGGATCTGTGAAAACAACTGAGGGATATGATTATGCTGTTCTAGAAAGTGCACGAAAACTGAGTAGTCAAGAATTTACCTTTCATCCACAGCTGGGCTATATTTCTTTAAATCAACGTTTGAGTAATGACGAAATTTTAGGAGTTGCCTTTCAATATACCTATTTGGGGAAAGTTTATCAAGTGGGTGAATTTGCCAATGGAGATGTACCCGGAACTTCACTAATTCAATCAAATACGCCCCAACAATCCCAACAAGCTCCTGTCATTCAAACGAACAGTTTAATTGTCAAAATGCTTAAAAGTAGTTTGACCGATGTTCGACAACCGGTTTGGGATTTGATGATGAAAAATATTTATAATACAGGTGCTTTTCAGTTGTCTGAAGAGGACTTTAAGTTAAGTATTCTTTATACTGATCCCTCTCCAATCAATTATATGACTCCGGTTGACCCATCTATTTGGCCAGAAAGTTTACAGCAAGAAGTCTTATTAAATACAATGGATTTGGATCGGTTGAATGTATATCAAGATTTAGTTCCAAAAGGCGATGGGTTTTTTGATTTTATTCCTGGAATTACAATTGACCCACGATATGGACGGATCATTTTTCCTAAAGCGGAACCTTTTGGGGAATTTTTATTTAAACTTTTAGATAATCCAGAATCGGCAAAAGAAGATTATGATATTGAAAGTACATTTAATAAAAACCAGAAAAAATATGTTTTTAAGGAAATGTATTCTTCCACAAAAGCAGCAGCATTAGAGTTTACGGAAAAAAACAAATTCCAATTAAAAGGACGTTATAAATCAGAAGGTGGAGATGGAATTAATATTGGAGCTTTTAATGTCCCAAGAGGTTCGGTCAGGGTTACAGCAGGAGGAAGGGTACTGCAAGAAGGTTTAGATTATACTGTAAATTATGAAATTGGACGGGTTAAAATTTTAGATGAAGGACTAAAGGCGTCAAACATACCCATTGATATTTCCGTAGAAAACAATTCCTTTTTTAACCAACAAAACAAACGTTTTTCTGGGATTAATGTCAATCACCGCATTACGGATAAAATAAATATTGGAGGAACGTTAATCAATTTGAGTGAAAATCCATTGACTCAAAAAGCAAATTATGGAACAGAACCCGTGAATAATACCATGATGGGATTCAATACTAATTTTTCTACGGAAATTCCCTTGTTGACTCGTTTGATAAACAAATTGCCAACCATCAATTCTAATGTGCCTTCCCAAATTTCTTTTAGGGGAGAAGTAGCGAGATTGGCGGCTCAAGATCCAAGAAATACTCAGTTAAATGGAGAAACAAATGTCTATATTGACGACTTTGAAGGTGCTCAAACCAATATTGATATTAAAGGCTACACCGCGTGGAATCTTTCGAGTGTTCCAGTAAATGATGTTCCAGGAGCTACTGCTGATGGTTTGGAAAGTGGTTACGGGCGTTCCAAATTAGCATGGTATTCCATTGATCAGATTTTTTATTTTAGACCTCCCAACGGCATCAATAATAATGATATTTCTTCCAACGAAACCCGAAGAATTTTCATCAATGAATTGTTTCCAGAACAAGATATTGTTCAGGGCACTCCTGGTACATTACCTACCTTTGATCTGGCTTATTATCCAAAAGAGAAAGGACCCTACAATAACGCACCTAATGAACAATTTGGTGTTGATACCAAAAAGAATTGGGCTGGGGTGATGCGTTCAATAAATGCAACCAACTTTGAACAGTCCAATGTAGAATTTATTGAATTTTGGTTGTTGGATACATTTTCAGAAAACGAGGCTTCATCGGATGATTTAGGAGAATTAGTTTTTCATCTTGGAAATATTTCTGAGGATATTTTACGGGATGGGAGAAAACAATTTGAAAATGGTTTGCCGGGAATATCTGAACCTACTCCCACCTACGAAACAGTTTGGGGGAAAGTACCTGCCAATCAATCTTTAGTTTATGCGTTTAATTCAGAGGCTGAAGATCGAGCCCTTCAGGATGTTGGTTTGGATGGCTTAAGTGATGAGGAGGAACGAACTATTTTTACAAACGGACCCAATAATGATCCTGCAGGAGACAATTACCAATACTTTTTGCAAGCTGAGGGGGATATTTTAAATCGGTACAAAAATTATAATGGATTAGAAAATAATACGCCAATTGCTTTTAGTGATACTGACCGTGGAAATACAACAGAACCCGATACAGAAGACATTAACCGGGATCAAAGTATGAACACCATTGACAGTTATTTTGAATACCGTGTTCCCATTACTAAAAACATGCAAGTTGGAAATCATCCTTTCGTGACAGATGTTCGAGAAGAGATTAAAGTAAATGCTCCCAATGGAGACGAATTTATTACCCGTTGGATCCAGTTTAAAGTTCCCATTCAAAAAGACTATTACGAAAACACATCTTTTAATTCCTACTTTAAATCCGTAAATGAAATAAACGATTTGCGTTCTATTCGATTTATGCGAATGGTTTTGAGCGGTTTTGAAGAAAAAGTTGTCTTTCGTTTCGGTACTTTAGATTTGGTTCGTGGCGATTGGCGCAGATATAATAAGGCATTAAATGAAGAGGTTTTAGTCAATGAAAATACAACTGTTGATATCAGTACAGTCAATATTTTAGAAAACGAAAATCGTATTCCGATCAATTATGTATTGCCTCCAGAAATCAGACGGGAACAGGTAAACAATAATAACACAATCATAAGACAAAATGAGCAATCGTTGGCTTTTAGAGTATGTGATCTTCAGCCTTCTGATTCCAGGGGTATTTACAAAAATATAAACCTCGATATGCGTCAATATAGTAAGTTGCGTATGTTTTTGCATGCCGAATCCCTTCCGGGAAATGAACCGCTACCTGGAGAAGGTTCAGAAGATGAGTTTGATAAAAGATTAGTAGCTTTTATTCGTTTAGGGACCGATTATCAAGACAATTATTATCAAATAGAAATTCCATTAAAACCTACAGAATATACAGCTGAGACAATCAATCGTTTGTCGGCTGATGAGGTTTGGAATCCCGACTCCAATTCTTTGGAAGTCCCCATAGAGCTTTTGGCTAAACTTAAAGCGCGAGCCCTCCAGCAACTTGGGTTAGGTAAAGTGCTTTATTTTGATGAAGAATTAAATTCTATTCAAGAATTTACACCTATTAGCAGTTTACCCGGAGATAAAAAATATAAATTTTCAATTCGAGGAAACCCTTCTTTGGGAGATATAAGAACTTTGATGATAGGAGTAAAGAATCCATCTACCGCTTTGGGTGAATCTTTATGTGGAGAGGTTTGGTTTAATGAATTGCGGATTTCGGGTATCGATAGCCAAGGAGGTTGGGCGGCTATTGGCGCTTTGGATGCCAATCTAGCTGATTTTGCTTCTTTTTCAGCTACAGGACGTTTTTCAACGATAGGTTTTGGAAGTATAGACCAGACTCCTAACCAGAGAGCAAGAGAGGAATTATTGCAGTATGATATGGTGTCAAATATTAACCTTGGTCAACTTACTCCTGCCAAATGGGGACTTCAAATTCCACTCAGTTTTGCCAGTGGAGAAACCATGATTACTCCAGAATACGACCCCTTTTATCAGGATTTAAAATTGGATGATCGTTTGAATACTGCAGAAAGAAAATCACAACGCGATTCTATTCGAAACCAAGCCATTGATTATACAAGTAGAAAAAGTATCAGCCTGATTGGTATAAGAAAAAATAATACGGGCGAAGGAGAGACTCGATTTTACAGTCCAGAAAACTTTGATTTTTCTTATGCTTACAACGAGCTTGAGCACCATGATTATGAACTTGAAACACAAGAGGAAGTCAATGTATTGCTCGGAGCTAATTACGGACACTCATTTACTTCGAAGCCAATTGAACCCTTTAAAAAAGTAAGCTTTTTTAATCGAAAAAAATATTGGCAATGGCTTCAAAAACTTAATTTTAATCTGTTGCCTAGTTCGCTTGAAGGAGCAGCAAACATCAATAGAATCTTGAATAATCAGAAGTTCAGACAGGTGTATTTGGAAGGTGTAGATGGATCCCAACAGCGTAGTTTACCCAATTTGCAACAGCGTAACTTTTTGTTCGATTATAATTATGCATTTACGCATAATTTAAGTCGTTCATTAAGAATTAATTTTAATGCAAGTACAAGTAGCATTATTAGACAGTTTGATCCAATTGATGCAGGTTTAACAAATCCTTTTGCAACAACAAAACAAGCATTGTGGCAGGGTTTACTCAACACAGGTGAACCCAACAATCACCTTCAGTCTTTGACTGTAAATTATAAATTACCTTTTCAATATATTCCTTTTTTGAGCTTTATAGATGCAACCTACAATTACACGGGAAATTTTAATTGGATTCGAGGTTCTGAGGCTTTGTCTCAGGTTAAAAGCGCGGAAGGCATTCCCTTAGGGATTGTAAACACGATTCAAAATAACAATACTAAAACACTTACTGGAGCCTTATCTTTTGCAAAATTATATAGTGTGCTGGGTTTGAAATCAAAGAAGACATCCTTTGTCCCTAAAACAAAAACAAATACAGCAAAAGATTCGACTTCAAAATCAAAAAATTCGATACTAAAAAAGGGCTTAACCCAGATGGTGGATATTTTGACTGCTGTAAAGCGAGTTCAGGCGAGTTATAATGAAAACAATGGTTCTGTATTGCCGGGCTATTTGCCTTCAGTCGGTTTTGCAGGGGGCATGCGCCCAACTTTAGGCTATACTTTTGGAAGTCAAGCAGATGTTAGATACGAAGCGGCTAAACAAGGTTGGTTAACAGGCTATCCAAATTTTAATCAGCCCTACACAAGTTTGCATAGTAGTAAATTTAAGGCTTCTGCTCAAGTAGTTCCTTTAAAAAATCTGATTATTGATTTTAATGCCGAGCGCGACTATTCCGAGAACAGATTAGAAAATTTTAGAGTTGAAGACCAAAATTATCTTCCTCAAAATTCAAGTTTATTTGGGAATTTCGGAATGTCGACGATATTGATTCAAACGGCTTTTAATGCAACTGATGGTTCAATCAGTTCTAATTTTGAAAAGTTTAGAAAAAATCGAATAGTTATTGCAAATCGGTTGGCACAGAACAGTAGTTTTGACAACTTAGGTAACGATTCAGACGGCTATCCTATGGGATTTGGTAAGAGTCAGCAAGGGGTTTTAATCCATTCGTTCTTGGCGGCTTATTCTGGAGTCAATCCAGAAAGTATTTCTTTAAACCCAGTAAGAAAGAGCCCCTTACCCAATTGGAATTTAAAATTTACGGGTTTGTCGGAAATAAAATCATTATCCAAAATATTTAAACGCCTATCCATCAATCATGCTTATCGCGCAAGCTATACGTTAACAAATTTTCAAAATAATTTTGATTTTGATTCTTCTTTACCCAATCAAACGGACAAATTAGGTAATTTGATTCCCGAAAAATTATATTCCAATGTGAATTTAGTCGAGCAATTTAATCCCTTGGTTCGCATTGACATGGAGATGAATAATTCATTTAAGTTTTTAGCTGAGCTTAGAAGAGAACGTGCAATTTCTTTGAGTTTGGATAACAATCTTATCACAGAGTCAACTGGAGATGAATACGTTGTGGGAATGGGATATCGGGTAAAAGACCTGCGGTTTAGAACTAGTTTTGGAGGGCGTCGTATTATTTTGAAAGGAGATTTAAATATAAAAGCAGATGTTTCCTATCGAGACAATATAACTGTTTTAAGAAATTTGGAGTACGACAATAATCAAGTGACTGCAGGTCAACGTTTGGTAGCAATAAAAATAAATGCCGATTATGCATTGACACAAAATTTAGTAGCTCAATTTTTTTACGATCATAATTTTTCAGAATTTGCTATCTCAACTGCCTTTCCACAAACCAGTATTCGTTCAGGGTTCACAATTCGTTATAACTTTGGAAATTAAAAATATTTTTTGCTGAAAGAAATCTTTTACATTTGTCACTATAAAATTTTCAGAATATGAATGTACCTGCAGAATTAAAATACACCAAAGATCATGAATGGATCAAAGTTGAGGGAGACACAGCCACCATTGGAATTACAGATTTTGCCCAAGGGGAGTTGGGTGATATAGTCTATATCGAAGTGGAGAGCCTTGATGAGACCCTAGAAGCGGATGCTGTTTTTGGAACGGTTGAAGCAGTTAAAACAGTTTCGGATTTATTCATGCCTGTTGCAGGTGAAATCATTGCTTTCAATGACAGTTTGGAAGATACACCAGAAACGGTAAATGAAGACCCCTATGGAGCGGGTTGGATGATTAAAGTTAAGGTGAGTGATCCTGAGGCACTTGAAAATCTATTGGATGCGACAGCTTATACTACGTTGGTTACAGGCTGATATTTTTTTTAATGTAGCGGCAGTCTTATCAACTCTTGAAGTAATTTATTTGAGTCTAAAACCTCCTGGACCCGATACAACCTATTGGACTTTTCTTTATTTAAGACAAGATATTGTCCTACATTTTTTGTGTTATTTCTTTCTAACGGGAATTTATTTTACTGCTTTTTTCACTCATACAGCTGTTCTAAAAAAATCTTTTTTTCCCTCCTTTTTACTGGGTTTTATTTTGGAGTGCACACAACTCATACCCTTCTTCAATAGAACCTTTGATTATGCGGATTTATTGGCAAATTTATTGGGAGCAAGTCTTGGAATATTAATAATTCGACTTTTCTTTTCTGATTCTGTAAAGTAATAGCTTGTTTTTATTCTATTTTTTTTTAATTTGGCTAACTAATTAATGGTTTATTATGCAACCCAAAAAAAATGATAAAGTTGATTTAAGTAAAAACAGTAGTCTTTACTTTGTAATTGGCCTCGCTTTGATTTTATTGATCTCATGGCAAGCCATTGAATGGAAAACATATGACAAAGACCTTTATGGCTATGAAGCTTTAGATGTTGATGAAGAAGATGATGAGGAAATTCCAATTACGAAGTAAAGACTACTGTTTTTACTTAAATCGACTTTTTCATTTTTTTTGGGTTGCATAATAAACCTTCATTTAGATAGCCAAATTAAAAAAAAATAGAATAAAAACAAGC
>JAQWJV010000013.1 GCA_029248185.1 Flavobacteriaceae bacterium | reverse complement strand
TAGTACCCAAGGGCACTATTGTTTATTATAAATAACTGTATACCAGTACGTAATAACATGGTATTGGTACTGGAGGTACCACTTTTAACTTAAAACCCTTGATTTTCAAGGGTTTTTTTATTGCATAATGTTATCCACCGCTTAAAACAGAAAAAAACACTTATTCTGTATGTTCCTTAAAAAATGATTAGTTTAGAGTACTATTAAGGTCAATTCATGAAAACTAAATCAATAACATTGTTTTTTTTACTCTTTTTACTATCTCAAAAGATGGTAGGACAAATAAATAATTCACTGTTTGATGAAATTTCAACCGAACAAAAAAGTCAAGAACTCCTTCCTTCCTCAATGATTTTTACGCAACGTCTACTCTGGGGAGAAAAAGGATTAATGAGAAGGACTAATGCAATTCCTTTGAATCTTGAAAATCGAGAAAAAGAGTTGAAAATTAGAAGGAAGATGTTACTGGCGCATCAAGTAATAGGATATGCTACCTTAGCAGGTATGATTGCACAAGGTGTTTTGGGGACAAAACTTTATAATAAACAGTATCAGTATTATGATACGCATGAACTCATTGGTAATCTTACCACCGTTTCGTATTTCACTGGAGCAGGGCTGTCTCTTTTTGCACCTCCTCCTCTCATTAGTAAAAAAAATAAAGGTCTTACCTCAATTAAGGCTCATAAATGGCTAGCTACGGTACATTTTTCTGCCATGATTGCTACTAACCTATTGGCCGAATCTCAAAAGAAATACCACCGAGCTGCTGCTTTCACACTCTTTGGGAGTTACGCTCTTGCTGTTCTATCCTTTAAATTTTAATTATGAAATTAAAAATACTATGTAGTATTGGGTTGCTGTTTTTAGTCAACCTCTGTTTTGGACAAAACCAAAGCTGGAAACTAAATTCACAAGAAAGTTTTATCTCATACGATGCAAAGCATGTTCTTCATGCTTGGAAAGGAATGAATACTACTATAAAAGGGGTTGCTAAACTAGATACACAAAATAATGAAATTAAAGAAATTGCGATTATAACTTTAGTTCAAGATTTTGACAGTAATAATACCGGAAGAGATGCCCATGCTCTTGAAGTTTTAGAAGCTCTTTCTTATCCTGAAGTCCGTTTTTATGCAGATTCCATTCAAATAGTAGGGGATTCCATAAACATCAAAGGCATATTTAATTTTCATGGAGTAAACCAAACCAAATCTATCACAGCTCATCTTGAAAATAATAAAAACAAAAAAATTCTAGTGGGAGGATTTCATCTTATTCCCTCAGATTTTCAAATTCAATTGCCCTCTTTTATGATGGTTAAAATGGAAGACTTATTAACTTTTAATTTTAAACTAGAGTTTTTAAAATAGAAATCTTCAACCGCGAAATGATGAAAAACAAGATGCCTTTTCATTTTTCACCTTTTAAAAAATAACCTATTCTTTAAAATCTAAAAGATTAGTCTCCTCTTTTGGTTCTGCTGGGAGTTCAAGCTGCTCAACATTTTTTAATTTAGATTGCATAATACGCGTTCGTGTACCCACTAAATTTTCTATTTCATTATTGGCTTCATTTAGCTTTTTTTGTGCCTTTTCAAGAACACCTCCAAAGGTGTTAAACTCTTTTTTAACTGCAGCCAGAACATTCCACACCTCACTACTTCGCTTCTGAATGGCAAGGGTTTTAAAGCCCATCTGTAAACTATTGAGCATTGCCGCCAAGGTGGTAGGCCCTGTGACTACAATTTTATATTCCCTTTGTAAAAAAGCAATCATATCGGGTTGACGAACTACTTCAGCAAATAATCCTTCTATGGGAAGAAACATAATTCCAAAATCTGTGGTGTTGGGAGGATCGATATATTTTGTGGAAATATCTTTAGCAAATTTTTTCACTGCTTGTAAAAGTGCTTTCAAAGAAAGCTCAACAGCAACAGGATCCCCCGCTTCATAGGCGGTTTGTAGTCGTACATAATCTTCCTGTGGAAATTTGGCGTCAATAGGAAGATAAACTGCTCCTTCATTATTTTCTTTTCCAGGAAGTTTAATCGCAAATTCTACAATAGCATCCGAACCCTTTTTTGTTTTTACATTCGTATCATATTGCTCTCGCGACATGATCTCTTCTAGAATATTCCCTAATTGAATCTCACCTAAAACTCCTCTTGTTTTGACATTAGAAAGTACTTTTTTCAAATCTCCTACGCCTGAAGCTATGTTTTGCATTTCACCCAAGCCTTTTTGAACGACCAATAGTTGTTGTGTGACCATTTCAAAAGATTTTCCTAAGCGCTCTTCTAAAGTCTTATGCAGTTTTTCATCTACTGTTTCTCGCATTCGTTCCAAACGCAATTCAGTTGTCTTAATCATTTCATCTTGCTTGATTTTCATCTCATCGAATTTTTGCTTCTGAAGTGCATTAAAACTTTCTACATTTTTAGTAAAACTTGCTTCAAAGTCTTTTAAAGTAGTCCGCAATTCTTCACGGTCATCTTTAGCTTTTTTTATGAGCGTTTCATTTAATCGTTCTATTGTTTGCGTTAATTCGTTTCGATTCTCTTTTAAATTCTTTGAAAGTTCCTCTCGATTTAACAAGAACTCTTTTTGAAGTTGTACTCTAAACACATCTTCCAAAGCAGAAGTCTCGGAACTGTTTTTTTTAAAAAAAAGTAGTACAATTCCCACAACACTGAGTAGGGCTAAAACAAGTGAAATATATTCCATAGATTCGTTATGAGTGTTAAAAATAAGTAAACTCAATAGATTTAATTGCTTCTTGAAAAGGAATGTTTAAGAATCAGAAGCGCTTTCTCAGTATGCCTTTCGAAAACTTTACTTTTTAGAATGAATACGTTTAAAAAAAGACATCCCTATTCATTTTCTTTGCGCAACAATTTTCTTAAAGTAGGCGAACTCGAACCCCAAAGGACAAAGCCACTCAGTACTGTAAATACGCCAAAAAGAGAGAAAATTCGCAATAATAAATTATTGAAATTATCCCTGCCTTGATAATCCATGGTATGCCCCATCCATAAAAAATCAAACCAACGCCAACGTTCATGTCTAATGCGTTGAAACTGTCCATTTTTGGCATCTACATAAGCAATCAATTTTTCAGGATGATCAAAGTGAATTGCATAGGCAGGCAAGGGACGTTCACGATATTCATGATGTGCATCTGTTGCTGTTATGTATTCTATTTTCTTTACTTTCAAATCTTCAATCAATCTATTTTCAGCTACTTGAAGTGCTTCATCTTCAGAAATTTCAGTTTTTAATTCCCCTGTTCGAGCATGATACAGTGAACTCCCATTCACCCAATAATATGGGGTTTGATTAATAGAAACTAAGGTTAAAGAGGAGATCTTTTGCGCAATTTCATCCACACTAATCAAATCGGAATACGAAGGCTCAATTATTTTAGCTCGTAAAAATTGATCTCCATGAATTTCGTCAATGTCAGTCCAACTAAAATAAAGTCCGGAAATTGTCCAGGCTAAAAATTGAAGCCCAATAAAAAGACCTAAATACCGATGCGTTTTTCTGATTTTTAATGCCGTACTTCTTTGAATCATTCCAAGTTTTAAGTCAGTTTATTATTTGTACTCTTTACTATACTTTAATTTCTTCTCAATAGCAATAATCATTTCATTGGCTATGTCTTTCCCTGTAGTCGTTTCAATTCCTTCAAGACCAGGAGAAGAGTTTACTTCAAGAAGTAAAGGCCCTTTATTCGATCGAATAATGTCTACTCCTGCCACTGCAAGGTTTAATATCCTTGAGGCTTTAATCGCTAATCTTCTCTCTTCAGCAGTGATTTTTACTTTTTTTGCAGATCCTCCCATATGAATATTCGAGCGAAATTCACCTTTAGAGGCTGTTCGCTCAATGGCAGCTACAACTTTACCATTGACTACAAAACACCGCAAATCTTTTCCAGCCGCTTCTTTAACAAATTCTTGAACTAAGATGTTCGCTTGTAAACTTTTAAAGGCATTGATTACACTTTCTGCGGCCTTATCTGTTTCTGCCAAAACGACCCCTTTCCCCTGAGCACTTTGTAATAATTTAATCACCAATGGTGCCCCACCTACCATAGAAATCATGTCTTTTGTATCCAAAGGAGATTTTGCAAATCCTGTAATAGGAATGTGAATATTATTGGCCGAAAAAAGTTGCGTTGAAAAGAGTTTATCTCTAGACTCAGAAATGGAGGTGTCTGAATTTAAACAGTAGGTTCCCGTAGCAATAAATTGTCTCAACAAAGCACAGCCGTAAAAGGTCATGCTGGGTCGTATACGAGGTATTATGGCATCTAAATCATCTAAAACCTTTCCTCCCCTGTATCGTACTTCGGGTGTATTGGTGTCTAAACTCATATAACATTGTTGTATGTTATAAAAATGCATTTCATGACCACGGGCGCGACCTGCTTCCATTAAACGTTTATTGCTGTACAAGTTTTTATCTGATGCCAACAAGCCTATTTTTAATCCTGATTTGGCATGTATCAAATAACTGTACATCGATTCAATTTCATTCTCAGAAATTTCCCCCATCAAATACTGTTTTGAAGGGTTCACTAGGTAGCGATTGATCATTGCTTCTCTTCCTAACAACATCTTAAAATCCATTCCATCTCGGTTGGCAAGGGTAAGTTCTATCTCATATGTAAAATCCCCAATGGTAATCGGAGCTTTAATTACATATCTTTTTTCAGAAACACCAGTAGAACTTTTTACCGTTCGAGTTGATAAAATGGGAGATTGACATTGAATACTAATGCTTAAATTGTCTTTGATCGGATTAATTTCAAAAGAAACCCAATCTTCTCTTCCCTTTTTAAATCGCTTGATATTGACCGCCTGAATGGAGGATGTTTTAGCCCCCGAATCAATCCTAGCCTTGATTGCAGGAATATTTAATGTTTTAAAACTGCACCACTCTTCGCATCCAATAACGAGTATTTTAGAGTCTATCATATTGTATTAATTTGGTAGTACTAGTTTACAAATTCTAACCGAAAAAAACTTTTAATATACCAATATATTTTATACTAAGAAAAGCCATCGTATCTTTAAATTTTTGAATTTTGTAAATGTCAAGAAAAACAAGTCTTTTTAGATGTATTTTATCGTTTGTCATTTCCACCTTGAGTATTGCTCAGGATCGATATGAACCCCGAAAAACAGCTGAAGATCAAATTACAATTGATGGGGTTTTAAGCCCTAATGAATGGAAAGATGCTATTCCCGTAGCTATCGATTTTGAAGTCAATCCAGGAAATAATTCACCCGCCAAGGTTAAATCTACGGGATATATTACCTACACAAGCACCCATTTATATATTGCCTTTTACGCCATAGATGATCCTAAAAACATTCGTGCTTCTGTTCGTTCTCGTGATGATTTTGGAATGCTAAACGACGATTTTATTATTGTTCGTTTTGACACCTATGCCGACGGTAGGAATAATTATCTTTTAGCAGCAAATCCTTTTGGAAGTCAATTTGATGCTCGTGCAATTAATGCCCTGACTGATGAAGATCGTTATGATGGTAGTTTTAACCTTGATTTTGATACTGCCGGCTCAATCGTAGAGGATGGGTATCAAATTGAATTTAAAATTCCTTTTTCCTCCCTCCCTTTTCCCAATGGAACCGATCAACTTTGGCATTTCAATTTCTTTAGAAAATATTATCGAAATGGAAATGAGATTGAATTGAGAAGTCAACCATTTGATAGAAATGACCCGTGTCAGGTGTGTCAAACGACAGATCAACTCGTACTAAATGATATTATAATTGAAAAAAGAATTGAGCTATTACCCTATGTGGCAGGAAATATTAGCGGTGCTCGTCCTAGCAAGAATGCTTCCTTAAAATACGATAAATTTAACCCCAAAGCCGGACTTGGGCTAAACCTTGACTTGAATAAAAACAGTACGCTAGAAGTTACTTTCAATCCAGATTTTTCTCAAGTTGAAGCCGATGTAACTCAAATTGATATCAACTCCTCATATGCATTAGAATATCCTGAGCGTAGACCTTTTTTTAATCGAGGAACGGATGTTGTCAACTTTACTGACGGCGCATTTTATTCGAGATCCATCAACAATCCTTTGATTTCGACTAAACTACTGAGTCAAGCAAAAAAATCAAGGATTTACTTTCTTACTGCTTTAGATCAAGATTCACCCTACCAAATCGCTGGAGAAGATCGATCATACTTTGGCCAAGGAGGACAGTCTTATGTCAATATTTTTAGATACCAACGCTTAGTTAACAAAAATACACGTCTTGGAATGGTCAGTACAAATCGTTATTACAATAACGGAGGCTATGGAAATTTGATTGGTACCGATGGCTGGTTTTTGTTTAATAAAAATTGGCGCTTAACCTATGAGTTGTTGGGTAACTTTAATAAAGAGCCCAACGCAAACTGGATTGAAAGTGAAGATCAAATCGAAGGAAGATCTGTTAAACTGGATCAAGAGCGTTTTAGGGGCAGTGCTTTTTATCTTCAATTGTATCGAAATACAGAGCATTGGAAAACTTATCTCTATTTGAGAAATATTTCCCCCGAATATCAAGCCAATGTGGGCTTTGTGGTAAAGAATAACCGCCGTTGGGCTACTTTTTTTCATGAATATCAAAATTTCATCAATAAAAAAGGCCTTCAATTTTTTAGTTTTGGAACTAAAGCAGACATCAATTATACCTTCGATAATCATTTGAAAAATGTAAGCTTAGATGGTATCTTTAGTGTCAAAACCTTTTTGAATACGACGATAAATTACACCTATGATTGGGATATTTTTAAGAACTACCTCAATCGGGATTACAATTATGTTGGGAAAAGCGAATTGAATCTCCAAAGTAGTCCCAGTGAACTTTTGAATTTGACACTTCGCATGACTTTTGGTAAAGATTTAGCCTACAATGAGGAGTTCCCAGAAGTTGGAAGAGAGTTTACTTTTTTTGCTATGCCCATGTTTCAATTGGGTGATAAGCTCAATCTCTCGCCGTCAATTCGGTATGCTCGATTACGTAACTTACAGGACAACACCGATTATTTTAACGGTTCTATTTCTCGTTTTTCTATTCGTTACCAATTCAATAATTTTCTAAATATTCGTTTGATTTCAGAATACAATGCTTTTACCGATCGCTTTTTTGTTCAACCCTTAATGCAATGGAACCCCAATCCTTCCACGGTCTTTTACATTGGAGGAAATCAAAATTCTATTGATGATTTTAACGATGAATTCTACTCTCCATTTCGAGTGGATCAAACGCAATTTTTCATGAAATTTCAATACCTAATTGGTCTGTAAGACTTCTTATTTTGACTCTGGAATAAGCAAGGCTGGAACGTTCATCCTTTGATATAAACTTTCAAATGCTTTAAAGTCAACCTCAATAATCGCGTTCAATTCTTTTTTATTTGCTTGCCATTCTGCCATTAGATCATGAAAACGATCTTTGGCGCCCTGAGTAACTTTTGGATCGTCAGCATCTACAAAAACTTTGAGGTACATCCACTCGGCATTCAACTTATTATTAAAATTAATCACATCTTGAAAAGTCTTTTGCTGGGGTTGAATCAATTTCATTTCCCATGCTTTCAATTTTTCTTCAATTTCCGTTGCTTTTTCAGAAATGGATGTGTAAGCTGTTTTTCCTTTGAGTCCTTTGATGTAAAATTGCAATTGCGTTTGAATCTCTCGCATGCGGCTCACTGAACCATGAATGGATCCCAAAGCAGCATCTATTTGATCCAAGAGTGCTTGTTGTTCATCAAAATCCGCTTGAACAGCATCAATATTAGGGTTGGCCAATACAGTCAAAGACGTCTCGCGTTGTTCTGTTCCATAGGTTAGGCGGGCTTTGTACGTCCCTGGACCCACTCTACTTCCTGCATAACTTCCGTATACAAAAACCTTATCTACTGCTGGAATAGGTGCTCTTCTGAAATCCCAATGCACCCGGTTAAACCCTTCCTTTTTGGGTAAAACCAATTCGGAACTGGGGCCTCCCGGCCATGAAGTTGTATGTGCAGGTTTTTCAGAAGTATACGCGCGAATGACTTTACCCTTTGATAGAATCTCCAAAGTAAATTGAGTTGAATCCAATAAAGCGGGCAAGTAATAATCTAAGTAAATCCCCGAAGCGGGATTCGTCCCTTGTGTACTCCCTTTGGGTGTCTTACCAGAGGATAAACGGTACGCAACTTTTGGACTGACTAGATGTAATTCTTTAACACTTGATTGTTCCTGTAAACTACTAAGATCATCTAAAATCCAAAAGGAACGTCCAGCTGTAGCTGCGATCAAATCATTATCTTGAATGAACAAATCATTGATCGGCACCACCGGTAAATTATTTTGAAAGGACTCCCAATGGTTCCCATCATTATATGAAATATAAAACCCTGTTTCTGTCCCTGCATACAAAAGTCCAGGGACTTTCTTGTCTGCTCTAACTACACGAACAAAAGTATGTGCACCCTCGATTCCCGATGTAATCAATTCCCAATTTTCTCCAAAATCTTCTGTTTTAAAAATGTAGGGTGTTAAATCCATCGCTTTATATCGCATTAAAACGATATAGGCTTTTGCAGGATTGTGTGGGGAAACTTCTATACTATTGACAATCCCTTCTTGCATTTTTTTGGGAGTGACATTCTTCCATGTTTTTCCACCGTCTTGAGTTAGATGTACCAAACCATCATCACTCCCTGCCCATAGCACTTCAGGATCAAATGGAGATGCTGAAAGACTCATTAGCGTATTATAATTTTCTCCTCCTGCGGCTTCATTGGTAAAAGGGATCCCTCCTGCGACCTGCTGTGCTTTGTTGTTTCGGGTTAAATCTGGACTAATGACCTCCCAGTCAATTCCACCATTCTGGGTTTTAAAAACAACATTTCCTGCATGATATATCGTGTTTGCATCACTTGGTGCACTAATGATGGGTGCGTTCCAATTGAATCGATATTTAAAATTTATCGGCGCATTCCCCAATGCCAATTCAGGATATTCTTTAATTTCTTTAGACGTAGCTGTTTTTCTCTGCCAACGTTCTATAATTCCTTGATAACAGCCTCCGAAAACTTGCTCGGGATTTTTTGGGTCAAAGGCCAAAAAGGCACTTTCACAACCCGAAACAGAATACCAATCTTTCCAGTCGATTCCTGCAGTGTTCGTTCTACTTTTTATTCCAATAGCAGAATTATCTTGTTGCCCCCCATAAACATGATACGGCACTTGAGCATCTGCAATGACTCTGTAAAATTGAGCTGTTGGTTGATTTTGTTGTGTACTCCAACTTTTTCCCCCATTGGTCGAAACATTGGCTCCCCCATCATTCGAATTAATCATAATTTGATTATTCTTGGGGTGAATCCATAGATGATGATTGTCTCCATGAGGGGTTTGCATCCTTTGAAATGTTTTCCCTTTATCTATAGATTTTAAGGCAGGAGCATTCAGGACATAAACAATATTTTCATTTTGTGGATCAGCAAAAATTTCCATGTAATACCATGAACGAGCCACGGTAATTCTATCTTGATTAACTTGTTTCCATTCTTTACCTCCATTATCAGAACGATAGACTCCAGCCGCATCTCCCTCGGCTTCTAGATTGATGTATACCAAATTCGAATTGGCCCTGGAAACAGAAATTCCTGCTTTTCCTATCACTTCTGGCAACCCTTTTTCCAATCGTTCCCAAGTATCTCCTGCATCTGTAGATTTATAGATCCCCGAATGCGTTCCTCCCGATTGCATTTGCCATGGTGAACGAGAATGCTCCCAAAGTGCAGCATACAAAATTCTAGGATTATTCATATCCATACTTAAAGAGGCGGCACCTACTGTTTCATTTACATAAAGTACCTTCTTCCATGATTTACCCCCATCTTGTGTGCGATAAATTCCACGCTCCATACTGGGTCCATATTGTGAGCCTTGAACCGCAACATAAATAATATCGGGTTGGGTAGGATGAATTTGAATATTTGCAATATGTCTTGAATTATCCAAACCGATATGTTTCCAAGTAGCTCCTGCATCCTCCGATTTATAAACACCATCTCCCATTGAGGACATCACCCCCCGAGCTGCATGTTCCCCCATTCCAACAACCACAATATTGGGATCACTCTCTGAGACTGCAATCGCCCCAACTGTCCCAGTTTTAAAGTATCCATCTGAGATATTTTTCCAGTGCATTCCATTGTCTTGGGTTTTCCATACACCTCCGCCAGTACTTCCCATATAAAAGGTAGACGGGGCATTGATAACTCCGGTTGAAGCCACACTTCTACCACCTCTGAATGGGCCTATATTTCTCCAGTTTAAGTTATTGTATACAAGAGAGGGAGCGTCTAGTTTTTTTACTAGTTTCTTTCTTTTCTGTCCATAAGTAAATGAGAGGGTTACAAGAAATACTATGAAGAAATTTACTACTGTTTTCATGCCGTATATGATAAAATTCAGATTGATTATTTAATGCTCCAAATTAAGAAAAATACTGAGACAATATTAGATTAGAACTTTGAGGAGTTCGTTCGCCTAATCCTCTACAGTTAAATGAATTAATCGGGCAAATTGATTTTTCACCTTTTCTGAGGTAAGTAAAAAATTGTTCTTATCCACAATTTTAACGGCCTCAATTTGAGCTCTTCCAATTGGAATTGGATATTTAGTAAGATCAAAAGACGCCCACCCTCTTTTTTTAAAATCTGTGACCGTATAAAAAAATTGTTCTCCCTGAAAATTATAACCTGTCAAAACCAAAAGATCCAATTCAGGATTATAATCTGCAGCAGTGATCAAGGATTGAACATCCAAAACCGCTTGTGGAATTAAACTATAATTCCCTGCTGTTTTGGGAAATGTATATATTTCAGACTGTTGTGTCTCTCTGTTTTTAGAAAATAAGAGCAGTGCATCGCCATAAACAGTAAGGGCCTCAGCATCAAAAGGGTGGATGTTTCTTGCTGTAAAGTCCTTTTGTGCTTCGTACTCAAGATGAATTGTACCCTCAAAATCAAGACTAGTGTTTAAAATATGAACCGTAAGCTGTTCTCGATTGCCAAGATTATTCCCTGTATCAGCAATGTAGTAATGATGTTGATCGGCTGCAATATCTTCCCAATCTTTACTTTTCAAGCCATAAAAGCGGACATTTTTAATCATCTTACCTTTCGAATCAAAAACATAGACTCTTGCTTTGTCTCCAGAATCATTATGGGTAATAAAATTGACACCATACCTCTCTAATCCTGAGGTTTCCTCAATTTCATCACTCAAATCGAGTGTTGTAAATGTTACTTGAGCGAAGCAAAAGAATGGAGAAACTAAAAAAAGTAAGTACCGCATATTAAAATTTAACTTGAATTACGTTTTTAAATAAGCAAAGCGATTGAGCAGCTCATAAGGTTTTCATTTTTTAAATTTTTAATACCTTCGTTTTGCTCTCAACCCTACCCGAAAATAACACTTTATTTTGGTTTTATTTAATCCTGAAATTTATTTATGAAGGCGTTTCGACGAATTACTGTTTTTATCTCACTCTTCCTCTTTTTTAGCTGTAAAGACAAAATTCCTGAGCAGACTTTCCTCGCTCTTGGCGATAGTTATACCATTGGAGAAAGTGTTGATAAAGACCAACGATGGCCAGAACAATTAACATTGGATCTAGCCAAAAAAAATATTTTTCTAGCGCCCCCAACAATTATAGCCAAAACAGGCTGGACAACAGCCGAACTTCAGGAGGGAATTAATCAAGCACCGTTGGACTATCCTTATGATTGGGTTTCTCTATTAATAGGGGTAAATAATCAATATCGTGGACTCCCCATAGAAACGTTTAAAGAAGAATTCGAAAATTTATTAAGTCAAGCGATTATTTTTAGTGGAAATAAAAATGCTCATGTTTTTGTGATTTCTATCCCGGACTGGGGCGTTATGCCTTTTGCAAAATCTCAAAATCAGGAGAAAATAGCTACAGAAATTGATGATTTCAATCAGGCTATTTATGAAATTTGTGTCCGTAATAACATTCGTTTTATTGACATAACCCCTATTTCAAGACGAGTTTCAAATCATCCCGAATGGATTGCGACAGATGGTCTTCATCCTAGTGGAGAACAATATGCACTATGGGTTAAAGAACTTCTTCCCATTTTTCTAACACAGTGAAAGAATGGATATAAATCAAGTAAAACAAGAAGATGAAAAAGATCCTTTATCAAAATTTAGGGCCTATTTTTTCCATCCAAAAAATGAACTTTACTTCGACGGTAATTCCCTAGGGAAACTCCCGCTAAAAGCACAAAAAACACTTCATGAAGTTATTCAGAATCAGTGGGGAGAAGGATTAATTAGAAGTTGGAATAGGTATTGGCTGGATATACCCAAAAAAATAGGGGCTAAATACGCCCAATTATTGGGAGTAGAAAAAGAAGAAATCTCTATTGGTGAATCCACGTCTGTTCGATTATATCAAATTCTTCACGCCTTAATCAGTTCTGGTCTTTTTCCAAAACACCTAACAACAGACATTCTCAATTTTCCAACAGATTTATATGTGATGGAAGGGCTAAAAAAGAATTTTAAAATTTCTCCAATTACAGTAGTTAGTTATCCCAATGAAATTGAAGCAGATATTGAAAAGCTCAAAAGAACCATTAAGAATCATCCTGGGATAATTTGCCTGAGTTTAGTGAGCTACAAAAGCGCCTTTTTATACCCCATGCGATTGTTAAATCGATGGGCAGCAAAACATTCAAGTATCATTGTATGGGATTTAAGTCATGCAATAGGTGCAGTAGCGATCGATTTAAAAAAAACGGAGACCAAAATTGCTTTGGGCTGCACTTACAAATATATGAATGGAGGACCCGGGGCCCCTGCTTTTTTGTATGTAAATAAAATAACACAAACCAACCTTTTTAATCCCATTCAGGGATGGTTTGGTCATCAACGTCCATTTGATTTTGAAAAAAACTATATTCCTGCCCAGGGAATCGGGCGTTTTGCATCAGGCACGCCCGCTATACTTTCCATGGCAGCCATGGAAGCTGGAGTAGATATAGTTTTAGAAGCAGGAATAGAATCGCTTCGAAATAAAAGTGTCTTACAATCTGAACTACTTCTCAAAATGGCCCAAGAGGAACTCATTCCGCTTGGCTTCTTGATTGAAAGTCCAATAGAACCTGAATACCGAGGGTCTCATGTTACCCTCTCACACGATGGCGCGTGGCAAATTTGTCAAGCGCTACTGGCTGGGAGTCAATCACATCCTAAAATAATTCTCGACTTTAGACCCCCAAATTTTATTCGTTTTGGAATTACCCCTCTTTATACTCAATACAGAGATTTGTGGACTTTAGTCGATACACTGAAAACGATAATGAATACCAAAAGCTATTTGAATTTTTCTGTGGAAAAAACTACAGTAACTTGATTGTATTTATCCTTTTTTTAAAAAGAAATAAAAAAAGCCTTCAGGAATTATTCCTAAAGGCCATAACCATAAACCAATTCATCATTGAAGAATTGATTTAACGAAAGTAGTAAAAACTTAAACACTCTTGTACATTTTAATCTTAATATTTTAATAATATTGATTTAAAGGTGTGTTAAAATTATAAGTCGTAAGCGTAATTTTGCAGGTGAACTCCGTTCTTAAGGAACTATTATTGTGTCACTTCATACTCTTTTTCCCAGTTGGGATCTTCCAATTTATTGATCACGTATTTTACTGTAATTTCAGTTCCTGATGGGATGGCCTTTTGAGTCACAATACGAATGTGCTTTAAAGAACCAATAATCGGATCTTTTTCAGCAAAGATTGCTTTACAATTTGGAATTTCATGATGGTTAATAAAAGCTCCTAATGGAAGTCGAATGTAGCCGTCTTGAAAACGATGATCGTGAACGTGAGTCATTCCTAAATCGGTTCCACTAGGCAGATCTTTGGTGGTAATCAAACCTAAACCTTCAATCGAACTTTTGGAAATAGTCAAAAAATCAGGAAGAGGACGCCAGTTACTATCTTGAATCATAAATTGATTTTTTTCAAATTTCTAATGCTATAAAATTAAAGATTTTTAAGCTAATTTAAAACAAAAGTTAAATTGAGATACTCTTTTGGTGCAATAACACCATTCAACACTTTAAAAGGAAGCTCCAATTTTTCTTTTTTCTTCATTGTTTTAATTTCCAGAAGAATAGAGCTGTACGCTGGAATTGAAAATACAGTGGCGCGTTTATGAAAACTATACGCTCCAAGATATTCCAGATGGATCTCTGCAGCACTGTGATTGGTCACTTCAATTTTGGCAATCGTTTTATCTTCAGGATAAATTATTGCTCCAAAACTGAGGTTGTCACGAATCAAGCGTTCTAAGTGGGCTTTTTTACCTATTAAAAGGTCGTTAAACCAAACTACTGTTTTGCCTTCGAATAAGGCGTCTTTTAATGCTTCGGGAGTTTTATTGTTTACCCCTATAAAGGTCATGGGTCTATGACCTCCTTTTGAAATGGCATGAGACCAATCCGTTAAACCGTGAATATCAGAAGTTCCTAAAATCGTAAGATTATTCTCTAAAGCAATTTCCAGTGCTTCATCAGAATAGGTCGTTTCATTAACTACCTCCAAACCGTGTAAAAGTTTATTTTCTATTAAATATTCATGATAGGGCTCTAAACGTGCAATTCCGTCTTTGCGCTGTGCATCCCAGTTAGGATGATTCCAAAAAACAAAAGCTCCTTGCTCATTGGCTATTTTAATTCCTGTAAGTGAATCTTTTTGTAAAAGTGCATTAGCATCTTTTATAAATACGGCATTAATATGTCCTGGTGCCATTTCTCGAGTAATTTCGGAACCATTGATTACTCGTAACTCGTCCCCTTCTTGAATGGCTCCATTTGCAATGACATAGGATCTGTTTCTATCGGGATGGGGAATGTCTTCTGCATGAGGTTGGTATTCCAAATGCTCTGTCATGGCAATCAAATCAAGTCCTTCTCTTCTTGCCTCTTCTACTCTAATGCTGGGCCAAACTGCCCCATCAGAAAATACCGTGTGAATATGTAAGTCTGCACTTACCCAATAAGATCCTGATTGTGCTTTAAAAAAGGGGGTCTGTGCAGAAAGTGAAACTGCTGCTAATAAAAAAAAAGTACGGATGAAAATAGGGCGCTGAATCATGATCGATATTTTACAGCAAGCTACAATTTTTTTAAATATTTATAATTTAAATATTAGGGTGTTGATCCAGAGTCTTGTTTTAGAATAAAGATCATCGGAAATTTTAAGGGTATTTTTCTGAAAGCCTGAGGTCAAAACCATTTTCTTATTCAACTGAAATTTCAACCCCAAAAAGGTCCAGTTAAAATTAAAACGAAATGGAATGCCATTGGGATTTAAAAACATAAAAACCTCATCAAAGGCAACAAAGTTTATCGGTATTTTTGCATCCGTGGGGGTTAATAAACGTTGGTAAGTGAGACGATAACGAATTCGACTGGCAAAATCAAAACTTCTCAATGCATTGTCTTCTTGTAAAGGAAGGTTTTCTTGAAAACGGTGCTCTAAACGCAAACGTGAACTTATTAATCCTTTTTTTACAGGAGTATTGTATACAAGCTGTTCCCAAAAATTATGTTCCATTCTAACTCTGGGGCTTGCTGTTACATCTGCATTAAAATTTTTAATATAACTGTAGCCTACAGTCCATTTGATATTTTTTGAGGTATTATAGGTTATGGAAGGTCGGAAAATTTGTTGATTCCAAACACTTAAAAAGGAAACCGTCCTAAAATGAAACTCACTTCTTAATGAAAATTTATCTGATAATCCATGATCTAAAAAAAAGGCATTCCATGCCCCATTCATTTTTTCATATTCTTGGGCAGTCATGGAGAAGCTGATTAAAAAAAATAGAATAATGAACTTAAAAAATTTGACTCTCATAGTTAGTTGTATTTTCTCATTAGCCCTTCTTGTGAAACAGAGGCAATCATTTTACCGGATCGATCAAAGATACTCCCTCTAGAAAACCCACGGGCATTGGAGGCACTTGGACTTTCAATGGCATATAATAACCAATCATCAATTTTAAAATCTCGATGAAACCATAATGCATGGTCTAAACTCGCATAATACATTTTTGAATGGGCTAATTCTTTTCTATGGGGTAAAGTTGCTGAGAGAAGTAAACTATAATCAGAAGCAAAAGCAAGCAATTGGTGCTGGAGGGAAATGTCTGCTTCAATATTTCCTTTGGTTTTAAACCAGATATGAGAGTGGGGAGGACTGTTTCGATTTTCTAAATAAATTGCTTTGCCAACAGGACGAAATTCAAAAACTTGTGGGTGAGATTTCATTAGGCGTTCATAACGCTCTGGATCCATTTGTTGAAGTGAATCCGCCTGTTGGATATCGGTGAGTAATAATTCAGGTGTTAAAACATTAGGCATGGTAATTTGATGATCTACTCCTTCCTCTTTCAAATGAAAAGAGGCTGCCATATTAAAAATTGCTTTTCCATTTTGAAAGGCTACAACACGCCTAGTTGTAAAACTTTTACCATCTCTGATGGCATCAACATGGTATTCAATAGGAATATTAATATCACCTCCTAATATGAAATACCCATGCATGGAATGCGCGATACGATCCTTGGGAACGGTTTGATAGGCCGCATGGAGCGATTGTCCTAAAACTTGGCCTCCAAAAACACGTCCCCAAGCAGTCTTATAATTTTGACCCACAAAGTGATGGGTGTCTTTTTGTTCTAAAGTTAATAGTGAGATTAAAGAACTGAGATCAATCATAGTTGTGTTTAAGAATTAAAGCTGTTGCACCTCCTCCGCCATTGCAGATTCCAGCGGCACCGTGCTTTTTTTGTAGTTGTTGAAGTGTGTGTATTAAGGTTACCACTATTCTTGCGCCAGAACATCCCAATGGATGTCCCAAGGAAACAGCTCCTCCATTGGGATTTACTTTTTCAGGTGCTAGATCTAAAAGTTGAGTATTCGCAATTCCAACTACCGAAAAGGCTTCGTTGAGTTCAAATATATCAATTTCATCAAGAGCTAAACCCGCTTTCCCTAGTGCTTTGGGTAAGGCTTTGGCAGGAGCAGTTGTAAACCATTTTGGCTCTTGTGCTGCATCGGCATAACTTAAAACAGTTGCTAAAGGTTTAAAACCTAATGTTTTTGCTTTGTTTTCACTCATAAGTACAAGTGCAGCAGCACCATCATTTAGAGTAGAGGCGTTTGCTGCAGTAACCGTTCCCTCTTTTGTAAAAGCAGGGCGTAATTTCGAAATCTTATCATAAGAAATATTTTTATATTCCTCATCTTGAGCCAAAATAATGGGGTCGCCTTTGCGTTGGGGTACGGCTACAGGAACCACCTCAGTATCAAAAAATCCCGATTCCCAGGCGTGCGTACTTCTCCTGTAGGATTCTATGGCAAAAGCATCTTGTGCTGCTCTAGAAATAGTATATCGTGTTGCGCAAGCATCGGCAAAAACACCCATCGCTACTTGATCATAAGCATCAGTCAATCCGTCAACTTGTAGGGTATCTTGGAGGTGGATACTACCAAATTTTGCTCCCTGTCGTAAGGAACTTAAGTGTGGACTTAAACTCATATTTTCCATTCCTCCTGCAATGACAACATCAGCGTCCCCTAAAGCAATAGCTTGAATTCCCAGCGTAATCGATTTCATTCCAGAGGCACATACCTTATTTATTGTGGTGCATGGAACCGTATTGGGTATTCCTGCACCCATTGCAGCTTGGCGAGCTGACGCTTGACCTGTCCCTGCTTGAAGAACATGTCCCATAAAAACTTCATCAACGGTATTAGGGTCTAATTTAATTTCATCTAAAGCTGCTTTAATCGCTGTACTTCCCAATACCGTAGCAGGAACTGTTGAAAGACCCCCCATAAAACTTCCAATGGGAGTTCGCTTTGCCGCAACAATAACGACTTTATTCATTTAAAGTTCTTTTTGACCAAATTTCATGCATTGCATCTCCCTTACTACTAAACCCCTGATGATGCCAATCAGAACCTGAAATGGAATATTCAAAAGGTAAAACCCTACCTACACTACTATTACTTCTTGAAAAATATTCAATGTGTTCGGTATACTTGCCCTCTTGGGCCGTATAATACCCTCCTCCAGAACCAAAAAATTCAAAAGTCTCAGTGTTAAATGCAATCCATTGAAAAAATCCATCCTCCAAAAATTTCATTGTCTTTCTGGGTCTAGAGGTATCTCTTCGTTGTTCTTTATTATCCCGGACTTTTCCAGACATAAGCCATTTCCCATTGAGATCAAGCGAGGTTTTTGAAACGTCCTCCCAGGACTCATCAGGTTCTAATACCAAAGAAGTGAGCCCATCTTTAGGGTGATCAGAATTAAACTCAAAAGTAACAGAGTAGGCATTCCCTTTTTTTGAATAAAAGCCTCCTCTTGTTGAAATAAACTGTGGTGGATATTCTACAAATTGTGTTTCAATTAAATACTCAGCATCCATCAAAATACGATGCGTTACTGTACGGCCTTCCTTTTGCGTTTTGAAACTATACACCTGAGCAAAAGTAAAATTAATACTAAGTAAAAATATCCAAACAATTCCACGCATGGCTCTAGTTTCTATAATTTAAGGCAGGTTTTCGGTCTCCCAACATAGGCTTATACTTGAAATCTGGTCCCCGTTTTTGAAGAAACTCTTCTTTCGCTTTAACAATAATTTTTGGCGAATCAATGAGTTGCATTGCCGTAAGGGCTAAAGTTTTTGCAGCGACCATCATGCCTTTATTTCCAATATCCGTTCCACCCGCAGCTACCGCTTGCCAGCTGTGTGCCGGTGTTCCAGGGACCCAAGTTGCAGCACGTAATCCGGCCGTGGGAACTGCAAAACTAACGTCACCTACATCGGTAGAACCTCCTGCTTTACTTGAACTACTGTAAGGCGCAACCCATTCAGTATATTGAGTATTTAGGGGAATTCCTAAACTTTCAGAAATCTTTTCAGCAAAAGCTATTTCTTCATCAGTATAGGTATAGCCTCCAACCGTTTCTAAGTTTTTGTGGATCAAACGCTGTAGTGTTTCATTGTGCAAAAGCTCGTGTGTTCCTCCAATCATTTCATAATCCATTGTGGTTCCTGTTCCAAGAGCAGCGCCTTTGGCAGCATTCACGATTCGATCAAACACATTGACTACTTCATCGCGAGTAGCATGTCGTGCATAATAATATACCTCCGCAAAATCAGGGACTACATTCGGTGCTTTTCCACCTTGGGTAATTACATAATGAATTCGTGTACTTTCGGTAGTATGTTCACGCATCATATTGACCATGTTGTTCATGGCTTCAACGGCATCCAAAGAAGATCGCCCTTTTTCTGGGGCTCCAGCAGCATGAGCAGATACGCCATAAAATCTGAATTTCGCTGACTTATTAGCTAGAGCCGGGCGAATACTAGCTGCGTTTTTACTGTCAGCATGCCAGTGTAACGCCACATCCACATCATCAAATAAACCTGCACGTGTCATATATACTTTTCCTGAGCCCCCTTCCTCTGCTGGGCATCCATAAAACCGAATTGTTCCCGGTTTATTTTCAGCAATTAAATACTCTTTTAATGCAATTGCAGCGGCTGCAGAAGCCGTTCCAAATAAATGATGTCCACAGGCATGCCCAGCTTTTCCTCCATTTGAAACTTTATACGGAAGTGCTTTTTGGGATAAGCCCGGCAAAGCATCATATTCACCCAAAATGGCAATCACAGGGCCTCCTGAACCATAACTGGCTACAAAGGCAGTAGGTATTTCAGCCACTCCTGCTGTAATTTTAAACCCTTCAGATTCTAATGTTTTTTGTAAAAGTGCACTACTCTGGTTTTCTTGATATCCCATTTCAGCATGAGACCAAATTTGTTGAGCAATTTTAGAATAATCGGCTTTTTGATCGTCAATCGAATTTAATATTAGATTGTATTTTGCCTGTCCAAAAGTTAAACTTAGGCTCAGCAAAAATATTAAAGAAAAGAGGTGTTTCATCGGATTTTTTTTTTCTATTCAAATGTATTAAATTACACTTGTCTAACCTAGATATTTAATTATCTAAAGTTAAATTACCCATTAACCCAAATACCTACTTATGAAAAACACACTTTCCTTACTCCTGTTAATTATTCCCTCCATTTTCCTTGGGCAACAGGTTGATTTCATTGAATACGATCTTGAAAACGGCTTACACGTGATCCTTCATCAGGACAACAATGCCCCAGTAATTGTCACTTCTGTTTTATACCACGTAGGTTCAAAAGATGAACAGGAAGACCGTACTGGTTTTGCCCATTTTTTTGAACATCTTCTCTTTGAAGGCACAAAAAATATTGAACGTGGTAAATGGTTTACTATCGTTTCTGCCAATGGTGGAAGAAACAATGCCTACACTACCGATGATTTTACTTATTACTATGAAGTATTCCCATCCAATAATTTAGAATTAGGGCTCTGGCTCGAATCTGAACGTATGCTACATCCTGTGATCAATAAAATTGGAGTAGATACTCAAAATGAAGTGGTTAAAGAAGAAAAGCGTTTGCGTTATGACAACAGTCCCTATGGCAATTGGATGAAATATGTTAGGGAAAACCTATTTGTAAATCACCCTTATAAAAGAATGCCCATCGGAAAAATGGAGCACCTGGATGCCGCAACATTAGAGGAATTCATTGCGTTTAATAAAAAATACTATTCTCCTAATAATGCTGTATTGGTTATTGCAGGAGATCTTGATATAGAAAAGACAAAAAAAATGGTTTCCGACTATTTTAGCAGCATTCCAAAAGGCAAAAGGTTGCTCGAAATTACCCCAAAGAAATACCTGTTTCTTCTGCCGTAGAAGCAGAAGCCTTTGATCAAAACATCCAAATCCCAGCTTTATTTACCGCTTATAGAATTCCCGATCAAACCACCAGAGAATCAAAAATATTAGATATGATTTCTACTTATCTAAGTGATGGAAAAAGCTCTAAATTATATCGAAAATTGGTGGATGAACAAAAAATGTCCCTTCAAGTTACGGCCTTTAATATTAGCCTTGAAGATTATGGCATGTATGTTATTTTAACCTTACCCCAAGGAGAAACCTCCTTGGCAATTCTACGAGATGAAATTGATGAAGAAATTGAGAAAATTCAAACGAGCTTAATTTCACAAAAAGACTACGAAAAATTGTTGAATAAATTTGAATCGCGCTTTGTTAGTTCCAATGCATCTGTGGAAGGAATTGCCAATTCCCTAGCAGAATATTATACTTTTTATGGAGATACGAACTTAATCAATTCTGAAATCGACATCTACCGTTCCATTACTCGCGAGGAAATTCGTGATGTCGCTAATAAGTATTTGAATGCTAAGCAGCGCCTTACCCTTAACTATTTACCCGAATCTAAAAAATAATATAATGAAAAAGCACCTCTCACTTAGCCTTATTCTTTTGTTGGGCGCACAACTGAGCGCTCAAATTGATCGAACACAACAACCTAAGCCAGGGCCCACTCCCCTTATTCAATTGGAAAGTCCAGAAGAATTTCGTCTCAAAAATGGACTGACTGTTTTATTGGTTGAAAATCACAAACTCCCGCAAGTATCCATCAGTCTTTCAATTGATCATCCCTTACTGATTGAAGGAAATAAAGCAGGAACAAATTCCTTATTAACCTCCATGATGGGCAAAGGGTCGAAATCAATAACTAAAAATGAATTTGAAGAGGAAATTGATTTTATGGGAACTCATTTTCATTTTAATCCCGATGGAGCCCACGCAAGTTCGTTGACACGATACTTCCCTCGCGTATTGGAGTTACTAGCAGATGCAACCTTAAATCCTAATTTTTTAGAGGAAGAATTTGAAAAAGAAAAAGATAAAACACTCACTGCAATTGAAGCTAGTAAAAAAGATGTAAAAACTGCTGCAAGAAGGGTAGAAGATCTTGTTTCTTATGGGGAAAAACATCCTTATGAGGAATATGTTTCAAAAGAAACCGTGGAACAGATTACATTGTCAGACATCAAAAAGGCCTATTTCTCTATTTACAATCCTGTAAATTCATATATCGCTATAGTGGGTGATTTCAAAACTTCGGACGTAAAAAAACAAATTAAAAAACATTTCGCTGACTGGAAAAAAAGAGAAAAGGTAAAAGTCGAATTTCCTGAACCCACAAATAGTGTAGAAACTGAAATTATATTTGTGGATATGCCCAATGCGGTTCAGTCCGAAATTGCTGTACTCAACACCACCTCTTTAGACAAAAACAACCCTGATTATTTTGCCGCAATTTTAGCTAATCAAATTCTAGGTGGTGGGGGCGAAGCAAGGCTTTTTTTAAATCTAAGAGAAGACAAAGGGTATACTTACGGAGCGTATTCTCGAATGAGTGATTCCCATAAAACTAAAGCACTTTTTAAGGCAACGACAAGTGTTAGAAATGCGGTGAGTGACTCTGCAGTTGTAGAAATGATCTATGAAGTAGATCGTATTGGTTCGGAATTAGTCACTGATGAAGAACTTGAAATTGTAAAAGCTAAATATGCAGGGAATTTCGTTATATCGCTTGAGGATCCAGAAACCATTGCAAATTTTGCCCTCAATATTAAAACTCAAAACCTAGATCCCAATTTCTACAAAAACTATTTGAAAAATATCAATGCCGTTTCCAAAGAGGATATTTTTAAGGTGGCTAAAAAGTATTTTAAAAGTGATCAAGCAAAAATTGTAGTTACCGGAAAAGGAAGTGATATTTTGGATGCACTAGAAGAAATTCCCTACAAGGGAAAAAAATTAAACGTATCCTATTATGACCAATATGGAAACCCGATTGATCGACCCAATTATTCAATGCAAACCCCAGACGGAATAACTGCAAATACGGTCATTGAATCCTATCTTGAAGCGATGGGTAGGAGAGAAAAGCTCAATGAAGTTTACTCATTGATTGAACGGGCCGAAGCGACCATGCAAGGGATGAATTTGGAAATCGTTTCTCAAAAAAATAATCAATATCAAGCCATCACTGAAATGAAAATGATGGGGAACCTGATGCAAAAACAAGTAGTAAACAAAGACAAGGCCTACATGGAAATGCAAGGGCAAAGAATCGACTTTGAAGGACAAACCTTGGAAGATATGATTCAGGAGTCTGTACTGTTTTCAGAATTAAATTTTGACCCAAAGAGCATACAACTTAAAGGAATCGTTGATATAGACGGAAAGAAAGCGTATGAGATTAAAATTTCAGACAGCAAAAGTAATTTTTATGATACGACAACCAACTTTAAAATTCAAACGATACAGACCCAAGAAATAATGGGTAATTCTCAAACTTCAACCATTAAATTTGGAGATTATCAATTGGTAAATGGTATTTATTTTCCACACACGACCACGCTATCGATGGGCCCTCAAGAAATTGATTTTAAAACAACTGGAATCGAAATTAATACTCAATTGGACGAAACCCTATTTCAATAACTATTCTTTTACACAGGATAAAAGCGCCTCATTTTTTGGAGCGCTTTTTTTCTGTAACTAAATACACACCCATCAAAATAAAAGCACAGCCCACCCACTGAATAAAACTAAAGCTTTCTCCATCTAAAACGCCCCAAGCTATGGCTACAATGGGTAATAAATAGGTGATCGAAATTGAAAATACAGGAGAGGAAATTGAAACCAGTTCATTAAACATCACTTTGGCAATTGCTGTCCCAAAAAAGGCTAAAATAAAAATATAACCTAATGAGGTTGTTACTTCATTGCTTGTACCAAGAGATGACCAGGGGAAATCTGACAAAAGCAATACAAGAGTTGCAGGAATAACGATGGCTAAGAAATTACCCAAAGCAATCCCCAAAGCAGAAATACCTTGAAGCTTATATTTAATCACATTGACATTAATAGAATAACAAAATGTTGCGACAATGACTAACAAAGCGTACCAACTATCACCGCCTGTGTTAATTGAAAATTCATTGGAAACCAAAATTAAAGTTCCTCCAAAACCAATCAATACTCCTAATGCTTTTCCCCATTTCCATTGAGAGCCAAAAACAACAATTCCAAGAATTAAAGTAAATAAGGGTGTCATTCCATTTAAAACAGCCGCCACAGAACTGTCAATAACGGTCTCTGCAAAAGCAAAAAGATAACTGGGAAAAAAAGTGCCAAAAAATCCAGTGAAAAAGATCCATTTCCAGGCAGGAAAGGGAATTTTTTTTAACTGTTTCCATCCAAAAACAGAGAGAATGACAGTAGTCATCAGAATACGAGCGGAACCAGCTTGTAGGGGAGTTAAGCCAACAAGTCCCTTCTTTATTAAAATATAGGAACTTCCCCAAATCATGGAAAGCACTATGAGAAAAAACCATTTCTTAAATGTAGTCGTCATATACTACAAAAATGGACAATTTAATCAAGCTCACAGTCCGTAAATTTGTATTTTTGAAAAAAAGCTTACAAATGAAACAAGCCCTTCTATTTTTTCTTTTTACTGCTAGCCTTAATTTTATGGCATGCAACAATCCAACTCAACCTAAAGTAGTCACTGTTCATCCCGTGGAAACCTCAAAGATTCAAGCTGTTGTTCTTGGAGAAAAAGCCTTTGCAAAATTGACAATTGAAGGAATGACCTGTGCCATAGGTTGTGCTGCAAGCATTGAAAAAAATCTTAAAAAAACCTCGGGTGTTGCTTCCGCTACAGTTGATTTTGAGTCCAAAACAGCTCGGGTTGTGTATGATGCACAACTATTAACTCTCGAATCCCTTTCAGCTGTTGTTAAAACAACAGGAGAAACCTACAGTGTAAGTGAAATAGTGCGCCTAGATACTTTTAATTAAGCCTTGATCCCTTCCAATTTAAACTTTCCATCAGACGAATAATGTCTTTTTGAAGATAAACTGTAGCAGGATAAATCGAATCAAAATTAGGTCTTGCATAGAAATATAAAGAACCCACTAAAAAATGATGGGTACTATCTGTCAAAAAGAATTGATGCTGAGAGGCCGCATTTCCAACAACAGAAAATAAGGTACCGTAAACCCTACTTTCATCATTAATAAAAACTTTTTCAGGAATTGATTCCGCTTTTGAAATATGCTTGTAAGGTAATTTATAGGCATCATTAAGAAGTGAGTCCAAATTATTTTCTATCGGAACATAATTGAGATAAAGTGTAGCCTTCATCTCAGGATAAACTAATCTTGGTGTGATTTGACTTCTTATTTTTACTTGTGCATGGGTGTTGTAATCGAAAGAGAAATCGGACAATCCCTCAAAAGTTAAATATTTTGCTTTTGGGTACTCCAAACGAAGATAACCTTTGGGTTTGGGCTGAACATCAGAGTTACAAGCAAACACAAAAAACAAAAGCATTAAGCCTAAAAATTCTTTCATTTCTTCTTGTGTTTTATTGTTTAGGTAGAGTTACCTTAACTTGTGTTATTCGCATTTGGTCAAGCTCTTCAACGCTGAAGGAATACCCTTCATATTTAATGAGCTGTTTCTTTTTTGGGAATTTTTTAGCAATTTCAAGCAGTAATCCTGCGAGGGTTTCCGCATCTCCTTTAATGGATTCAAATTCTTCTGTTTCTTCGCGGTGAATTACTTTGAAGAAATCTTTTAAACTTATTTTGGCATCAAATAAATAGTTGAGTTCGTCCAGTTTAGAATAACTAGAATCTACTTCATCAAACTCATCACTAATATCCCCAACAATTTCCTCCATGATATCTTCTAAAGTTATTAAACCTGAGGTTCCCCCGTATTCATCCACCACTATGGCTAAGTGATTTTTTTTCAATTGAAACTCCTTTAATAAATCGTCAAGTTTTTTGTTTTCAGGGACATAAAGGGGTTGCTTTAAAAGCTGCTGCCAATGGAATTTATCTTTATGAATATTGGGTAATAAATCTTTTACATAGAGAATTCCTTTAATGACATCTTTCTTTTCGGTATACACAGGAATTCTTGAATAACCTTGTTCTAAAATTATGGGAATAATTTCCTCCATCGTCAAGGCATCGGATAACGCAAACATATCCATTCGTGGACACATTACTTCGCGTGTGTCTGTATTTCCGAAATTTACTATCCCTTCCAGAATACGTTGTTCATCTGAGGTTGTTTCATCATCGTCGGTTAATTCCAATGCTTGTGAAAGTTTATCTATTGAAAACTGATTGCCTTTATCTCCAATTCTTTTTTCAATAAAAGTTGTTGTTTTACTCATGGGATAAGTCAACCAAAACAATACATATTGATCGAGAACAATGATGACGGGTGCCATTACTTTTGAAAAAGTAAGTGCATTTCTATTGGCATAAACTTTAGGCAAGATTTCCCCAAAGATTAAAATAATAAATGTGATAATTCCTACTTCAATAATTAGGAGTACAGCGGGGTTTTCGATCCCTAAAAAAAAGGCCTTGCTGAGAAGCGAAAAAAGAAGCACAATGGCAATATTGATGAAATTATTTGCCACTAAAACAGTTGCCAAAAGACGTTTGGGTTTCCGCAATAAATGGATGACTCTTTTTACTTCGGTTTCATTATTGGTTTCGTAAAGCTCTTCAAGAGATTTCAATTGAAGTGAAAAAAAAGCAACTTCAGCACCAGAAACTAATGCAGAGCACAGTAATAATAATAAAGCAAGCCCCAATTGAATCCACACTACATTAGCAATTAAAAAAAAGGAGCTCAAAAAAGGTAATGGGTCAGGATCCAAACAGTAATTAATTAAAACGGTAAATCATTAGTGTCAGGAGGAGTTTCCTCTACACTTGGAGAATTAGCTGCAGGAGGTGGTGTAGTCTGACCTGCTTCTTTTTTGGTGGAAAGGAAGGTAAATTCATTCACATTGATTTCAGTAGAATATCGATCGTTCCCGTCTTCTCCTGTCCACTTTCGCGTTTTGATTCTTCCTTCAATGTAAATTTTATCTCCTTTACTTAAATACTTTTCACAGACTTCAGCGGCCTTGTTTCGCACCACTATATTATGCCATTCCGTGTTCGTTACTTTCTCGCCAGAGGTTTTATTGACGTAAGATTCGTTTGTTGCTAATGGGAATCTTCCGATTGACCCGCCACCTTCGAAATAATGCATTTTTACATCATCACCCAAGTGTCCAATTAGCATTACTTTATTTAATGTTCCGCTCATAGCTAAAATGATTTAGGTTAGTTGCAAAAGTAAATTTATGAAATCAGATTGCAAATGAAAAAAAATTTGCCATAAACTTTTGAATAACAACGGGCACAGCTAATCTCTGCAAGTGATCTTGGGGATATCCATTGGTCAACTCCTTATCATACTCTAAAATCCAAAAACGGACAAAAAGATTTTGATGACTTAGTTTATGAAGGACAGGCTCTTCGTTCCAAAGCTTAACTTGATTGATGTCAGTTGAGAACTTCGTAGGAAAGTCCTCATGTTGAGTCAATTTTGTGGGACTTGTAATCGTGTGCTGACTCTCTACCAAGGGGAATTGAAATAACTGTTGCCAAATGCCTTTTTCAGTTCGTTGTTCCATCACGCAATTTCCCTTTGGATCTAAAATTATCAGGTAATTAAAATGTCTATTCACTATTTTAATCTTACTGGTTTTGACTGGGAGCAAATGAATTTTATTTTGGTTAAAAGCAATACAATCTTGTACAAAAGGACAAGCTGTACAATTTGGCGATCTCGGCACACATTGAGTTGAGCCAAATTCCATAAGGGCTTGATTAAATGTTCCCGGCTCATTTACATCCAATAATTCCATCGCTTTTGCCTTAAATTGCTTGTGGGCACCCGAAGAATTAATAGGGGTTTCAATTCCAAAAAAGCGAGAAAGAAACCGATATACATTTCCATCAACAACCGCTTCGGGTATGTCAAAACAAATGGAAGCAATGGCACTAGCCGTATAATCTCCAATACCTTTAAATTTCAGTAGCGCTTTAAAACTAGTGGGAAAAACCCCCTTGCATTCAAAATGAATGTACTGAGCGGTAGCATGTAGATTTCGCGCTCTGGAATAATACCCCAAACCCTGCCATAGCTTTAAAACTTCATCTTCCTTTGCAAGAGCCAAATCCGAAAGGGAGGGAAATGTAGTAATAAATTTTTCATAATACGGAAGGCCTTGAGCTGTTCGAGTTTGTTGCAAAATAATTTCAGAAAGCCATATTTTATATGGGTCTTTAGTAGTACGCCATATAAAAGACCGCTTATTTTCTGAATACCATAAAAGAAGTTTTGCTGTCCAATTCAAATGAGCGTGTCTTTAATAATCTTAATTTCAAGAAAGCAAGTATAATATAAAAACTTTACACAGAGCATTTTATCATTTAAATTTATATATTTGCAAGCCTTAAAATTTTAGCATTAAATTGTAAAATTATGACAAAAGCAGACATTGTATCAAATATTTCTGATCAGTTAGGGATTGACCGAGCTGATGTTCAAGCCACTGTTGAAAAATTTATGAAAGAAGTAAAAGGCTCTTTAGAAAAAGGAGAAAATGTTTACTTGAGAGGGTTCGGGAGTTTTATTATTAAGACTCGTGCCGAAAAAACAGGGCGTAATATTTCAAAAAATATTGCCTTAAAAATTCCCGCTCACAACATACCTTCTTTTAAACCCGCTAAAATATTTGTTAAGGGAGTTAAATCTAAAGTACCCGTATCAAAATAATTAATAACATCTAAATACATATTTGCATATGCCAAGTGGTAAAAAACGTAAAAGACATAAGGTAGCGACGCACAAGCGTAAAAAGCGCAGAAGAGCGAATCGCCACAAGAAAAAATAGTGTTAGGCTAAACACTTAAAAAATTACCTAAAAGTTCATTGAAATGCAGCCCTCATAAATTTTGAGTACTGCTACAGGAAAATCCTGAAAATATTGTTTAATCCGTTATAACAAGCCTAGCTTGCTATAACACAAAATAATTCAGAGTGAATAAAGAATTAATTATACGTTCGCATTCCTCTGCTGTTGATTTTGCACTGCTCAAGGATGGAAAGTTAATTGAGCTAAACAAAGAAGTGGAAGACAATAAATTTTCTGTAGGCGACATATTTGTCGGCAAGATCAGAAAAGCTATTCCCGGACTAAATGCCGCATTTATTGATGTTGGCCACGAAAAAGATGGTTTTTTACACTATCATGACCTCGGTCCTAAACTCCCTTCGTTAGTAAAATACATTAAACAGATAAGCACAGGTAAAAACAAAGATTATCTTTTAAAACAATTTCGTTATGAAAAGGATATAGATAAAGACGGAAATGTCGGTGATGTTTTATCACCGAAACAAACCGTTTTGGTTCAAGTTGTTA
>JAQWJV010000006.1 GCA_029248185.1 Flavobacteriaceae bacterium | reverse complement strand
CTTATTGCACGCGCCCTTACGTCTGGCAATCGTATCCTATTTGATGACCCATTCCAAAGCAAGTTTTAAGGAATTAAAGAGTGATACAGCCGCTACATCGGGAAATATTAGTGTTCAACTCAAAAAACTGGAAGAAGCGGGCTATCTTCGCATCGAGAAAAGTTTTTTGGATAATTATCCACTAACTCAAGTTCGCTTAACAAAAAAAGGAATAAAAGCCTTTGAAGAGTACGTAAAAGCACTAAAAAAATACATTTTTAAGCCACCGTCATGAAAGCTATTGTTCTACTTCTGAGTTTTTCAATTATGAGTATGCAGGCTCAAAAACAGCAAAAAGAGGGACTGCAAGAAAAAATTGAAAAAGCGTTCCTCTACTGTATTGAAAATGAAAGTGAAGACGCTTTAGAGAAAATAGCGGAAACCTTAACACTTACTTTTGATGAAAATGATACCGTATCAACTCGATATTGGCTTTCTTATACCCGTTATCACCAAGCTCTTTTGGCCGCTGAAATCAATCAAAAAAAGAAACAAGCTGAATCGTATATTGATGCTGCGATTTCACTATTAAAACCCTCGCTGAAAGACTCAGAAAGCTTAGCCTTACTCTCAATTCAAACTGGATATAGTATCCGTTTTAAAAGCTATTTTGCCATGATGGGGCTGGGACAAGATTCACACAACTATGCTGAAACTGCACTAAGCCTTGATTCCAACAATTTACGTGCCTATTACGCTTTAGCTATAAATAACTTTTACACTCCAAAAGTTTTTGGTGGGGGAACCCAAGTAGAGGTCAATCTCAAACAAGCACTTGCTATGAGTGAAAACAGTATGGAGGAAAATCAACCAACTTGGGGAAAAGACAGTGTTTATGTGCTTTTGGTAAATCACTACATAAAAGAAGAAAAAGACAGTTTGGCCAAAAAATACCTGGCAGAGGGCTTGGCTTTATTTCCAAAAAACAAGCAACTAAAAAACCTAACTAAACTGTAATTCACCCCAACCAACCCTCACGATCCAAACTTCTATATTGTATGGCTTCAGCAATGTGATGTTGACTTAGGTTCTTCTCCCCTTCCAAATCGGCTATAGTTCGGGCTACTTTTAAAATACGATCATAGGCACGGGCAGAAAGGGATAATCGCTCCATCGCACTTTTTAACAACTGAGTAGAGACCGGGTCCAAAACACAATGTTTTCGTATTTGTCTGGAATTCATCTGTGCATTATAATGGATATTTTCCAATGATTTAAACCGTTCTTGTTGTATTGCTCTTGCAGCAGAAACTCTTGCTCTGATGGTCTCTGAAGATTCAGCTGGAGTTCGATCGGCTAGTTTTTCAAAAGGAACCGCTTCCACTTCTATGTGAATATCAATTCGGTCTAATAAGGGTCCCGAGAGCTTCCCTAAATACCGCTGCATCTCCATTGGAGATGGGCCTAACTTGGATTGAGGATCATTAAAAAATCCTGAGGGGCTAGGATTCATACTGGCCACCAACATAAAAGAAGCAGGGTAAGTAACGGTAAACTTAGCTCTAGAAATAGTCACTTCACGATCTTCCAAAGGCTGCCGCATGACTTCCAAGGCACCCCGTTTAAACTCGGGTAATTCATCCAAAAACAAAACACCATTGTGCGTCATGGAAATCTCCCCAGGCTGAGGATAAGCTCCCCCTCCAACTAAAGCAACATCACTAATTGTATGGTGGGGAGAACGAAAAGGTCGAACACTGATCAAACCTTTGTTTTTAACTTTTCCCATTACCGAATGGATTTTAGTCGTCTCTAAGGCTTCTTTCAAACTCATGGGGGGTAAAATACTGGGTAAGCGCTTTGCCAACATGGTTTTACCTGCACCCGGAGGTCCAATAAGGATAATATTATGTCCTCCCGCAGCAGCAATTTCCATACAACGTTTAATGCCCTCTTGTCCTTTTACATCAGAGAAATCATGCTCTGGATATTTTAACTGTTCTTGAAAAATTTTTCGTGTATCGACCTCCACAGCTTCCAGACTAGTCGTGTCCTTGAAAAATTGAATCACCTCCCGCAAATGTTCAACGCCATAGACCTGTAAATCTTTTACTATCGCGGCTTCATTGGCATTTTCTTTTGGCAAAATAAAACCCTTAAAACCATCATTTAGAGCCTGAATAGCAATCGGTAATGCCCCTCGAATGGGACGTATACTTCCATCCAAAGACAATTCTCCCATAATTAAATAACGCTCCAAACCTACCGCTTCAATTTGACCTGAGGCGGCTAAAATTCCAATGGCCAAAGGCAAATCATAGGCCGAACCTTCCTTGCGGATATCGGCAGGGGCCATATTGATTGTGATTTTCTTTCCTGGAAGTTTGTAACCAATATTGGTTAAAGCCGCAGCAATACGAAAATTACTTTCTTTTACTGCATTATCGGGCAAACCCACAAGATGATATCCAATACCTTGACCAATATTTACTTCAATGGTAATGAGATTGGCTTCTACACCAAAGACAGTACTTCCAAAGACGGAAACTAACATAGACAAGATTTGGTTTACTAAAAATACAATTTATATCGATTCCTTAAAAATGAATCATCAGATTAAAATATTAGAAATCCATAAAATTGACAAAATTGTTTATTTTTGAGTGTTCAACAAAGGAACCCATTTTTCATCCCAATCTCAAGTCAACCCAAATGCCGTTTACCCCAGATCACCTTCAGCAAGCTACCACACGAAAAGAACTAATTGCCCTTGCGCATGAAAATAATATCAATATTGACAAGGCTCTTGATCAAATTAAATATGAAATTGAGTTACAAAAACTCCAAAGTGAGTTGGTCAATTTACAACAGTGGATTCACAAAAAGCAATTACGCGTAGCTGTCATTTTTGAAGGAAGAGATGCTTCTGGAAAAGGAGGAAGCATTAAACGCTTTATTGAACATCTAAACCCAAGAAGCTCTAGGGTGGTCGCCTTAAACAAACCAACTAATGAAGAATCCAGGCAATGGTATTTTAGACGTTATATCAAAGTTTTACCCAACGCAGGAGAATTGGTTTTTTTTGATCGTAGTTGGTATAACCGAGCGGTAGTTGAGCCCGTCATGGGGTTTTGTGTCAAGGAGCAGTATGACAAATTCATGGTTCAAGTACCTGAATTTGAACATATGCTGTATGAAGACCAGGTAAAAGTGATTAAATTTTGGTTCTCAATTTCTAAAGAGGAACAAAAAAAACGCTTTGAGTCACGCGCTAAAAACGAATTAAAACAGTGGAAATTGAGTCCTGTAGACTTGAAGGGTCAGCAGCTTTGGGATAATTATACCCGGTACAAAGAACAAATGTTCAATAAAACTCATACTTCCTTTAGCCCCTGGGTGATAGTAAAGGCTAATAATAAAAAATCTGCTCGTTTAGAAAGTATTCGTCATGTTATCTCACAATTTGACTATCCCAAAAAAGGAGAAAGTGGAATTGAAACTTCTCCTGATCCCAACATTATTCAAAGATACCACAGAGGTATCGTCCAAATCGATATTTAACCTATGTACTCTATAACCCCCTCTGAGCTTAATCTAGTCAATTCCAAACTTGGAATGAAAATTCTACTTAGGAATAAAAAAGTAGATCTAATCAAAACCATAGAGCGAATTCACTATGAAAATGAATTAAAACATCTTCAAAGTAAATTGATTCTACTCCAACAATGGGTCATTAAAAATGACAAAAAGGTAGTCCTTATTTTTGAGGGAAGAGATGCGGCTGGAAAAGGAGGCGCCATCCGAAGAGCCATTCAATATTTAAATCCAAGACACATCAATGTTGTGGCTCTAGACATTCCCTCGGAGGATGAAAAAAAAACAATGGTTTTTTCAACGGTATATTCATCAATTACCCAAACCGGGAGAAATTGTTTTCTTTGATCGCAGTTGGTATAACCGAGCTGTAGTAGAACCGGTCAATGGTTTTTGTAATGAAAAACAATACAATCGCTTCATGGGGCAAGTCAACGAATTTGAAAAAATGTTGATTGATTCTGAAACCTTTCTAATTAAAATCTATTTTTCAATTTCTAAAGAAGAACAAGCAAAACGCTTTGAAGAAATTAAAAACAATCCTTTAAAGCAATGGAAAATTACCCCTGTTGATTTAAAAGCACAGGTCCTCTGGAACCAATACACCCAATACAAGGAAACTATGTTTCAAAAAACCCATACGGAAATTGCTCCATGGCATATCATCAAGGCAGACACCAAGACCAAAGCCCGCTTGGAAGCTCTAAGCTTGATTTTACAAACAATTCCTTTTGTCGAAAATAAGCCTTAATTTTAACTCATAGGATTTGATACCTTAAAAAACACCTTATGAGATTACTCTTTATAATTTTAGTCAGCTTTGGTTTAGTCCAATGCACAAGTATAGAAATAAAACGGGATCAGAAAGACTGGGCTTTTCCCTTTTTTGAAAAAGTAGATTCTTTAAATCCCATTTTAAAACCCTCGCCCGAATTAAAATTTCTTGATCCAATGACCCAAAAAGAAGTGGCTTGGGAAAAGCGAAACGTACTAAATCCAGCAGCAATCGTTAGAAATGATACGGTTTTTTTATTATACCGTGCACAAGATGAATGGGGTACTTCCAGAATAGGAATGGCCATCAGTACAGACGGTATGAATTTCACTAAAAAAGAGCACCCTATTTTTTTTCCTGAAAAAGATGCACAAACACCCATGGAATGGAATCTTAGAAAAGTGGAAGGAGAACCCTATAACCTAGACTGTGTTTCCTGTTATTTTGATGGTGTAGAAGACCCCAGAATTATACAAACCGAAGGAGGTACTTATCTTATGACCTATACGGCTTACAATGGGAAAACAGCCCGCTTAAGCAGTGCATCTTCTCCTGATTTGATCCATTGGACCAAACATGGATCGGTTTTGAAAGGAGAGAAATACAAAGACTATTGGTCAAAGTCTGGAGCCATCATTACGGAACAGATCGGCAACCAGCAAGTTGCCAAAAAAATTGAGGGCCGCTATTGGATGTACTTTGGAGACACCCAACTTTTCATGGCCAGCTCCCTCGATTTAATTCATTGGGAGGCAGCTATCAATGAGGAGAATGGAGCACTGATTTCCGTTTTACACCCAAGAAAAGGATTCTTTGACAGTCGCCTTGTAGAACCTGGACCTTATGCCCTCTATACTGAGAAAGGAATTGTTTTAATTTATAATGCCAGCAATGCTGCAAACTTTAATGATCCCGATTTACCTAAATTCACCTATGCCGCAGGACAAGCGTTATTTGATAAAAACCAACCTCACAAACTAATCGACAGAACCTCTTCCTATTTTATCTACCCCGATAAAGACTATGAGAAAGTGGGAGAAGTCAATGAAGTATGCTTTGTAGAGGGATTGGTCTTTTTTAAAGAAAAGTGGTTTTTGTATTATGGTACGGCAGACTCAAAAATTGCGGTAGCTGTTTACGACCCTTCTAAAAAGTAAAAAACTGTGCCTTAGGCGCTGGTGCTGCAGTATTGTTTTTCAATCCTGCCTCCAACCATGCTTTAAATGTAGCTATGTCGGTATATTGGATCGGTGAGTTCAACACTTTCCCCTCAGCATTCATTTGTACATAAAAAGGCTGTGAAGCCGTTTGAAAATTAATCGCCTGAAATGTTGCCCATTTTTTTCCGACGGTATTGATTTCCTTGATTCTTCCGTCGGGATATTGATAGTTAAACTGAGCCTCTTCTTCGAGGGCTTTCCGATCATCGACATAGAGGGAAATAATGATGTAATTTTCATTTAGTAGACTATACACTGCAGGATCAGACCAGACATTTTCTTCCATCTTTCTACAGTTCACACAAGCCCATCCTGTAAAGTCCAATAATATGGGTTTGTTTGCCGCTATCGCCTTCTCGCGCCCTGTTTCATAGTCTTTATAGCACTCCAGACCCAACGGGCAATCGGAGGCTGTTGAATGAATACTATAAAACTCAGGAGGTGGAAAACCACTCAATATTTTTAATTGATTTTCATCTGAAATTAATCCATTTACTAGGAACGAAGTAAACAATAAACTGAGTCCTGCGAAAAGTAATCTAGGAACTCCTACTTTTTGTTTGACTTCATGTTTGAAACGAATCACTCCAAAAAGATAGAGGGTTAAAAGGAAAGAAATCAGGGCCCAAATTCCGATAAAAACCTCACGTTTCAGCAAATCCCAATGGGCAACCAAGTCGGCATTAGAAAGAAATTTTAATGCCAAAGCCAATTCCAGAAATCCAAGAACTACTTTTACAGTAGTCATCCATCCTCCCGATTTGGGTAAGGCTTTCAGGGTATTGGGAAATAAGGCAAACAAACCAAAAGGAAGTCCTAAAGCAATTCCAAAACCCAACATCCCCGTACTTAACTGCATGGCTCCGCCATCTGCAGTTAAGGAACCCGCCAATAAAGATCCCAAAATAGGACCGGTACATGAAAAAGAAACAATAGCTAAAGTCAGCGCCATAAAAAAGATTCCCACACCTCCTTTAAAACCTGAGGCTTGATCTGATTTATTTCCCCATCCAGAAGGGAGCGTCAACTCATAAAATCCAAAAAAGGAAAAAGCAAAAAACACAAACACACCAAAAAAGATCAAATTCAAGGTAACGTTAGTCGCAATCGTATTTAAAATTTCAGGATTTAATGAGTCTAAAAAGTGAAAAGGTAAACTCAATAGACCATAAATCAATATGATGAAAAAAGTATACAACAAGGCATTGTAAACACCTTTACTTCGGGTCGTTGCTTGTTTCAAGAAAAATGAAACCGTCAGAGGAATCATTGGAAAAACACAAGGTGTTAGCAAGGCCAAGAGGCCTCCTATAAAACCCAGAAAGAAAATATTCCAATTGGATTTTGAAGATCCCTTAACAAGTTCTGTTTCTAAAAATTCGGTGCTTGATAAATTCAGTTTTAAGGCTTTGGACAATGCTTGACTTCGAGCATCGGTGGTCAGCGTACTGATGGCTTCTTTTCCGTCGAGTGAAAAATCAAAGGTTTCGGATCTAAAAATACACAGCTTGTCGTCACAGGCTTGATAGTTAACCTCAACGGATAGCATACTTAAAGAGTCATCCTCTATGACTATTTCCTGTCGAAAACTTGCGGAATCGTTGAAATAAGTCAAGTCCATTTCAAATACTTCATCATAATCTGTAATGGAGGGACTCTCTTCCACTTTTCCAACTCTTCGATACCCTTGGGAGTCAAAGAGGAATTCCGTGGGCAAAGCACCTTGATCACTTGAAAATTGGGAATATAAATGCCAGTTAGGCGCTATAGTAGCTTTGAAAATTAGTACATACTGATTTTCATTTTTTTGTTCTAACTGTGCCTCCCAGATCACAGGCTCTTTTTCTAATTGTGCGCTGAGCATACAACTCCACAAAAAAAACAACATCCATTTCAATTTCATACTACCGTAATTAATAGGGTCTCTTTCGTGCTTTTTGTCGCAGCAAACCTTCTGTCGCAACGCTTTCCAACCACCCAAACAATCTGATTTCCAGAACACAAAAGCCATTGTTGTTCTTTTTCCAAAAGAGAATATTTCTCATCCTTAAAAAATTTACTTAGCAATTTTTTACCTTTCATTCCAATGGGGTAAAAATAGTCGCCTTTAATGGATTTTCTCAGGGAAAGTGGTTTTTTTAACAGCATTTTGTCGAGTGCAGCTTGATGGGAATCCCAAACAGTTGATTTATTTGGTGTTATTTCCTCACATGTTAAATGAATAGGCAGATCTCTATTTGACTGCGTAGGGTCAAATGAGTACTGACTTTTTTCTAGGCTTTGTTTTTCAGTTAAGATCAAATCAGAACGATCGCGAATTAAACGATGGGTTTTTGAAGTAATAACTTTTCCGCTTTCAGCATTTAAAAGTTTGAGGACCTCTTTTGAATTGAAACCATAGGGACTAAACCAATGATGCGCACAAAAAGCTAAAGAAGGAAGTTTTAACAAACCTTTTATCTCAATTTTAATCTGATTAGCCTCAATTATAAAAAACTTTTGCCTTAGCGCTTCTAACGATTCTTGAATAAAATCATTTGCCAAAGTAAGATGGTCCAAAGTAGAATTAAAATGTTGCAAAGCGTTGGGAACTACTTGTTCTAATGCGGGAATCACATGATGTCTGACAGCATTCCTAAGGTAATCATCGCTTGCATTGGAGCGGTCTTCGCGCCACAAAATACCCTGGGCTTGGGCATATTGAGTGAGCTCTTTTTTGGGGAGGGATCGCAAAGGGCGCAATAGGCTGTCTTGTTCTTGAATTCCTAATAAACCTGAAATACCTGTTCCCCGTGTAGCATTAATCAAGAAGGTTTCCAACTGATCATTAAGATGATGTGCCGTCAATAATAAATCAAAACCATATCCTTTCATGAGTGCATTAAACCATTCATATCGGAGGTCTCTAGCCGCAACTTGAGTGCTTTTTTTGTAATAATTCTTATGTGCTTCTGTACTCAATCGAACCGAAAAAAATGGAATCGCGTTATCACGACACCAGGATTGAACAAAATGAGCGTCTGTATCACTCTCACTGCCTCGGAGTTGAAAATTACAATGTGCAACTGAAAAGCTACATTTGGCTTTCAACAAAAGATGCGCCAACACACTACTATCAAGTCCTCCACTATGGGCTAACAAGATTTTATTTCCTGCTAGTTTAGTGAAGTCAATATCCAATTTATTTGAGTGTTCTTCTTTCACATGACAAAGGTAAACATTAGTATATCAATTGAATACATTTATAAAAAATGCGCTTTTTTAGAATATTTTTTTGCTGTGTTAAAAAAATACCCCATTTTTGCAGTGTTATGTTCAAAACTGAGAAAATACATTTAATCCACGCGACTGTTCTTCCGTTGCGCAGTTTTCCTCGTCGCCCCGTAGGGGTGTAATTATTTATGGAGTACGGTGTGCCCTTCTCCCTTCTCGAACAAACTATTTTTTCTCTTATTACCTTTCAATCATGAAAATTTTACGCGCCAAAGCGGAACATATTATATATGCTAAAAACATCAGTCAATGTATTGATGAATCAGCCAAAAATAGAGGCACTGGAATTGCCCGAAGAACCCCTGAGTACATAGCAGGCAAAATTGAAAACGGCAATGCCGTAATTGCAATAGACAACGACCAATTTGTTGGGTTTTGTTATATCGAAATTTGGGGGCATGGAAAATATGTTGCTCATTCTGGACTTATTGTAGCCCCTGACCACAGAGGAAAAGGACTTGCAAAAAAAATTAAGAAAGAAGTTTTCGAACTTTCCTTGAAAAAATACCCCGAAGCAAAAGTCTTTGGAATTACTACAGGAATGCCCGTAATGAAAATCAATTATGAATTGGGGTACAAACCCGTCCATTTTTCTGAACTTACCGATGATCCTGAATTCTGGAGAGGATGTCAAACGTGTAAGAATTACGATGTGCTTACCCGTACCGAACGCCAAATGTGTCTTTGCACAGGAATGTTATATGATCCAAATAAAAAATCAACATCCAAACCTTTTAACGAAAAGGTATCCCGTCGTTTAAAACAAATTAAAGAAACCCTATTATTAAAAAAGAATAAATCATGAAGGACTCCAAATTAGTTTTGGCTTACAGCGGAGGATTAGACACTTCGTATTCTCTTAGAAAACTATCTAAAGAAGGCTATGAGGTTCATGCCGTGAGTATCAATACCGGTGGATTTTCCAAAATAGAAATTCAAGATATTGAAAAGAAAGCATACCAAATGGGAGCTCATCTGTACAAAAACATAGATGCTTTAGATCCCTTTTACGACAAGATTGTAAAATATCTCATTTACGGCAATGTGCTGCGAAACAATACCTATCCGCTTTCCGTAAGTGCAGAACGCATCATTCAAGCCGTAGAAATTGTGACTTATGCAAAAGCCATTGGCGCAACCTATATAGCTCATGGTAGCACGGGAGCAGGAAATGATCAAGTGCGGTTTGACATGATCTTTCAGGTTATGGCACCAGAAATCAAAATCATCACTTTAATCAGAGATAATCAGCTTTCAAGAGAAGATGAAATTGAATATTTAAAAACACAAGGAATTGATGTGCCATGGGAAAAAGCTAAATATTCCATTAATCAAGGCTTGTGGGGAACGAGCGTTGGAGGGTCAGAAACCTTAACCTCTGATTTGCCCCTCCCTGATTCTGCATACCCTAGTCCCTTAAAAAAAGAAAAAGAAGAAACCGTTTCCTTAAAATTTACCCATGGAGAATTAACTGAAGTAAATGGCGAAACAGGGTCGCCCGTAGCATTAATTCAAAACCTACAAGAACGAGCAAAACAATACGCTATTGGACGTGATATTCATGTGGGAGATACCATCATTGGAATTAAAGGTCGTGTCGGTTTTGAAGCGGCTGCACCCACGCTAATTATTAAAGCACACCATCTTTTAGAAAAGCATACTCTAAGTAAATGGCAACAATTTCAAAAAGAACAATTGGCAAATTTCTATGGAATGCAATTGCATGAAGGACATTACCTTGATCCTGTGATGCGAGACATGGAAGCTTTTATGGAAAGTAGCCAAAAACAAGTCACGGGAACTGTATTTATCAAACTACATCCTTACCGATTTGAACTTCTGGGAATCCAATCTCCAAACGATCTCATGCAAGCTGAATTTGGAAGTTATGGAGAAATGAACAAAGGATGGACAGCTGAAGAAGCTAAGGGCTTTATTAAATTAACCGCCAATGCAACAAAAATTTACCAACACCTAAACCAAGAAAAATGAAAAGCGTCGGAATTATTGGAGGATCAGGATATACCGGAGGGGAACTCATCCGGTTGGTAATACATCATCCTGCCCTTAAACTTGACTTTGTTTACAGCACTACCCGAGCCGGAAAAGCCGTAACAACCGCCCATCCTGATCTACTTGGAAGTTTAAACTTAAACTTTACTGATACCGTAAATCCAGAAATTGATCTGCTTTACTTATGTTTAGGTCATGGAAATTCTCGTGCGTTTTTGGAAAACTATTCTTTTTCAGAAAAAACAATCATTATCGATCTGGGAAATGACTTTAGACTTCATAAGGATCGCGAATTTGGAGGAAAGCAATTCGTATACGGATTGCCTGAGTTGCAAAGAGAAGAGATTGAAAAAGCAACAGCCATTGCCAATCCAGGCTGTTTTGCTACTGCAATACAGTTGGCATTGCTCCCTTTGGCCAAGAACAATCTAATCAAAGACGCCGTCCATGTCAATGCAACAACAGGAAGTACAGGGGCAGGCGTTGGACTGAGTGCTACCAGTCATTTTAGCTGGAGAAACAACAACCTTTCTTGGTATAAACCCTTCACTCATCAACATTTAGGAGAAATTCATCAAAGTTTACAGCAACTAAAAGCACCCAGTAAGTTATTTTTTATGCCTCAAAGAGGAGACTTTACACGCGGAATTTTTGCAACTGCCTACACCCCGTTTGAAGGTTCGTTGGAACAAGCTAAGGCACTGTATCAAAAGTACTATGCTTCCCATCCTTTTACTCAAATTTCTGATGAAGAAATCAGTTTGAAATCGGTTGTAAATACCAACTTTTGCTTTCTTCACTTACACAAATACGAAAATACATTACTCATCACAAGTGTCATTGATAACCTTGTAAAAGGAGCTTCAGGACAAGCCATACAAAACACCAACATACTCATGGGCTGGGAAGAAAACCTCGGTATTCAGCTAAAAGCCACCATTTTTTAAAATAAATTGATATGAAAATAGCCATCATTGGAACTGGAAATTTAGGATTAAGCATTGCCAAAGGATTGGTAATCAACAATACCTATACTACCCTTTACCTGACTAAAAGAAATCTAGACTCCCTTTCCAGTTGGAAAGAATACAAAAATGTATTTCTTACCCAAGACAACAAGGAGGCGGTTACCCACTCTGACGTCCTGATCTTTGCCGTGCAGCCCAATCAGTTTGATTCGATTTTAGAAGAAATCAAACCTATTTTAACGGACAAACACGTCATTATTTCTACAATCACAGGGTACGCTATTGAGCGAATGGAATCTCAAATTGGATCGGAGTATCCTGTTATTCGATCGATGCCCAATACAGCGATCTCAGTAGGTAAATCAATGACTTGTTTATGCAGTAATGCAGTAGGTAAAAAGAGTCTTCCTATTGCTGAGGCCATCTACAATGGCTTGGGAACGACGCTCACTATCGAAGAAAAACTGATGCAAGCCTCTACCGTGCTGTGCGCCAGTGGAATTGCTTTTTGGATGCGTTTGATTCGTGCGACCACCCAAGGAGGAGTACAATTGGGGTTTGATGCTGACATAGCCTTAAAAATGTCCATGCAAACAGCCATGGGAGCAGCAAGCTTGCTTATCGAAACAGGCAGTCATCCCGAAGAAGAGATTGATCGAGTAACGACCCCAAGAGGGTGTACCATTACTGGATTAAATGAAATGGAGCATCAAGGATTAAGTTCTTCCCTGATCAAAGGTTTGAATGCTTCCTTTAATAAGATTAACGATATCGCAAAACAATAAAAAATCGATGAAACTATTTGATGTTTATCCTTTATATGACGTTACTCCAGTTCGGGCGCAAGACGTTTATGTTTATGATGAAAATGGAACAGAATTCCTTGATCTCTACGGCGGTCATGCCGTAATTTCCATAGGTCATTCACATCCCCATTATGTCCAAAAAATAACAAACCAACTAGAGCAGCTTGGATTTTATTCTAACGCCATTCAAAACCCTTTACAACAGCAATTAGCAGATGCCATTGGAGAACAATCCTGCCTTCATTCGTATGAGTTATTTTTGTGTAGTACAGGAGCCGAAGCGATTGAAAATGCATTAAAACTAGCGTCATTTCACACCCAACGTAAAAAGGTAATTGCCTTTCACAACTCGTTCCACGGAAGGACATCAGCTGCGGTTGCCGTGACTGACAATCCGTCCATTAATGCCCCTTTAAATCAACAGCAAGAAGTTGCTTTTTTACCCCTCAATGATATTGAAGCGCTTACAAAAGCCTTGAAAACGGAAGATTATTGTGCGGTAATTTTTGAAGCCATTCAGGGTGTAGGAGGGCTAGATCAACCCTCAGAAGAATTCATTTTTGCAATGGAATCCCTTTGTAATCAATACGGCAGTTGTTTGATTGCTGATGAAGTACAATCTGGATTTGGTCGTTCGGGGACGTTTTTTGCCTATCAGCATCATAAAATCAATCCCCACATTATTACCATGGCGAAAGGTATGGGAAATGGTTTTCCTATAGGTGGGATTTTAGTACATCCCGATATAAAAGCCAAATACGGGATGCTAGGAACTACATTTGGTGGAAACCATCTTGCCTGTAGTGCTTCTTTAGCTGTTTTAGATATCCTTAAAAAAGATAAATTACAAGAGAGAACTATTGCATTAGAATACTTTTTTAGAGAAAAAGCCCAAGGAATACAAGGATTAAAAAACATCAAAGGAAAAGGACTGATGCTCGGTTTGGAATTTGATTTTGAAGTAGCTACTCTAAGAAAAGAGTTGATTTATACACACCATATTTTTACAGGTGGAAGTAGCAACAAAAACCTTATTCGTATTTTACCTCCATTAACGGTACAAGAAAAACATTTTAACCTCTTTTTTGATGCACTTCAACTTGCATTAAAAAAAATAAAAGAATACTAAGCCTAGTTAAATGAAACACTACCTCACTTTAAACGATCTTCCCAATTTAGACACAGTAGTTACAGAGACCATTGCTTTAAAAAAAGATCCTTTTCAATTTGAAACGATTGGGAGAAACAAAACCTTAGGTATGTTGTTTTTCAACCCTAGTTTACGTACCCGTTTAAGTACGCAAAAAGCAGCACAACAATTAGGAATTCATACTATGATCATGAATTTTTCTAACGAAGCTTGGGCATTAGAATTTGAAGACGGAACACAAATGAGTGGTTTACGTTCAGAACACATTAGAGAAGCAGCAGCTGTAGTTTCACAATACTGCGATATCGTTGCCATTCGAGCTTTTGCATCCCTTACAGATAAAGAAAGTGATGAATCAGAAAAGGTCATGAATAATTTTGCAAAATATGCGAGTATTCCTGTGGTGAATATGGAAAGTGCCACGGCGCATCCTTTACAAGCCCTAGCTGATGCCATTACACTTAAAGAACATGCCACAAAAAATCGACCTAAAATTGTTTTAACGTGGGCTCCACACCCCAAGGCGCTACCTCATGCGGTAGCCAACTCGTTTACGCGCATGGTACAACAATTAGATGCTGATTTTGTCATCGCTCAACCCCAAGGCTATGAATTGAATCCAGAAATTACGAAAAACACACCTCTGATACACAATCAAGAAGAAGCCCTAGAAGGAGCCGATTTTGTCTATGCAAAAAACTGGTGTTCCTATTCAGACTATGGGAAAATTTTACGTACCGATGATTCTTGGATGCTTACTGCAGAAAAGTTAAAAAAAACCAATCATGCCAAATTCATGCATTGTTTACCTGTTAGAAGAAATATAGTTGTTGCTGATGATGTATTGGACAATGCCCATTCACTCGTCATTGAACAAGCAAATAACAGAACCTTTTCAGCTCAAGTCGTTTTGAAGAAAATTTTAGAAAATGGATAAGCTACAGATTGTCAAAATTGGAGGGAATGTCATTGAGAATCGAGAGGCGCTCAAGGATTTTTTAACTGATTTCACTAAAATAAAAGAAGCGAAAATTTTAGTACACGGAGGCGGAAAAGAAGCTACACAAATGGCCGAAAAATTAGGGATACCCGTGCAACTCATTGAGGGAAGACGTATCACGGATAGCGCAAATTTAGAGATCATCAGTATGCTTTATGCAGGTAAGTTAAACAAAACCATTGTGGCCCAGTTGCAAGCGTTTGGCTGTAACGCCCTCGGACTAAGCGGTACGGATGGGAACAGTATTAGCGCACAAAAGCGCGCTCCAGAGCCCATAGATTTTGGCTTTGTGGGGGATGTAACCCAGGTTAATGATGCTTTATTCAAAACACTACTTACACAAAATATAACTCCAGTTTGTTGTGCAATTACACATGACAATAAGGGACAACTTCTCAATACCAATGCAGATACCATTGCTTCTGAAATTGCAATTGCAATGTCTACACACTTTGATGTGACCTTAAGTTATTGCTTTGAAAAGAAAGGTGTTTTGCAGCAGGTGGAAGACGAAGATTCGGTAATTCCCATAATCAATACTTCGCTATATGAAACCCTTAAGAGAGAAAACACAATCCATTCGGGGATGCTTCCTAAAATTCACAATTGCTTTGAAGCCCTTAAAAAAGGAGTTGCTCAAGTGCGTATAGGAAATCCAAAAATGATCACTGAAAAAGTAAAACACACCCAATTAGAGTTGAAATGATAACACAACAAGCCATACAACTATTAAAAGATTTAATTCAAATTGAATCCTTTTCAGAAAAGGAGCATAAAACTGCATATCGAATTGAAGCTTGGTTTCGTGAAAACAATATTCCGTTTCAACGACAAGACAACAATGTTTGGGCTACCAACCAACAGTTTAATCCCGAATTGCCTACCCTTTTACTCAATTCTCATCACGATACAGTCAAGCCCAATCAAGCCTATACTCGTGACCCTTTTTCACCAGATATCGTTGATGGAAAACTATACGGTTTAGGAAGTAATGATGCGGGGGGTGCCTTGGTTTCTCTCATCGCGCTTTTTACCCATTATTACGCTCACCCCAATCCAAAGTATAATCTCCTAATGGCAGCAACGGCAGAAGAGGAAATTGCTGGAAAAAAGAGCTTACGTGGATTGTTAAAAGAACTTCCCAAAATTGATTTTGCCATTGTGGGCGAGCCCACATTAATGGATTTAGCCATCGCAGAAAAAGGCTTAGTTGTATTTGAAGCCATTATCAAAGGGACTCCAAGTCATGCGGCACATCCCAATGCGGACAATCCCTTAATGAAGATTCCAGCAGTAATTCAAGCCCTTGAATCCATTGCGTTTGACAAGGTCTCTCCTGTTTTGGGTCCTGTAAAAGTAACACTCACTCAAATTGAAGCAGGTAGTCAGCACAATGTGGTTCCATCTGAGGTGAAGCTTGTTATTGATGTTCGTGTTAATGAATGTTATACCAATAATGAAATTGAACAACATCTAAAAAACGCTCTTCCCTGTGAAGTACATGCACGTTCCTTACGCTTAAAAAGCTCGTCGATTGATGCAAATCATCCATTGGTCAAAGCGGGAATTGCCTTAGGTAAAAAAACCTACGGTTCTCCTACTCTTTCCGATCAGGCGGCTTTGGATTGTCCTTCTTTAAAATTAGGTCCTGGAGATTCTACCCGATCGCATTCGGCAGATGAGTATATTTATGTTAAAGAAATTGAAGAAGGTATTGCCTTTTATATTGAACTTTTGAAAAAAATATTATAGTATGAAGCTTTGGCAAAAAGGGGCTGCAGCCCACGAAAAAGTAGACTCCTTTACGGTGGGAAAAGACCGAGAATACGATTTAGTATTAGCGCAATACGATTGTGAGGCCTCCATGGCCCATGCTAAAATGCTAGGCACTATTGGACTTATTAGTCCTGAAGAGGCAGATCAACTCTGTTCCGTTTTAAAAACCCTTAAAGCCGATGCTGAAAAGGGAAGTTTCACCATTGAAACTGAGTTTGAAGACATGCATTCCAAAATAGAACACATCCTCACCCAACAACTGGGGGATTTGGGGAAAAAAATTCATACGGCACGTTCTCGAAATGATCAAGTGTTGGTTGCCATGCATCTCTATCTGAAGCATGAGTTGACGGAAATTAAATCCCAGGTCATTGCTCTTTTTGATTTGTTATTAGAGCTCGCAGAAAAACACCAAAACGACTTAATCCCAGGCTATACTCATTTGCAAGTTGCCATGCCTTCCTCCATTGGTATGTGGCTCTCTGCCTATGCCGAAAGTCTGATTGATGATTTGTATTTCTGGGAAGCCGCTTTCAAAATCTCCGATCAAAACCCCTTAGGAAGTGCTGCAGGGTATGGAAGTGCTTTTCCCATTGACCGAGAACTTACTACCGAATTAATGGCCTTTCAACAATTAAAAGTGAATGCCGTAGCTGCGCAAATGAGCAGAGGAAAATTAGAGAAAAGTACTGCTATGGCCCTCTCAAGTATTGGGAGTAGTTTGGCAAAAATGAGCATGGATGTTTGTCTCTATATGGGGCAAGACTTTGATTTCATCTCTTTCCCAGCAGAATTAACGACTGGCTCAAGTATTATGCCTCATAAAAAGAATCCCGATTTATTTGAATTGGTGCGGGGAAAATGCAATGTTCTACAAGCCCTTCCCAATCAATTGGCTTTGTTGACTTCTAACTTACCCAGCGGATACCATAGGGAGTTACAATTGGCCAAAGGTCCCCTGATTGATGCCGTGCAGGAATTGAAAGCCTGTTTAGACATCCTATTGTTTAGCCTCCCCAAAATGCAGGTAAGTCAGAACAGTACAGACCAGAAAAAATACGATTACCTCTTCAGTGTAGATACCCTAAACGCAGAGGTTCTTGCTGGCAAACCCTTTCGAGATGCCTACCGTGAACTGGGTGAAGCCATTGAAAACGGTAGCTATGTGCCCAATAGAACATTAAAGCATACTCATTTGGGCAGTATTGGCAACCTTGGATTGGAGACAATTAAAAATAAGATGAAACCCTTGCGTGGGTAGCCTTTTATCAAAAAGTTTATTTCATGTCCCTACTTAAAAATTTTAGTTCTTTTGGCAAGAAACGATCCTAAATCTAATTTGCCTAATAAAAAACTTTTGGCTAACCTCCCCCTATTCATCCTGAACAAACGAATGTTCGAGTCACCTTTACTTACAATAAGGATTTGATTGCGATTCAATGCATGACGCAAACACAAAAAGTATATTAAATACTATTATTGAGAGTCAGTACACTGAAAAACATGAGTTTAAAATAAAAACAAATATTAGCTCAAGAAAATAAATACTGTCCTTGAGTTGATCAAAAGACAGTGTATCTATTTACAAGCCACACCCAAATCAATCAAAAATCACGATAATCCCAAGGTGCACGATAGGCTCGGTCCAATAATAAATTCGCTCCTGGATCATTGATAAATTCTTCCGATTGGGGATTCCATTCCAATGGTCTTTGGAGAGCATAGGCAATATTTGCCAGATTACAGACGGTTGCAGTTCGGTGACCGACTTCTACATCGCAAATGGTTCGTGTACGGTTTTTGATTGCATCTAACCAATCTTCATGATGGTTTGGACTGTTGTAAACTCGATTTGTGTCTGTTTCTTTAAGAGGAGTTTTGGCTAGAGCAGCATTTGGAAAGGTTTTCAAATATCCTCTGCTAATCTCCAAACGTCCCTCAGTTCCAATGAACTGAATTTCATTGTTTCCCCTACCCCATTTTGTATGGGTTACTGTAATTCCATTTTCATAGGTGTAAGTCAATCCCTCGCTAGCGACCCCAGCAGGGGGATTAAAATACAAAGGTCCTGAATCGTCCATATCCAGTGCCCACTGAACGATATCAAACATATGCGCACCCCAATCCGTAATCATTCCTCCACCAAAAGGAGTATAATCTCGCCACATTCCCCAACGCTTGTCCTCCAAGGGGCAAGCCAAATCAAAATGATATCCTCGATAGGGAGCGGGGCCGATCCAAGCGTTCCAATCTATATTCTCTGGAATGGGCTGACTAGGAAGGTCGCACGCTTTGTATGGTGACCCAATGGCTACTTTAATCTCCTTAATCTCCCCGATGTATCCATTCCGAATCAAATTTACGCCCTGACGAAAACGATCCCATGAACGCTGCATGCTTCCCGTTTGAAATACACGCTCATATTTTCGAGCCGAATCAACCATGGCTCTCCCTTCTGCCACAGAACTAGAAAGCGGTTTTTCACAATAAATGTCTTTTCCTGCTTTTGCTGCATCAACTGCCATCTGAGCGTGCCAATGGTCGGGAGAAGCGATAACTACCGCATCGATATCTTTTCTTTCAAGTAACTCTCGATAGGCAGTAATTTGATCTAGATTTTGCGAAGATTTATTCTTTTTGCCCATTGCCTTTTGATAGGTCTCGTTAAAGAAAGACATTTTATTGACATCCACATCACTCACCGCTAGCACTGAAGCGTTTTCGTAATTTACAAAATTGGTCATCAAACCCCTTCCTTGTTTTCCCACTCCAATAAAACCTAATTGAATTTTATCATTGGGAGCCGTTCTACCCAAGCCTAAAACATGGCTAGGAACAATACTAAAAACAGAGGCTGTAGCTGCTGTTTTGTTAATAAAGTCTCTTCTTTTCATTGATCAAATTTTAGTTTCAAATTTAAATGTACTAAAAAAAGAACTCTTGTAATTCAGGATTTTGTATTTTTCCTTATGCCGTCAAAATCAAGAATTTATTTTTTAGATGCCCTTCGTGCTTTTGCGATCCTCATGATGTTACAAGGACATTTTATTAGCGGATTGCTTGACACCTCAACTCTAGACACAACTCATTGGGCTTATCGCTTTTGGATCTACTGTAGAGGTTTTACTGCTCCTGTTTTCTTTACCATTAGCGGCTGGATCTTTAGCTTTTTACTTTTAAAGGAAGAAAACGAGGGGCTAAATCCAAGAATTAAAAAAGGGATTAAAAGGGGTGTTGAACTTTTGATCTGGGGCTATTTCCTTCGATTAAATTTACCCTCCCTATTGTGGGGTTCAATCAATAACTCTTTTACTCAGCCCGATGTACTTCATATTATCGGACTATCTATCGGTTTTATCCTCTTGCTTTATACTGGACTTCGTTTTTTGAAAAATTACCTTGCTTGGATTTTTTTAACTACGGGATTGATACTCTTTCTTCTAGAACCTGCCTACAGTCAACTCAATTTAGATAGTCTCCCTAAATTTATAGCTGCTTATTTAATCAAAGGCTATGGCGGCGTTTTCTATCTTCTTCCTTGGTTAGGATATGTTTTCATCGGATCGAGTTTGGCATTCTTTTTTAATACAAGATACGCCAGATTTAAAAGGTGGATTCTTCCCTCTGCCCTGCTGGGCCTGTTCTTGATTTTTACTTCTTCTCTGCTATTCAATTTACTAGGCGATGTGCTACATCTTTCTCTTTTTAAGCGGGTCGCACAAAACAACTTCCTTTTTATTCGCTTGGGAGATTTCTTCTTGTTGTTGTCCTTTTTCATGCTTTTTCAAAGTGGGTTTCAAAATAAACTCTGGAGGTTCTTAGGCACGAATACGCTAGGATTATATATCGTTCATTATTTTATTTTATATGGTAGTCTAACAGGCTGGGGATTGTATAAATTTTACGCACACCAACTAAGCCTTGGTGAGACCCTGTTCGGATTAATTTTGTTTTTGTCTGGATGTATTGGCCTTGTTATTGTCTTAGATTTAAAAAAATTAAATCCGTAAAAACCTACCTACTCCTTTCCTTCTCACGTCATTATTTCTAATGCCCTGTACTTCAAAAATTGAGGATAACTCAATGATTCCAGAAGGAACGCTCATGCGAGTAAATCATCACACTAAAGATTATATGAACTTTATTCAACAAAAATACTATTTCGTTCAGCAGGGGGATGGAATTGATATTGAAAATTGGTCTTTGTTGTATGACGAGATTGAAGACTTCAAGTTTATTCTTGGATACATCTATGATTTAGACGTAAACATCATAGAATGGAATCTAATTCCTTAAGACTTTGGAAAACATCGCTATATTTTGATCCAAAATTTATTAAAAAAAAGAAGCACAAGATTAGTAAAAATGGAATGAAAATTAATCGCTAATCATCTCAATTTTTCTTGTCCTAAATCCAGTAGCTTAAACATGTAAAGCCCTATCTTCAGTTGCTGCAAGGGCGGCTTCTTTTACTGCCTCTGCATAGGTAGGGTGTGAATGACTCATTCTTGCAATATCTTCTGCGGAGGCTCTAAACTCCATCGCTGTCACCGCTTCTGCAATCAAATCGGCAGCACGTGCTCCAATCATATGTACACCTAAAACCTCGTCGGTGTTGGCATCTGCCAAAATTTTAACAAAGCCATCGGTATCCATACTGGCTCTGGCTCTACCTAATGCTCGCATTGGAAATTGACCTTTCTTGTAATTTACTCCTGCGGCCTTCAGTTCTTCCTCTGTTTTTCCTACAGCAGCAACTTCGGGCCAGGTGTAAATCACATTCGGAACTAAATTATAATCGATATGCGGTTTCTGACCTGCTAAATATTCTGCAACTAGTACACCCTCTTCTTCTGCTTTGTGCGCTAACATAGCCCCGCGAACGACATCTCCAATAGCAAATATATTGGTTGCTGAAGTTTGTAAATGATCATTTACAACTACCTGTCCTCTCTCGTTAAGCTGAACCCCTGCAGCAGCAGCATTAAGTCCTTCTGTGTAGGGTTTTCTTCCCACAGAGACTAAACAATAATCACCTTCAAACTCCACTTCGGCTCCTTTTTTATCGGTAGCCGTAACAGCAACATGATCTCCTTTGCGTTCTACTTTATTTACTCCATGAGAAAGGAAAAATTTCACTCCCTGCTTTTTCATGACTTTCATCAATTCTTTTGACAAGCCTGCGTCCATGATGGGGGTTATTCGGTCTGCATATTCAATCACAGAAACCTCTGCTCCTAGACGACGATATACCTGACCCAATTCCAAACCAATAACTCCTCCCCCGATTACGACAAGGTGCTTTGGAATTTCCTTTAGTTTTAAAGCTTCAGTAGAAGTAATCACACGCTCTTTATCTAACGAAATGAAAGGTAAACTCCCTGGTTTTGATCCCGTTGCAATAATGCTATTCTTGGCTTCTATCGTTTGTGACGTTTTTCCATCAATTTTGATGTGTGTTGCATCTACGAAACTTCCCAATCCTTCGAAAGTATCAATGTTATTCTTCTGCATTAAATAATCAATTCCTTTGGTGGTTTGTTCCACAACAGCAGCTTTTCGATCAATCATTTGCTTGAAATTGATTTTGATCTCGCCTTGGATTTCAATTCCGTGCTCTGAAAAGTGTTTTTGAGCGTCTTCAAAATGATGCGAAGAATCCAACAACGATTTTGAAGGAATACAGCCTACATTTAAACACGTTCCCCCAAGGGTACTGTATTTCTCAATTAAAGCAGTTTTTAATCCCAGTTGGGCGCAACGAATCGCAGCAACATATCCTCCAGGTCCTGAACCAATAATGGCAACATCATAAACACTCATAATCAAATTATTTAATTGAATTCAAAAGTACAAATGTTTCTTTGTACACCCCAATTCATAAGAATTGATTTTGAAATAATTTTTATTACATTTAAAGAACCTAATGAAAATCTTACTTCATGAAAAAAATGTTGTTAATCGTCTTTATGTCGGGTTTCTTTTTTTTACTTTCTGCTCAGGAGTTAACCCTATTTTCTGGATTTTTTGATTACCAATATTATCAAGACGACTTGCGTATTGAAAAAAGTGAAGTTACCTTTTTAATGCAGCAGAATAAAGAAACCCATTTTTATTGGAGGAGATCAAGGACCTATTCTGCTATTTCCTATGCATCTCTTGGTATTTCAATTATAAGTCTTGTAAACATTAATGAAAATTTAGATCCCGACGGAACAATAAACGATTACAAAATAAGCGGTTACTTTTTGGGATTAATTTCTGCAATTGTTTTTTCGATTAAGGAACACAATCATAAAAAGAAAGCGATCTTAAGATACAATAGTTTTTTTGATGAACCCAAAACCACCTCGAGCGTTAAAGTCAATAGAAAGATTGATGGAAATGGTCTAGGTGTTTCATTAACTTTTTAAACCCAAACATGAAAAAGCCTCTTTTATCCATCTGCTTAATTTTTACCTTTTTTGCAATAACTCACTCTTTTTCCCAAGAAATGACAATGTTTTTAGGAGTTAGTGGATATCAATATTACGAAGATGATCGTCCTTTGATTACCGCAGAAGTACATTCTTTATTGTATGATACCCCAGAAGCTTTCAACTATTGGAAAAAGTCAAGAACCTTCAACACCATTGCGGTAAGTTCAAATGTAGTTGCCCTTGGAACCACTCTTGCTATTCTAGCAGGAAAGGAAAACAAAAAAGCAGCCGGAGGACTTGTAGCGGCTAGCCTTGGTAGCACCATTATTAGTGTTATTTTTTATCTCTCAGCAAATACTCAAAAGAAAAAGGCTGTACTCACATATAACAAAGGATTAGAAAGTAACCCTTTAACACAAATAAAACCCTTAATCTCAGAAAAAGGTGTGGGAATCACCTTACAATTTTAAACCTCAATTACCATGAAAAAATTTTCCTTTCTACTTTTACTATTTTGTAATTTTCTATTAACTGCACAAGTCTCCGAGAGTTATCAAAACACCCTAAATGAAATGATTCTTGTTTCGGGAACCGGCGAATCTTTTATTAGCAGTGTACAACAAATGAAAAAAATGTTTAAAGCCCAATTCACAAATTTGGAAGATAAGGATTGGAATAGCATAGAAGAATACATCAACCAAGAATCCTTTCCAAATCTAATCAATCAACTCACTCCCATTTATCACAAACACCTAACCGAAGAAGATTTAAAGACGATCATCGCTTTTTACAACAGTGAAACGGGAAAGAAATTTGCAAAAAAAACACCCCTAATTGCTCAAGAAAGTATGATGGTTGGCCAGCAATGGGGAATTGAGTTGGGTCAGAAAATTCAAGAACTCGTAAAAAATCAATAATGTCTTATTCTAAAAGTTCATTCCCCAAGGATTACGAATCCATCTTAAAAGCGTCTCGAAAGCTAAACTTTACGATGATTTCCGATGAAGAAGTAGGTGCTCTTCTTCGACTTTTAACCTCTTCAAAAAAAGAAGGTCAAATTTTGGAATTAGGAACAGGTACCGGTCTTGCATTAGCTTGGATTTTGGATGGACTCCATTCAAAAGGAAAGATCATCTCGATAGAAAACAACCCGCAATACATTGAAGTTGCACGCTCATTTTTTGATAAAGAGTCTCGAATCAATATTGTTCAAGAAGATGCAAAAGTTTGGATTGAAAAGAATAAACACCTTCAATTTGATTTAATTTTCGCTGACACTTGGGCGGGAAAATTCACCGATTTGGATCAAACTCTTGAAATGGTTAAGCCCGGTGGATTTTATATCATAGACGATCTCAATCAGCAAGTAGATTGGCCGGAGGATCATCAGGAAAAGGTTATTTCACTCATGGAAAAATTAAAGTATCAATTAAACTTTTCAGCTCTCCCTCTAGATTTTGGCACTGGAATTATGGTACTCTGTAAGAAGGTTGCATAAAATCTTTATTCAATTAACGCATTATGCACATGCACCCAATTGATTTAAATTCATTAAACTTGTATTCATTGCTAAAAACAATTATTTGAAAAACAAAGATCTCTCTCTTGGAATTGCCCTTTTACCCATACTCATTCTGGTCTTACTTCTCTCTTATAACGTATTAATATATGGGGATGACGCTTTAGGCGGTTCCAATCAATTCATTTTGCTTCTGGGAGCTGCAGTAGCTGGAATCGTTGGATTTTATTATAAAATTGGGTATCAGTTTATGATCGATAAAGTAGCCGAAAACCTTCAATCTGTTACGGGTGCTTTATTGATTTTATTATTTGTAGGCGCTTTGGCGGGCACCTGGCTTCTCAGTGGTATTATTCCTGCTATGATCTATTATGGTTTACAAATTTTACATCCCAGTATTTTTCTACCCGCATGCATCATTATCTGTGCCATTATTTCACTGGCAACTGGAAGTAGTTGGACCACTTCGGCCACGGTAGGAATTGCACTAATCGGGATTGGAAAAGTGATAGGAATTCCGGTTGGAATGGTAGCAGGAGCAGTTATCTCGGGAGCTTATTTTGGGGATAAACTCTCTCCGCTTAGCGATACAACTAATCTGGCCCCTGCCATGGCGGGAGGGGAATTATTTTCTCACATAAGATATATGACCCATACCACGGTGCCTAGTATTGTTGTCACAATTATTATTTTTTTAATATTGAGCCTAACCCAATCCACATCGGGAGCTGCTGATACGGAAACCTTGATGCAAGCAATTAAAGAAAAATTCACAATCACTCCTTGGCTCTTTATTGTTCCCGGAGTTGTTATAGTTCTGATTATCAAAAAAGCCCCTCCTTTAATTGCTTTATTAATTGGAACACTACTTGGAGGGCTTTTTGCTGTGTTTTTTCAAAGCTCAATTCTTCTTGAGATCACAGAAGCAAGTGTGTTGAGTTTTGAAGTAGGATACCGAGCAATCATGAATTCCATGACCGTTTCCACAGAAATTACAACGTCTAATGCCCTCCTTAACGATTTATTTACCTCAGGTGGGATGGAGGGAATGCTAGGTACAATATGGCTCATTATTTGTGCAATGGTTTTTGGAGGAATTATGGATGCAATAGGGGCTTTGGAGAGAATCAGTGCTGCTTTATTAAGTTGGGCACAAACTAGCTTCCAATTATTTGCCAGTACTGTAGCCTCCTGTCTAGCAATTAATCTTACTGCTTCAGATCAATATTTATCTATTGTTATTCCGGGAAAAATGTTTGCCAATGCTTATAAAGATCGAAAACTTGCCCCCGAAAACTTAAGTAGAACCTTGGAGGATTCTGGAACCGTTACTTCTGTCCTCATTCCATGGAATACCTGTGGAGCTTATCAATCAGGAGTCCTGGGCGTTGGGGTAGGAGAATATTTTATCTACGCCATTTTCAATTGGCTAAGTCCTTTTATGACCTTATTATTTGCAGCTTTTAACATCAAAATTAAGGCCTTAAAAACCAACTGATAATTCCAACAAAAAGAAGCGCAAAAAAAAAGGCATCTCTATGTAGAGATGCCTTTTTTAATTCAATAATTTGAATTAAGCTAAATCAAAACGATCAAGATTCATCACTTTGGTCCAAGCAGCGATAAAGTCTGAAATAAACTTCTCTCCACTATCTGAACAGGCATAAACCTCTGCTAAACTTCTTAACTCAGAATTTGAACCAAAAATTAAATCCGCACGAGAAGCTGTCCATTTAACTACTCCTGTTTTTCGATCTTTTCCTTCGAACAAATCTTCTGCATCAGAGAGCGCACTCCACGTAGTTCCAAGGTCGAGTAAGTTCACGAAGAAGTCATTAGTTAATGCTTCTTTCTTATCCGTAAATACACCCTTATCAGAATGATCATAATTTACATTTAGCACACGTAAACCTCCCAACAAAACAGTCATTTCTGGAGAAGAAAGGGTTAGTAGTTGAGCTCTATCGATCAATAATTCTTCTTCGGAAGCTTTGTACTTATTTTTTTGATAATTTCTAAAACCATCTGAATTAGGTTCAAGCGCAGCGAAAGATTCAGCGTCGGTTTGGGCTTGAGTTGCATCCGTCCTCCCGGGAGAAAAAGGAACATTTACCTCATGACCTGCATTCTTAGCTGCTTCTTCTATTGCTGCAGAACCTGCCAATACAATTAAATCTGCCAATGAAACTTGTTTCCAACCTGCATTCGCTGAATTAAATTCATTTTGAATGGTCTCCAAAACAGTGATTACTTTACTTAATTGAGCGGGATTATTAACTTCCCAATCTTTTTGAGGTGCCAAACGAATACGAGCTCCATTAGCACCACCACGTTTATCAGAACCTCTGAAAGTTGAAGCAGAAGCCCAAGCGGTTGAAGTCAATTCTGAAACTGTGAGCCCAGAAGCAAGTACTTTTGTTTTTAAAGCAGCCACATCATTTTCATCAATTAATTCGCTTGTTCTTTTTGGAATGGGATCTTGCCAAATCAACTCTTCTTTTGGTACTTCAGGGCCCAAATACAGTGAATAAGGTCCCATATCACGGTGAGTTAACTTATACCATGCTCTTGCAAAGGCATCTGCAAACTCATCTGGATTTTCATAAAAACGTCGAGAAATAGCTTCATAAATTGGATCTTCTCTCAACGCGATATCAGAAGTTAACATAATGGGGGCATGAGATTTGGATGCGTCATGTGCATCTGGAACGGTTCCTGCTCCCTGTCCAGCTTTGGGTTTCCATTGATGTGCACCTGCAGGACTTTTGGTAAGTTCCCAATCAAAACCGAATAAATTTTCAAAATAATTATTACTCCATTGTGTAGGGGTTGTAGTCCAAGCCCCTTCAAGACCACTCGTAATGGTATTTACCCCATGTCCAGAACCTAGAGAATTTTTCCATCCTAAACCTTGCTCTTCGATACTTGCTCCAGCGGGTTCTGCTCCAACATAAACATCAGGATTATCAGCACCGTGTGTTTTTCCAAAAGTGTGGCCCCCAGCAATTAAAGCAACTGTTTCTTCATCATTCATTGCCATTCTTCCAAAGGTTTCACGAATATCGATGGCTGAAGCTTTTGGGTCAGGTCTTCCATTAGGACCTTGTGGATTAACATAGATCAGACCCATTTGAACTGCTGCTAATGGGTTTTCAAGCTCTCTGTCTTCAGTATAACGCTCGTCTCCGAGCCATTCTCCTTCTACACCCCAATAAATATCTTCCTCGGCTTCCCAAACATCAACACGACCGGCACCAAAACCAAAAGTTTTGAATCCCATAGATTCCAGGGCACAATTCCCTGCTAAAATCATTAAATCAGCCCAAGATATTTTCTTCCCATATTTCTGCTTGATAGGCCAAAGCAAAAGACGTGCTTTATCTAAATTGGCATTATCAGGCCAACTATTTAATGGAGCAAAACGCTGTGTTCCTGCCCCTGCGCCTCCACGACCGTCGGCGATACGATAGGTACCTGCACTGTGCCAAGCCATGCGAATGAAAAAGGGACCATAATGACCATAATCTGCTGGCCACCAATCTTGTGAATCAGTCATCAAATCATTAATATCGCTTTTCAAAGCATCATAATCGATACTTTCAAACTCTTTTTTATAATCAAAATCTTCACCCATTGGATTGGATAGAGAAGAATGCTGACGCAGTATATTTAAATTTAACTGATTTGGCCACCAATCATGATTTCTAGAACCACCACCTGCGGCTTTTTTAACGATTTCGCTTGAAAATGGGCATTTGGCACCAGAGCTACCATTAGATCCACTTGAATGTTTAAAGTTTTCCATGAGTATATTTTTTATAAAAGTATCAATCCTTTATAAAATTCAATAGCCTTACCCATTATATTTCCATATAGTTATATTGATATTGATTATTACGATCAAAAGAAAGGTTTGAATTTGGCAAAACCAAAACAGTTTTCAACTACAAGCTAATTTATTAAAGCCCATTTTCTGAGTTTCATTGATTATAAATTAATCGCTATAGACTTGCTGATTAGTTCTCTTTTTGGTTTTGAATTTGTATTTTTGCTCAAGAGTAATTATCCATGGCAAAAAAGCAAAAAACCTCTGAAGCTGATTTCAAGAAAAAACGACAACAACAAGTGTTGTTTGGGGGGGCTTTATTGTTTATTGCTGCATTACTTGGCACTTCTTTTCTTTCTTATCTCTTTTATTGGCAAGCTGATTTTAGCACCCTTGGAGCCATGGGAGATAAAACCGTTGAGGCTAAAAATATTTTAAATAAACTGGGCGCTTATTTAAGTCATTTTTTTATTTTTAAAGGGGTTGGATTAGCAGCCTTTTTATTCGTCTATCTATTGGGAATATCCGGGTTTAAACTCTTTTTTCAGGGGTCAACTGCTCGACTAATTTCTATTTGGGCATGGGGTATAGCCCACTTAATCTGGCTTAGTGTCGCCCTAGCCTATGTCTGGATTGAAACGCCATTATACTCAGGTATTATTGGTTTTGAAGTACACGATTTTTTAGTCGCTTATATAGGTAAACTGGGTCTCTTAGGAGTTTTACTTTTCACACTGCTTTGTTTTATTGTTATTGAATTAGAATGGACTCCAGAGCATATAAAAGCTTGGATTGCAGGTCTGAACAAGAAAAAAGATAGAGAAGAAACAATCAAAAATACTGATGAAAATGATGCTACCGTTTCATTGGAATTTTCTTCGCAAAATGAAAGTTTTGAAGAAACAGCTCAGAGTGAACTAGAACCTGATCCCACAGAATCCGACCAGGAGGAACCCTCCTTACAAATAGAAAAAAATACTGAGCGTGATTCCATTGAAATGGAAATTGAAAGTGCTGAAGAAGAAACCGTAGATGAAAAGTTAGCCAAGAAATTAGTTGAAAAACAAGACTTTTTTGATCCTACTTTAGAATTAAGCAAGTTCATCATGCCCGGTTTTAACTTGCTGAAAGACTATGGTGAAAGTGGAATTACCATCAATCAAGAAGAGCTTGAAATCAATAAAAATAAAATTGTAGAGACCCTAAACAACTACAAGATAGGCATCGCCAACATCAAAGCAACTATTGGACCTACGGTAACACTCTACGAAATTGTACCCGAAGCAGGCGTTCGAATTTCTAAGATCAAAAATTTAGAGGATGATATTGCACTTTCTCTGTCAGCTTTAGGAATTCGGATCATTGCACCCATTCCTGGAAAAGGAACTATTGGCATAGAAGTACCCAACCAAAAGCCTTCCATTGTTTCAATGCGTTCCGTAATTAGTGCCGCTAAATTCCAAAAAGCAGAAATGGAATTACCCATTGCACTGGGTAAAACAATCAGTAACGAAACTTTTGTTGTAGACTTAGCCAAAATGCCTCACTTGCTTATGGCAGGAGCAACGGGTCAGGGGAAGTCGGTTGGATTAAATGCAGTATTAACTTCACTCTTATACAAAAAACATCCCGCCGAAGTAAAATTTGTTTTAGTGGATCCTAAAAAGGTTGAGTTGAATATTTACAACAAAATCGAGCGACACTATCTTGCCAAACTTCCTGACACGGATGAAGCCATTATTACCGACAACACCAAAGTAATCAATACCTTGAATTCACTTTGTATCGAAATGGACAATCGCTATGAGTTGCTCAAAAATGCAATGTGTAGAAATTTAAAAGAATACAATACCAAATTTAGAGAACGAAAGTTAAACCCTAATGATGGGCATAGCTTTTTACCTTATATTGTATTGGTAGTGGATGAGTTTGCGGACCTGATCATGACTGCAGGGAAAGAAGTAGAAACGCCTATTGCCCGTCTTGCACAATTGGCTCGTGCCATAGGAATACACTTAATTATTGCAACACAACGTCCCTCAGTCAATGTAATCACTGGAATTATCAAAGCCAACTTCCCAGCACGCATTGCCTTCAGAGTAACCTCAAAAATTGATTCTCGAACGATTTTAGATAGTGGTGGTGCCGATCAACTCATTGGTCGAGGAGATATGCTCTACACTCAAGGAAATGAACTTACCCGAATTCAATGTGCCTTTGTCGATACCCCTGAAGTAGAACGAATTGCAGAATATATAGGAGGTCAACGGGGTTACGCTGATGCTCATTTATTGCCAGAATATGTTGGAGAAGAAAACAACAGTGTATTGGATATTGACGCAAGTGATCGGGATGCACTCTTTAGAGAAGCTGCAGAGGTCATTGTAACTGCACAACAAGGTTCGGCATCTTTATTGCAACGAAAATTAAAACTAGGATATAATAGAGCGGGAAGAATAATAGATCAGATGGAAGCTGCAGGTGTCGTGGGACCCTTTGAGGGAAGCAAGGCAAGACAGGTTTTAATTACTGATTTAGCTGCTTTAGACCGCCTTATTAATGATGGAATTTTATGAGAAAAATATATTTTTTAGGTCTTTGTCTATTTCTAACATTCAGCGGAATCGCTCAAACTTCTGAGGCTGCCATTAAACTATTGGATGAAGTCTCTGAAACCATCGCTGCCTATGAGAACCTTAGCTTTGATTTCTCTTATACTTTAGAAAATAGACATGAGAACATTAAACAAGAAACAAGTGGGACAGTAACCGTTGAAGGAGATCGATATAAGCTAATGTATCTTGGAGCAGAACAACTTTTTGATGGAGAAAAAACCTACACTGTTGTTCCAGAGAATGAAGAGATAACAATAAGTAATCCCGAAGATGGTGAGGACTTTGGAATCAACCCCTCAGAACTTTTAAATTTTTACAAAGAGGGATATGACTATCAATGGGACATCAAACAAAACATTTTTGGTCGACCGATTCAATTTGTGAAGCTAATTCCAAGTGATGAAAATAAAGAAGTTAGCTACTTATTACTGGGGATTGATGTTCTCAAAAAAACCATTTACCGCTTGATTGAAATTGGATCTAATGGAACACGTACTACCCTTACTCTTTCCAATCAACTGACTAATGTCTCTTTGGCACAGGACTTTTTTAAATTTGATGTTTCCCGCTATCCTGATTATTACATAAACAACTAATCGATTGAAAATAATAGATCGATACATATTAAAAAGTTACTTAAGTCGCTTACTGAGTGTCTTTGCCATCTGTATGTTTATTTTTATCATACAGACTTTTTGGCTCTTCATCGATGAGCTAGCTGGAAAAGGATTGGATATAATTATCATTTCTAAATTCTTATTGTACTATTCGCCAAAACTAATCCCCTTAGTACTTCCACTCTCTGTTTTGTTAGCCTCTCTTATGACCTATGGAACGCTCTCTGAAAATTATGAGTTTGCTGCAATGAAATCAACAGGAATTTCATTGCAAAGAGCGATGTTAGGATTAATCATTTTTCACATCCTTCTGGGTATTGGCACTTTCTATTTTTCAAATCATGTAATCCCATACGGGGAACTGAAATCCTACAACCTTCGGAGAAACCTAGCTAAACTAGAACCTACACTTGCCATTCGAGAGGGTATTTTTAATGAAATTGGGGAAATCAATATCAAAGTAGCTAAAAAATATGGAGACAATGAACGCTTTCTTGAAGATGTTATCATCCATGAATACACCGCCAATAATGAAAATAATATCGTAATTAAAGCAGAACGGGGGGAAATGAAAAGTGAGACTACCGATCCTAATTTAAAACTCGTTTTGTACAATGGGAATCGGTATGAAGAAGTCATCCCTAAAGAAGCGAGTAAACGAAAACGAATTCCACATGCAAAAGTTTTTTTTGAGGAATATGAAATGAATATCGATTTATCAAAATTCAATAATGTTGATCTTGAAGAAGAAAACTACAAATCTACCTTCAGAATGCAAAAAATTGATCAACTGAAAGTGAGTATCGATACCTTGCAAAGAAAATTTAATGAAGAACAAATTGCTTTTAGTGAAAATTTTAGCAAAAAAAGTATTCTCTCACAAACGGCAAATAAAATAACAGAGGTAACCGTACAAGACTCGTTACCCGCAAATATTTTTGAATTTATCATCATAGATGACGTATGGAAAAAGAGCAGACTCATGGAGCAAGGCATGATCAAAATAAGAAAATCCATACGAGATTTAAACACAAAAAAAGTCTCCTTTTTTTCTTTTCAAAAGCTAATTAATTTACATAAAATTACCCTTCAAGAGAAATACACCCTGCTTTTCGCCTCTCTTCTTTTATTTTTGATCGGAGCCGCACTGGGTGCTATCATCCGAAAAGGAGGTTTGGGACTTCCATTGGTACTATCTGTATTAATTTTCTTAACCTATCACTACATTGGTTTGTTTGGGAAAAATGCAGCAGAAGACAATAGTATTTCTCCTTTTATAGCCACATGGCTCTCTACCTTTATTTTGGCTCCCTTTTCGATAATCTTAACGCGTAGAGCTTCTGCCGATAAAGGTTTCGTGGGTCTTTCAAATCTCATTTACACTATCCAAGAAAAAATTAAATTGCTACTACTCAATATAAAAAGAAAGAAAAAACATGACAACTGAATTTCTACAACTAGACACGATTCCAGAGGCAATTGAAGCGATCAAAAAGGGAGAAGTAATTATTGTTGTTGATGATGCCAATCGAGAAAACGAAGGAGATTTTATTGCAGCTGCAGAAAAAATATCACCCGAACTCATCAATTTTATGGCTACTCATGGGCGGGGTTTGATTTGCGCTCCACTCACAGAAAATCGCTGTCAAGAATTGCAATTGAGTAAAATGGTTACTAACAATACGGATCCATTAGAAACTGCTTTTACCGTCTCTGTAGATTTAAAAGGAAATGGAGTTACTACGGGTATCTCTGCTGCTGATCGATCCAAAACTATTGAAGCTTTAATCGACACCAAAACTTCCCCATTTGACTTATCAAGACCGGGACATATTTTTCCATTAATAGCCAAAGCAGGCGGTGTATTAAGACGAACAGGACATACGGAAGCTGCGATTGATTTTGCCCGTCTTGCAGGAATGCAACCTGCAGGAGTGATTGTTGAAATCATGAATGAAGATGGAACAATGGCTCGATTACCTCAGCTCATTGAAGTTGCAAAAAAATTCAATTTAAAAATTGTATCCATCGAAGATTTGGTCTCCTATCGGATGCAACATGATAGTCTAATTGAAAAAAAGGCAGATACCGTTATCAATACGCGGTATGGGGACTTCAGATTAAGAGCCTATGAACAAACAACCACGGGATCAGTTCATCTAGCATTAACCAAAGGACACTGGTCAATTGAAGAGGTTGTGCTCACACGCATACACTCTTCTAAAATCACAAATGATATTTTAGGTACCCTTACGGGTTCTGTCGATAAAGGTTTGGATGATATCTTTAAATTAATCAATACTGAAGGAAAAGGAGCTGTTCTTTTTATCAATCAAGAACAAACCTCTGAAAATCTATTGAATCGAATTAGCGCGCTCCAAGAAATGCAAGCTAAAGGTACTTTAGATAAGGCCCCTCCAATGAAAATGGATGCAAAAGATTATGGTATAGGAGCACAAATTTTACATGATTTAAACATTAAAAAACTATGTGTGATTAGTAATTCGGAGCAACAGCGTAGGATTGGAATAACAGGCTATGGAATTACTATAGAGAACTATAAAAACTATTGATTTATTCGAAAAACCACAACTTAATTGCCATAATTCCTATTGTAAATAACATTGCCCATCGGATTACCTTATCTCCTGCTTTCACAGACCATCTACTAGCCCACCAGGCGCCAAAAATTGTTCCTAAAGCCATCGTTAATCCCAGTTTCCAATTAATTGCATCTTGATAAGCAAATAGTGCCAGTGCTACACTAGAGTAAATAAAAACAATTGCTGTTTTTGAAGCATTTGTTTTGACCAAACTTAAACGATTGAATCGATTTAAAAATAACATAATCACAATCCCGATTCCCGCATTGATAAAACCACCATAAATTCCAATAAAAAAGAAAGCGATAATGCCAAAAAACAGATACTTGCCCGTCAGTCTTTCAGGCAGACGATGCGTCAGGTTTTTAGCATTAATTAAAATTAATGCTCCAACAACAAGAAGAATAATGGCTAAAATTCGATTAAACATCTTAGCCTCTAAGTCCATTGCTATTTGTGCTCCAATCACAGCCCCAATACTAGCACTTATACCCAAATAAATATTAAAGGGGAAGGAGGAAATACCCTTACTCTTATAACCTAATGCACCCGATAGAGATTGAATTACAATGGCTATTCGATTTGTTCCGTTGGCAATATTTGGAGGTAAACCCAAAAAAATGAGTACAGGAAGTGTGAATAATGATCCTCCTCCAGCAAGTGTATTAATAACCCCTGCAAAAAAGCCGACAACAATAAGAATGACAGCCTGAATATATTCTTCCATACAACATCTCAAAATTACAAAAACTCAAAAGTAATTTAAATAGAAAGTGATGAATTAAATATTTTCTATTCTAAAAAAGGAATGTATATTTGCAACCGCATTGGAGAAATGGCAGAGTGGTCGAATGCGGCAGTCTTGAAAACTGTTGAGGGTCACACCTCCGGGGGTTCGAATCCCTCTTTCTCCGCTGTATAGTCCTGAAAGCCTTGTGTTTTCGGGACTTCTTTTTTTTAGTTGCCTGCAGAGTTGCCTTTTCTATTTCTAACAACACTGATTTTCACTATTCAAATTTAGTCGTTTTTTTATTGAGTATCTTTGAGTATTCAAATAAAATTCATTCCAATTCCAAGTATTTAATAACCAG
>JAQWJV010000038.1 GCA_029248185.1 Flavobacteriaceae bacterium | reverse complement strand
ACACCAATTTGAGAGCCACTCAGTGCGCCTACGAGTATCCCCCCTACTATTCCTGCTATTAAACCAGAAAACAAGGGAGCACCACTTGCCAAGGCAATCCCCAAACAGAGCGGTAGTGCAACAAAAAAGACAACAATACTTGCTGGCAAATCAGATTTTAAATTTTTAAAAAGGTTTGAATTATTCATTTTTTAATGATTTTTTAGTCAAAGCAATCGCTTTAACTGTATAGATTTATAATAGTTGTTTGGTACTTTTTCGAAGAAACGCAAGAGAATATTGCGCCTACACAATACTGTCCGGTGGAGGGAATGGAATTTCAAGTTTGAAATGATAGTAAATAATAGACTTGATGTCAAATAAAGAATTTGAATTGGCTAAGAATAAAATATTTCTTTGGTGAAAAATTTGATATTCCACTTTTTCAACCTCCTTTTTATCTCGCTTTTCATCCTCTTCCTCTTCTTGATTTTCTTTCCAACTACTTTCTACCAATTCAAAGGAATCGTCATTGATAAATCGAACACTTTGATGTATTGGAATGTAGATTGTATTCATTAAAACGCCTATGAATAAAAAAGACCGAATGAGAAAAGATATAGTTTTAGATACGCTCATTTTATGGCCCTTTGAATGAGTTCAGTATAGAATTTGACAATAGTGTCTTCTCCGCTTTCTGTGTCTGTGAGTGAGGGCAGATGTTTAGAAAAATATCGTTGGTAGTGCGCTCCCTCAATCATGGTTGAAATCAACATGTGAGGGTAAGGATAGCTGGGTTGTATTGCCAAAACAAAATCACTAATTCGCTGAACTAGACGTTTGTAAGTAGCATAATATCCCTTTTGATTTTCGTTATCAATCTCTTTTGTGTAATAAACCTTAGACCCTTCTGAGATAATAATTTTATTTAGGAGCACTTCATTGATATAAGAAAATGAATTGTCTTCTTTAACATCTTCAACTAACAATTGAATGGCTTTATTTAGTTTTTCTTCGGGCGTATTTAAATTCATGGTTCCAAATACAAGTTTGTATTCAATCCAGCTCCAATACCAATTCACAAAATAAACTAATAAGGTGTGTTTACTTTCAAAATAACGATAAATTGAACTTTCGTTTGAACCGATTTGCTCTCCTAATTTTTTGAAAGTAAAAGACTCATAACCCATCTCATTTATCATCTCAATACCTTTACCTACTATCTTTTTCCCCAATTCACTTGATTCGGGATTTTTTAGGCAAAGACTGGAATCTACCACAACATTTATCTTCAGATTCTCCATAAAAAAGGCAAATATACAATAGTATTACTATTAACAAAAATAATATTACTTTTAATAGTAACTATTTTACTCTCACCTACTCAAAATCAAATGAAAAATTCACAATAACGGCGAAAAAAGCCCAAGCAAACACATTCTTGAAATCTTAAATTATCGATACGGTATAAAAATAAAATAATGAATATGGGACGCTTTTAAGTTGCTGTCATTTCCTTTTGACCCGGATCCGTTATTTCAATCTTTCCTGCCCACAAGCACGTATTGGTATCTTTTTCTAAGAGAGCTGCTGTTCCTCCCAAAACTTTAAGTTTCTTTGCTCCAGGAGACCAAGGCGCTATAGTCATGGGAACACAAGTGTTGGGAGGGGGAATTCTTATTTTATTACAATTATTGAATATCCTCATTTTTGTTCCGTCCGTTCCAACTGCAATTCTATTCGCAACTATTTTATTATTCGCCTTATTTACTTATGGATATCTAAAAAAAAAATTAAATTTAGGCTTTAAAACTATTTTATTTTAATGAGTCGAAATGTAGTCATATATACACTGGGGCTATTAATAATGATAAAATCAATATTCCTATACTTAAATAGAGAATTTTTGATATCAACCTACATTAGTGACGCTGAAGAAGCATTGTTGTAAGGGAATGTCTATGTGAGATTTGGATGCTTTCTTCTTTTTTGGATAGGATTGCATCTGGTTTCAATTAGAAATGAATCACAAGCTGTTTTACGCAAAACATTACTGAATCTTATCATTTTATTTTCACTAATTATTGTACATGGCCTTTTATATTCCTCCGATGGGGTCTCTAAAACACCTATCCCACTCATAATTTTATCTTTCTTTCATTTGTCAATTGCTTTATACGGTTATTTAAAAAAAACCTAATTTATTTTAAATAAATTTGAAAAACAATCACAACCCATGACCCTAGTCAAACAACAGCTAATCGCAGCCGAAAAAAAAGCAGCAAAATTATTTCAAGAAATTGAAGCTCGAGGGCTACTGCTCGTTGGAAAAACAGAAAAAGAAATCAATACCGCTATTTTTAATTTAGCTTTTGAGCTGTTTGGAATAGAAAAATATTGGCATAAGCGAATTGTACGTGCAGGGAGAAACACCTTAAAACCCTACGATGAAAACCCTGAAAATCTTAGCCTTCAGCCAGAGGATATTTTATTCATCGATTTTGGCCCTATATTCGAAGAATGGGAAGCGGATTTTGGCAGAACGTATGTTCTGGGAAATGATCCTCTCAAAACCAAATTAGCCCATGATATCGAACGTGCTTGGTGGGATGGAAAAGCATATTTTGACACTCAAAAAAACATTACAGGAGCACAACTGTATGAATACTGCCATACCCTTGCCAAGAAATATGGCTGGGAATTTGGCGGAGATATTGCAGGACATTTGATTGGACACTTTCCTCATGAACGTTTAGAAAAAGAAGATAAAACCAACTATATTCATCCAGAAAACACAACTGATATGCGGGCTTTAGATCAAAAGGGGGAAGAACGTAACTGGATTTTGGAAATCCATTTTATAGACAGAGAAAAAGAAATTGGTGGTTTTTTTGAACAGCTTATGACCCTTTCGTAAATTCATTGAAGCTTAAACAAAATCAAATGAGTAGGAAAGCTTTTTGGGAAGATCGCTATACAGATGAAATCTATGCTTATGGAAAAGAGCCCAATGCTTATTTTAAACAAATAATCGATACGCTTAGTCCCGGTAAAATATTACTTGCCGCAGAGGGGGAAGGAAGAAATGCCGTCTATGCAGCCTCCTTAGGCTGGGAAGTCTATGCCTATGATTTTAGTGAAATAGCTCATAAAAAAGCCATCCAATTAGCCACAGAAAAGGGTGTTTCCATTCAGTATCAAATAGCCTCTTTAAGTGATCTTGAATTTCCAGATCATTTTTTTGATGCCATCGGATTAATCTATGTCCATTTTCCCGATTCAGTTCGATTTGAAAATCACAATCGATTATCCAAACTATTAAAAAATGGAGGGCATGTCATTTTAGAGGCCTTTAGTCTAAATCACCCAAAGTATCAACTCCAAAATCCTGCAGTTGGGGGACCCAAAATGGAAACACAATTATACAGCGAAGGAAAATTAAAAAATGACTTTCGGCAACTAACTTTTACAGAATTAAATGAGAAAAAAATTCATCTTTCCGAAGGAAAATACCATAACGGAATCACAACTGTCATACGAATGTTTGCTGAAAAATCCATTTGAAAAATATTCATCTAAATGTAATTTAAGTTTATAATTATTCTTTATTTTTAAATACAATTTATCCAACAAAGTTTGCGTCAAAGATTACTGGTTTTCATGCTGTTTTTAGCTACCTCTTATGCTTGGGCTCAAGGATCAGATAAAACGGTTTTTGTAAAAAAAATTGCTCAAGAGATTCATTTAGATGGAGAATTAAGTGAGGCTTTTTGGCAAGAAGCAAATTATGCAGATAACTTTTGGCAACTCTTTCCCACAGATTCTATCAAATCCATTAATAATACCCGTGTCAAACTCGTTTATAATGACACCCATTTATTCATTGGAATTGAAGCACAAGCGATTGATGAAAATTTTATTGTCAGCTCTTTACGACGTGATTTTAGTGCCCGAACCAATGACAACGTTACTTTTTTATTTGACACCTTTAGAGACGGTCAAAATGCATTCTTGTTTGGTGTTAGTGCTTATGGAGTTCAACGGGAAGGTTTAATTTCTGAAAGAGGGGCGTCCATCAATGGATTCAGTCTCACCTGGGACACCAAATGGCAATCTGAATGTGTTCGTCTCAAAGATCGATTTATCATTGAAATAGCAATTCCTTTTAGTTCAATTAAATATCCCGAAGGAAGTCGAAGATGGGGGTTTCAATCCTATCGTTATGATTTACAATCTAACGAGAGAAGTATTTGGACGCAAGTAGATCAAAACCAAATTCCAATAAACATTGGGTATTATGGCACCCTTGTTTTCGAAAAACCCTTAGCTGCAAGCAAAACACCTGTTTATTTTATTCCTTATGTCAATGGGATTATATCCAATGATTTCTCTGGAAATCCAAATGTAGAGAAAGTAAGTGTAGGAGGGGATTTAAAAATTCCCATTGGAAATAGTTTAAATTTAGATGTTACACTCAATCCTGACTTTTCAAATGTTGAAGTAGATGACATCATTACCAACCTTACTCGTTTTGAAATCTCTCTTCCCGAAAAAAGACAATTTTTTATTGATAATGGCGACTTATTTGGAAATTTTGGTGGTTTTAGAGATGCCATTCCCTTCTTTTCAAGGCGCATAGGAATCGCAAAAGATCCTGAAGGAAACACCATTCAAAACAACATTTTAGGAGGGGTTCGGCTTAGCGGTAAATTAGACCAAAATTGGCGTCTTGGCGTGCTAAATATTCAAAATCAAGAAGACCTGGCAAACCAAATTGCTTCCAATAACAATTCAATGTTTGCAGTACAGCGTAAAGTATTTGGGCAATCACAAATCGGGTTGTTTGTGGTTAATCGTCAAACTTTTAAAAACTACGACTTTGTACAAAACTCAAATCGTTTCAATCGTGTAATTGGTTTAGATTATAATTTAAATTCTGCCAACAATAAATGGTTGGGTAAATTTTATACTCACAAATCCATTCAACCTGATGATGCCCATGGAAATCTATCGGCACGAGCCAATTTAGCATATAACACCCGGATATGGCGATTTGCCTCTGACTGGGTTCATGTCGATCAAGACTTTAGATCTGACCTGGGCTTTATCCCCAGAACAGGGATTTTTAAGTCCGGAACGAATGCCGTTCGCAATTTTTATCCCAAAACAGGAAAAATCAATTCTCACCAAATTGATCTTCTCAATTTGATGTGGTTTCAACAAGATTTAAATTATCAAAAAACCGATCATGTCTTTCGGTTTCAATACCAAATCGAATTTAAAAATCAATCTCAACTTGAACTAAGTTCTAACACGCAATACATTTACTTGTCAAGTACCTTTGATCCTACTCGAAGTGAAAACGGCACCCCGTTGCCAGGGGCTAAAGGATACAACTTTGGCGAATGGGGGCTTCGCTATCTTTCACCCTATGCAAAATCATTTAATTTTACTTCTGAAGTTTCTTATGGTACTTTTTTTAATGGAACTCGACTATCATACAAAGGAAATGCAAACTACAGAATTCAGCCCATAGCAGTAATCAGTTTACTTTGGGATTTAAACCGGATTGAATTACCTAAGCCCTATCCCACGGCTAATCTGTTTTTAATTAGTCCAAAATTTGAATTGACACTCAATAAAAAATTATTTTGGTCCACTTTAATTCAATACAGTAATCTGACAACTAATTTTGGAATAAATTCTCGAATACAATGGCGCTTTGCTCCTCTCTCAGATCTTTATATAGTATATAATGACAATTATTACACACAAGATTTCGGGCCTGTGTTTAGGTCCATAAACCTGAAGCTTACTTATTGGTTAAATTTCTAATATAAATCTTGGAAATTAAGCCTGGTTTTGTTTCTTAATTAAATTCAAAGCAGAACCTTCTCTAAACCATTGAATTTGTTGTGCATTATAGGTGTGATTTGTTTCAATAGTATGCGTAGTTCCATCTGCATGTATCACTTCGATATTAATCGATTTCCCGGGAGTAAATAACTCCAAGTCAACAATGTTAAAGGTGTCATCTTCTTGAATCAAATCGTAATCGGCCTCATTAGCAAAAGTGATACCTAACATCCCTTGCTTTTTCAAGTTTGTTTCGTGAATACGGGCAAATGATTTCACCAATACTACCTTGACACCCAAATGGCGGGGTTCCATAGCCGCGTGCTCTCGCGAAGAACCTTCTCCATAATTATGATCCCCAACAACAACACTTTCGATACCCGCAGCTTTGTAAGCGCGTTGCACATCGGGAACTCCCCCATACTCTCCCGAGAGTTGGTTTTTTACAAAGTTTGTTTTTTCATTAAAAGCATTTACCGCTCCAATCAAACAGTTGTTTGAAATGTTGTCTAAATGACCTCTAAAACGCAACCAAGGACCTGCCATAGAGATATGATCTGTGGTACATTTCCCTTGGGCTTTAATCAATAATTTAGCCCCCATCAGATTATTACCATCCCAAGCTTGAAAAGGGGATAGTAATTGTAAACGTTCCGAATCTTCCTTAACAACTACCTCAACAGAGGCCCCGTCTTCTTGTGGGGCAAGGTATCCGTTTTCTTTCACATCAAACCCTAAAGGAGGTAATTCAACTCCCGTGGGTGGATCCAGTTGAACTTCTTCCCCTTCTTGATTAATTAAAGCGTCAGTCATAGGGTTGAAATCTAACCTCCCCGAAATTGCAACTGCTGCAACCATCTCTGGAGAAGCCACAAAAGCATGTGTATTTGGGTTTCCATCAGCTCGTTTTGAGAAGTTTCTATTAAACGAATGAATGATCGAATTCCGTTCTTGTTTATCAGCTCCTTCACGCGCCCATTGACCGATACAAGGACCACAAGCGTTAGTAAATATCTTAGCATTTAAATCTTCAAAAATGGAAAGTAATCCATCGCGTTCGGCAGTATATCGCACCTGCTCTGAACCTGGATTTATACCAAATTCTGCTTTAGTGACGAGTTTTTTGTCCACCGCTTGTTTTGCAATAGAGGCGGCTCTGGCTAGGTCTTCATAGGATGAGTTTGTACACGAACCTATTAATCCCCATTCAACCTGTAAAGGCCAGCCATTCTTTTTTGCTACTTTACTCATTTCTGAAACAGGCGTTGCTAAATCAGGAGTAAAGGGACCGTTTAAGTGAGGGGTCAAAGTAGATAAATCTATTTCAATGACCTGATCAAAATAGCTTTCAGGATCTGCATAAACCTCTGGGTCTGCTGTTAAATGTTCTTTAACCTCATTGGCAGCATTGGCTACATCATCTCTTCCGGTAGCTCTTAAATAGCGCTCCATAGACTCGTCATATCCAAAGGTAGAAGTCGTGGCACCAACCTCAGCTCCCATATTACAAATGGTTCCTTTTCCGGTACAAGACATAGATTCTGCCCCATCCCCAAAATATTCGATAATCGCTCCAGTTCCCCCTTTGACAGTCAAGATACCTGCTACTTTTAGGATAACGTCTTTAGGAGCGGTCCAGCCATTTAATTTTCCTGTTAACTTAACACCAATCAGTTTGGGGAATTTCAACTCCCATGCCATATCGGCCATAACGTCCACAGCGTCTGCTCCTCCTACACCAATAGCAACCATTCCAAGTCCCCCTGCATTTACGGTATGAGAATCCGTACCGATCATCATTCCCCCCGGAAAAGCATAGTTTTCTAAAACAACTTGATGGATAATTCCTGCTCCTGGTTTCCAAAAACCAATTCCATATTTATTGGAACAGACTCCAAAAAATTAAATACTTCTGCTGAAGTACTGTTGGCAGATTTCAAATCTTGAGCGGCACCTTCCTTGGCTTGGATTAAGTGATCACAATGAACTGTTGTGGGAACAGCAACTTTGGTTTTTCCAGATTGCATGAACTGCAACAAGGCCATTTGAGCTGTAGCATCTTGACATGCAATTCGATCAGGTACAAAATCAACATAATCAGCCCCACGAGTAAATGCTCGTTTTTCAGAAGTATTCCACAAATGCGAGTAGAGGTTTTTTTCTGTTGCCGTTAACGGACGTCCTGTGAGTTTTCTTGCTTCAGCCACTCGCACAGCAAGGCGACTGTAAACTTGCTTAATCATGTCAATATCAAAAGCCATAGTACTGTTTTTTAATTTTGCACAAAACTATAAAATAAATAGATGGAAAAGGTCGAATTATTGAGGTTTTAGTTAGAATTTTAGAATTTAGTAAAGCAAAAAGTTTAGAATGTATTCATTCATGAATTTGTAAACTTAATAATGCCTATTTTGATTCTTACTCATAATGAAATATTTAACAATTGCCCACTTAACTGAAGTACTTGTAATTCTGCTAATTTAGCTTGATATTTTGCTAAAGTCCTTTGGTTTTGAGCATTTCTCAAGTTAATTTGAGCCTGACGAAATTCGATTGCCGTAATGGATCCCAAATTATATTGTGCTTGAGACCGTTCAAAATTATAGGATCCTGTTTCTACCTGCTTTTCTTGAATGCTAAAAATCTGCTTAGCATTGTTAAAACTTTGTAATGCATTTGACAAATCACGATCAAAAGTGAGTTGGGTCTCCTCCGTTAGAATTTTTTGATTTTCCAACGCAATTTTCGCATTTTGAACTTGAGTCATAGACCTTCCACCATCAAACAAATTCCAACTCAAATTGGCACCAAAGCTCATCGAAAAAGAATTGTTATTGGATCCCGGAAAGAAGGCAGACGCGGGGCTTTTATTTAAATTCCATCCGTAAGAACCAACCAAACCAACGGTGGGTAGATATCCTGACTGACTCACTTTAATATCATAGGAGTTGATCTGTGTATTCTGTTTTTGTTTAAGCAAACTAACATTGTTCTCTGTCGCTTTAGAAAGCAGCTCTTCCAATGCAATCTCAGACACAAATTCAACCTGAGTTGACACAGCAAATTGGGTATCCATAGATTGACTAAGTAATAAATTTAAATCGCGCTTGGCGTTATCCAATTGTTGTGAAACTTCCAGTAAACTGATACTGTCATTAGTAACATCAACTTGGGCATTTAACACAGAAAGTTTATTGGATTGACCAAATTTAAATGCACTTTCTGCTCTAAGTTGACGTTCTTTAGATACTTCCAAAGCTTGCATAAAAATTGATTTTGACTCTGTGAGTTGGGCTACATTAAAATACACACTATACAATTGGATAACAGTAAACTCAATCGTTTCTCGCAATTGCAGTTCACTCAAAGCATATTGCTCTCTTAATTTTTTATAGGTGAATTTTCTACCCAAACCATCGAAAAGAGTATAGTTTAGGTTAACCCCACCATTGTAGCGTTGTGATTCCTGATTGTCTAAATTCAAATTTGGTCGTTGTGAACCATCTTCTGAAACTTGACCCGGAAATTCGATCTCTGCGCTAGAAGAAGTATAGTTTGTTCCTCCGCTCAGCGATATTGTGGGTAAAAACCCTGAATTGAGAATACTGCTATTATTTTCGGAAATTTCAAGATTATTTCTAGAGACTTGAATTCCAAAATTTTTCTCTAATGCAATTTCTAAAGCTTCTTCCTTTGAGAGAGGCTGTTGACCAAAAAGCGGAATAAAGATCAGATTTGAAAAAATAAAAAGTGTTATTAATCTCATTTTTCTTCTGTATTTAATGATTCTCCTTCTGTAATTTTCTTGTTATCCTCCATTTCAATCAGGGCTCGCTCAACAGACTCTTTGGAGGGAAATACTCCCCCGATTAACCATTTAACATAAACCTTGATTTCATTATTTAAGGATAGAAAAATAGGCAAAACGATCAGTGTCAAAAGAGTGGCAAAAGCAATACCATAAGAAACGGTAATGGCCATGGGTTTTAAAAATTGTGCTTGCCTACTTTTTTCTAAGATTAAAGGGGTTAATCCTGCAACTGTAGTAGCAGAAGTCAAGAATATCGCTCTAAATCTTGATTTTCCTGAGTCAAGAAGTGCTCGGTCAAAAGACAACCCCTGTCTCAAATTATTATTGAACTTCCCGATCAACACAAGACCATCATTTACCATAATTCCAATCAGGGCAATTACTCCTAAAAGTGAAATGATATTTACTGGAAAACCGTGTGCCCAGTGTCCCCAAGCTACTCCCGTAAAGCTTAATGGAATCAATAAGAACAACAAAACGGGTTGCGAAAAACTCCTGAACGTAAACGCAATTGTCATATAAATAAGAATTAAAATGGGAATCCCTGCCACGTTTAGTGATGCTGCTAATTTATTGGCCTCTCGATTTTGACCTTCATAAGAGGCACTGACAGAGGGATATTTATTTTGAATGTCTGGGATAACATTGGTGCGTAGGTCAGTCATAATATCTGTAGCTGAAATTTCCTCTGCATTTTTTAAATCTGCAGATAATTGAATTTCTCTTCTACCGTCCAAATGATTGATAGAGACATCGCCTCTTTCTATGGTATAATTTGCAATTTCTCTGAGGGGTACCAATTGCCCATTGGGCAAATCAATTTTCATATCCTCTAACTTTGTAATGGAAGAGCGATCCTCTTTTTTATACCGAACCCATACACGAATCTCATCTTGACCTCTTTGAAATCGTTGGGCTTGAACACCAAAAAATCCAGCCCTGACTCGACTCATAAGATATTGTAAGTCGACACCTAGGGGATACGCATTTTGCTTAAGCTCAAGTCTAATTTCTTTTATTCCCGCTGGGTCATTATCCGTTACATCTTTTAAAAATTCATTGGAAAGTAAATTTTGCTTGAGTTCCTTTTTTGCGGACTTTAACTCATTAATATTATTAGATAAAAGGGAGACGGAAACGGGACTTCCTCCAAAATTTGTTCCAGAACCATAAACGACACTCTCCACTCCAATGATGGGGCCTACCAATTCAGCAATGCGTGAGGAAACTAGATTTGCCCTGACAGCATCTGGTCTCTGCTCACCGGGAAGTAAATTAATCGTTAGCCTTGCACGTGAAGAACCATTCCCAAGAGTTTTGATTGCATTGACAAAAAGCTTTTTGTCTGTTCCTTTTAAATACTTCTCAGCAAATTCAGCATCAACGATTTTAGATTTAGATTGAATCAAACTGATGATTGAATCCGTAATTTTCTCATTCGTTCCATTGGGCATTACCAAAGTAACTTGGATTCGATCACTTGCTATGGTAGGAAAAAATGCAGTTCGAATGATTCCACCACCAAAAGAACCAAAAGTCAACATTAATACCCCTAAAAAAAGCGATAAAACAAGCAGCCTATTTTTTAATGAAAAAGCCAAAACCGGGGTGTACACCACATCCCGCATAGATCGCATGAATTCATCTCCAGCTTTATTTATCTCTCGAAGTTTAGAAAATCCTCTGGCAATAAAGGTCTTAGGTTTATTTTTCTTTAAAACTAGGGCTTTCGAATTGGCCAAATGAGCTGGCAAGATTATTAGTGCTTCTATTAAAGAGATGACAAGTGTTAATATTACTACTACCGAAACTTCTCCAAAAAATTCACCAATTCTACTGTCTAGGAATAAGAATAAAGAAAAGGCTAATACCGTCGTTACAATTGCAGAAACAACTGGAGGTATAACCTCCATCACTCCGTCAATCGCAGCACGATAGGGACTCTTTCCTTTTTCGTATTGCTGATATATATTCTCAGCAATGACAATCCCATCATCCACCAAAATTCCAATCACAATAATCATCCCAAAAGTTGATAATACATTAATGGTTACCCCAAACAAGGGGGCAAAAATAAACATCCCCAAAAACGAAACAGGGAGACCAAAAGCAACCCAAAAAGCCAGTCTTGAATTAAGAAAAATTGAAAGAAATAATAATACTAAAAGCATTCCCTGAAAGATATTTTCTATCAATAGTTTATTTCGTTCTGTCAAAACAACAGACTGATCATTTAAAATTTGAAGCTTTAAATTTGAATTCTCAACATTGAATTTTTCAATATAGTTTCTAACTGATTCGGCTGAAGAAATTACATCTTCTGAATTGGTAGAGTTGATTGTGATGTTTACAGCAATATTATCATCGATAAACGTTCTATTGGGTGTTTCTGAGAATCTATCTTTTACATCAGCAACATCTTTCAAGAATATTTTAGTGCCATCAGCTAAAGCAAGCACCTCAATATTGGACAATTCATCTGCATAATAAAATTTGTTATTGGCACGAATTAAAAACTCTTCTGTATCTGTCTTAACCTGACCCCCTGTGACAATAATATTCGATTTAGCTACCGCTTGAGCAATGGATGTAAAGGTTAAGCCATATGCCATAAGCTTACTTTCATTGACTGCAATTTCTATTTCTTCAGCTGGATATCCTGTAACATTGATTTGGGAAATACCTTTAATGGCCCTGAGGTCGTTTTCAATCTGTCTTCCGATTTTTTTTAAATCTAAAAGGGGTACATTTTCACCTTCCAAGGCAAAATTAATGGTGGAACGAATTTCCTCCCTCTTGGAGACAACAAGCGGTTCCATTCCAGTGGGGAAGCTGGGGACACGATCGACTGCATTTTTAACCTCCAAAAGCATAAAATTAATATCTCTCCCTTTTTCAATTTCTACGGTGATAGAACCTGAATTTTCACCTGAAATGGACGTAATCCTTTCAACACCGATAAGTCCTTTGAGATTATCTTCAATTTTTAAGATTACCCCTTCCTCCATTTCTAAAGGAGAAGCTCCGGGATAAACAGCTGTAATTTGAATAATTCGTGATTCGGAGAGCGGAAAAAAAGATGACTTAAGTGATAGCGCTCCAATCAATCCAAAAAGCAGAAAAGCTAAAATAACGATGTTAATCGCAACATGATATCTTATGAAATAATTGATTATTTTTCTCATCCTTTGTTATTTATCAATGGGTAAAACTGTTGAAATTACCTCCATACCACTATAGGCACCGATCAAAGGTTGGGCAATAATAATCGCACCATTTTCAAGACCCTTCACGATGGCCAAAGTCCTCGTGAAATGAATGGCTTCAACTTTTTTAAGCTGAAGTGCATTATTTTCTAACACAAACAACTCTTGATCTCCGTTTAGCAAACCACGATCTAGAGCAAAAACTTGTTCAAAAGTGTTGGCGCTAATATTCGCTTCTAGAAACATCCCTTCCTTCAATTCAGGGTCACTGACACGAATGAAAACCTCGACTGATTGAGTTTGGGTATTCACTTTGGCATTTATTCTTGCCACAGTCCCTTCATACGTTTGATTTGTATCAATCGACTTTAAAGCAACTTTAGCCCCTTCTTCAATTTTTTGAATAAATGTTTTCGGAAGAGAAACTTTTAACTCATATAAATCTGTAGCAATATATTCTCCCATTTGCTGTCCCGGTCTGACTAAAGAACCCTCGGTCATATTAGCACTTACTAGCACCCCGTCAAAAGGGGCTTTAAGACTATAATATTGTAAGTTTTTTTCTAAATTCTGCAAGGCATAATAAGAAGAAATCAATCCTCTTCCTGACACAAAAAGACGAACCTTTTCCTCCATTTTTGGTAGGGAAGGTGTTGGTTTTTCAATGTCAAAATTCTTTAAAAATTGACTCCATTGCACATAAGCCTCCTCAAAATCTAATTGTAAATCTGGGAGAACTGAAGTGATGAGATTATAAAGAGACGCCCTTTGTGCTTTGACATTTGCACGATAATCAGAAGCATCTATTTGAACTAAAGTTTGTCCAGCCTTATATTTCTGTCCCGTCTTAAACAGGGGTTTAATGGTTTGCATCACTCCTTGTACCCTTGAGGTTAAACTAACCCTTCTGTAAGCTTCCAAAACCCCATTTGAGGGTATTTCTACTTGGTAACTCCCATTTGTTACCTCGAGCGTGTACACTTCTTTTATGGAACTTTTTCCTTCTGGACTTTTAATTTCATTCCCGTTAGCAATCGCTTGAGATAACTTAAACGAAACAATTAAAATGATAATCCCAAGGAAGAATAAAATCCACTTCCGTAGATTTTTAAGTGATGTGTTTTTTGTCATTATATCTTGAAGAAAAAATTAGTTTATGGAGTTTTGAATCAATACTTTATTATCCAAATAAAATAGTTGCTATTTTGTTTAACTTTTTTACAAAATTAGAAATAAAATCCTTGAATTTCGCTTGTTTAATTCAACTCATACCATATTAAGACAAAATGAATGTGTGAAGGTTTAAAAATTTTTTAACTTGTTATGATTAATCTTTTTTTAAGTAACAATGGAAATAGTAAAAAATCTCTGGAATGAAATTGTTGGTTTTTTTGGAGTCAATCAATTTCTGAGCATATTAGAAACCAATGAGTTCGATAAATTTTTAAGTTATGATGGTATTGTCGCATTAATCATTCCCATTATTCCATTGTTGCTGGTATTGGAATTATTTTTAGGTTTTATCTATAAAAAGCCCCAAACCAAGGTATACAAAGTAATTTTCTTGATTTATCTCTTCAATCGTATCGTAGGTAGATTTATCTCTATTGGAATGGTAACCCTATGTATTGGTTTACTTGAGCCTCTGGCACTCCTTGAAACTTCCAATACTTGGTATTGGTTTATATATGGATATATCGTTTGGGAATTTGCGCATTTTATTTATCATTTCTTAGCTCATAAAGTTCGCTTGTTTTGGTGCCTTCATGCAACACACCACTCTCCGGAGGAAATGAATTTGAGTGTCTCTCACGCGCATTTCTTTTTGGAAGGACCCTACGCCGATTTTATTCGAACATCCATTTGTATCTTTTTGGGAGTCAATCCAATTATGTTGTTTACGATTATGTTCATTGACGGAACCTACGGGGCGTTTATCCACGTAGGAGAAAATTTAATGAAAGATGCCCGTTTAGGATTTTTAAATAAGCTCATTCTCACTCCTTCTCACCACCGAGTACATCACGCAAAAAATCCATTATATCTGGACACTAACTACTGTAATTTATTGAATTTTTGGGATCGAATTTTTGGAACCTATCAAGAAGAAGATACTTCGATAGCGATTGAGTATGGAGTAACAAGGGAAATAAAATCAGGAAATTTTATTGATGTCTATTTTGGTGAAATCATCAATTTATGCAAAGATGTATTTTATGCCCCAGGTATTATCAATAAATTCAAATATATATTCTACCCTCCGGGATGGAATCATTCAGGCAATCATAAAACAGCTAAAATGATCCGATCGGACTATTTAAATTCTTAGTCTCTTCCCAAAAAACGATTTCAATAATATTTTTATAACCGAATTTAGATTCAAACTTTTTTTGTTTTTTTGTCAATCATATAAAAAACTCAACACAATCATGAAACTTAATAACCGAGATATCAGTAATAAAATGAGAGTATACCACAGATATTTAGGCTTTTTTTTAGCCGGTATTATGTTCATGTATGCTTTAAGTGGTATTACGCTAACCTTTAGGGATAAAGCGTATTTCAAGAAAGAGGTAGTCGTAGAAAAAACTATAGAAAAAGACTTAGAAAAGCCTCCTATGATCCGTGGAGCCAAAAATATTGAATACAATAAAGAAACTGGTGACCTTAAGTACATCCAAATGAAACCTCCAAAAATACTTGGGTTAATTGAAGGGATGCATAAGGCCACTTCATCAACACCTCTTTATTTTTTAAATGTATTCTTTGGAGTTGCCTTACTCTTTTTCGTCTTTTCATCCTACTGGATGTTTCTTCCGCAGACAGACATCTTCAAAAAGGCAATTTACTTTACACTGGGGGGAATCGCACTTTCTTTGCTGATGATATTAATATAGCCTTTATTATATAAAAGCAAAAAAAGCTCTCCCTTTTAAAGGAAAGCTTCTCATCAGTTGCTAATATTGACATTTGTCAAGCTAACAACACACAACTTCTTAAATTAAGCGGTTTGGACAGGACTTGAACCCATTTGTAATCCCCTACGGATCGAACCTTTACATGTCTGCTCTTCCCTCGCTGACGAATAAATTTGTAGATTTTTATACTCTTTCAGTACACTCTATGCCTTGTGAGTACTAAAAATCGGATTTCAAAGATAACTTAATAATACCCGTTCTAATAAAAAATATCCCACTTTTTATCGTTTTGGTTAATTTTACATAGTAATAAAGAAGGCAAAAAGGATTTTATTACTTGGGTTACCTAAACTTTAGTAATACCACTGCCCACAAAAAAAATAATACCAACTGTTGGTGTATACAAGTCAATGTGTAAATTAAGTGCCAGCACAATCGATAATGATACATTTATAAATAATGTACTTATTATTTATTTTTAGTATCACGAGTAACATCCATTTAATTATTCCATTATATTCCTAAGCTTATAATTTTGAATGTTTTATTAGTTTTGTCCTAATAGGATATAAATCAATAGGGTCACAAAACAAAGAACAATAGACAGGTGTTTAGTGTATTTCCATTCCTTCATATCTAATATATGTAGATCTATAGCCTTAAATTCCTTGTCTTGAGGGTAAAAATAGGAAACACCAAACATCACCGCTAAATTAATTAGGAATTCAATCCCCCAAATATGAACAAAGTGAATATCTGTTTTTAGAATGAAAGTGGTTGTAATATAAAAACCAAGGCCTACAAACAAAGCTGCTTTGGCACCAGTAGCCGATACTTTCTTCAGGAAAAATCCAGCTAAAATGATAGAAGCAATTGGAATAAAGAAAATACCATTTAATTGTTGTAATAACTGGTAGAGACCATCTGGTGCGTTAGCCACCATAGGTGCGGCCATAATCGCGAAAATTGCTAAAACTGTAGAGGTTAGTTTTCCAACTTTTACTAGCTTTTTATCTGTGCAGTTTTTACCAAAGTGCTCTTTATATATATCTATACTAAAAATAGTTGCAGCACTATTAAGAACACTATTGAATGTGCTTAATACAGCTCCCATTATAATGGCTGCAAATAAGCCTACAAGTCCCACAGGAAGTACTTTTTTGATAAGCTCAGGGTATATCATATCTTGATTTTCAAAAAGGGAATCTCCATAATAATAGAACCCAATAACTCCAGGTAAAATTATAATGATAGGTGCAAATATTTTCAAAAAGCCTGTATATAAAAGTCCTTTTTGAGCTTCCACTAAATTCTTGGCTCCAAGTGCTCGTTGGATTATGGTTTGGTTCATACTCCAAAAGTACAACTGATTAATAATTAGCCCTGTAAAGAGTACTCCAAAAGGCATTATGGAATCCTTTGCTCCTATAACATTAAATTTTTCTGGGCTATGTTGATAGACTTTAGTCAAACCTGTTAATGGATTACCATCACCAATACTGATAAGTGCGATTAGAGGAATAGCTAGTCCGCCAATTAATAGCCCATATCCATTTATGGTATCTGAAACTGCTACTGCTTTTAATCCTCCAAAAATGGCATAAATAGACCCAATAACTCCAATAGCAATTACAGTTACCCAAAGGCCTTGATCTTGAGACATTCCAAGAACTTCCGAAATATTAAAAATGCTTTCAATATTAATAGCTCCCGTGTAAAGCACTATTGGTAATAATGTAACAACAAAAGAAACCATCAAGAAAAGAGCAACCAATGTTCTAGTTGAACTATCAAAACGTTTTTCAAGATATTGGGGAATGGTTGTAAGCCCCATTTTTAAATATTTGGGCACAAAATAAACAGCAGCAACAACTAAGGCTAAAGCCGATGTAACTTCCCAAGCTATAATGATGAATCCATTTTTATAGGAAGAACCATTCATGCCTATAAGATGTTCAGTAGATATATTGGTTAATAGCATAGACCCTGCAATAACAATTCCTGTTAGACTTCGTCCTCCCAAAAAATAGCCATCTTGAGAATCCAATTTTTCATTTCTGAGTTTGTACCAAGAGTAAATGGCTACAAAGGCGATGAATCCAATAAAAGTTAAAACAGTATACATATGATTATTTTAGTTATTGTTGAGCATAAATTAAAATCTCTTAAGATTATTAACTAGTGATGGAATCTCTGTTTCTTTTTTCGTTCTAAAGAATCCCTGTAAGCTTCTTTAACGGTTTCCATATCGGATACTTCCGCGATAGGAACTTCCCACCAACTATACCCATCAATTCCATGATACCTGTCGCAGGTGGTATAAATAACAGTGGTTTTATCAATGCCTTTTGCTGTTTTTAATGCATCTGTTAAACTTGTGTAATCTGTACATTCAATAACATGTGCACCTAAACTTCTTGCATTATCAGCCAAATTGACTGGCAAAATAGCTTGAGAAGTCACATCATCACCATCAATCTTTTGAGAGTCTGGATTCCTGTATAAAAAGCGGGTACCATACCCTTCACTTCCCAAACTACGAGAAAGAGCTCCAATACTTTTATAGCCATCATTATCAATTAAAACAATGGTGATTTTATAATTTTCTTGAATGGATGTTACAATTTCTTGAGAAAGCATTAAATAACTTCCATCACCGACCATTACGTAAATTTCTCGACTTGGATCAGCCATTTTAGCTCCAAGTCCTCCAGCAATTTCATAGCCCATACAAGAATATCCATATTCCAAATGGAAGCTTTTACTACTTTTGGTTCTCCATAACTTATGCAAATCACCAGGTAAACTACCTGCAGCGCAAAGCACCACATCATTATCATCTGCAAACTCATTTACAGCACCAATAATTTCCCCCTGACTTAAAAGGTTCTCATGCCTGTAATCATATATTTCGGAAACTTTTGTCTCCCAAGATCGATTGAATTCAGAAACTTTATTACTATAATCTTCATCAACCTGATAAGCATCCAATAATCCTAACAATTCCTCTAGTGTTGCTTTTGCATCTCCTTGTAACATGAGTCCTCCATGTTTGGCTGCATCAAATTCAGCAACATTTATATTCACAAATTTAACATTTGGATTTTGAAATGCTGTTTTAGAAGCTGTTGTGAAATCACTAAAACGTGTTCCTAAACCAATAATCAAATCTGCTGATTCTGATATTTGATTCGCTCCAGGCGTTCCTGTGGCTCCAACGGCACCTAATTGATGAGGGTCGTCAAACCGTAAAGCGCCTTTACCAGCAAAAGTCTCTGTAACAGGAATATGAGTTTTATAAACAAAGGTTTTTAAAACATCCAAAGCATCACTATAATGAGCTCCTCCCCCTGCAATTATTAGAGGCTTTTTACTTTTTTTAATTAGATCTACTGCTCTTTTAATTTGATAAACATCAGGTCTTTGCCTCATAATTCTCCACGTTTTTTTCTCAAAAAACTCCTCTGGATAATCAAAGGCTTCTGCTTGAACATCCTGTGGTATCGCCAGAGTAACAGCTCCAGTTTCTGATGGAGACGTTAATACCCTCATAACTTCTGGAAGGGCGTATACTATTTGTTCAGGTCTATTGATTCGATCCCAATACTTGGAGATCGGCTTAAAGCAATCATTTACAGAAAAATCTTGTGAACTGGGAGACTCTAATTGTTGTAATACTGGAGCAACATGTCTTCCAGCAAAAATATCGCCAGGAATTAAAAGTACTGGCAAACGATTAATAGTAGCTCCAGCGGCTGCAGTTAACATATTGGTGGCTCCAGGTCCTATTGAAGTGGTACAAGCAAAAGTGCTTAATCGATTTTTCATTTTTGCATAAGCCGCAGCTGTATGCACCATAGATTGCTCGTTTCGGCACTGATAGTACTTTAAATCATTCTGCTGTTGAATGGCCTGCCCCATACCAGCAACATTTCCATGTCCAAAAATACCAAAGCAACCAGCAAAAAATTTATTTTCAACACCATCCCGTTCTACGTATTGTTGATTTAAATATTTTATGACAGCTTGGGCAACAGTTAATCGTATTGTTTTCATTTGTTTTGCTGATTTTATTACTACATACGAACTAGATAGCTTATCATAATGATAGCTCTATCGTTTTTATTTTAACATTTTAATGCTCTGAAATTGGTTAATTTCTTCCAGTTTAACGGGTCTGTTTTCTTGTAGTGACATTATTGACGCCAATCCAATTTTTAAAGATTGAAGCCCATCGTTTCCATTGGCTGGAACAGGAGTCCCATTTTCTAAACTTTGGATATAATCACTCATTTCTGTCTTGTAAGCTTCTGCATAGCGTTCTAGAAAAAAATACAAAGGCAAGGACCTTTGACTTCCTTGGCTTGTAAATAATTGGTGCGAATCGTGTAAATTATTCTCTGCCTTAACCATACCTTTCGAGCCGAATACTTCAACTCTCTGGTCGTATCCATAAGCTGCTTCTCTACTATTGTCAATTATAGCCATCGTTCCGTCTGTATAGGTCAGGGTTATAACCGCTGTATCTATATCTCCCACATCTCCTATAACAGAATCGACAAGAACAGCACCCTTAGCATACACCTCCTCAACTTCTTTGTCTACAATAAAACGTGCTATATCAAAATCGTGAATGGTCATGTCTAAAAATAAGCCTCCAGATTTTTCAATATAACTTACTGGTGGTGCACCAGGATCACGGCTAGTAATCTTTACCAAATGATGTTCCCCTATGGCTCCCTGACTTACTAAAGCTTTAACCTTTTTAAATTCTTTATCGAAACGTCTATTAAAGCCAATCATTAATTTTATTCCCGTATCTTCTACAAGATCCAAAACTTCAACTACTCTTTCCAGAGATAAATCTAATGGTTTCTCACAAAAAACATGTTTTCCTTTTTTAGCTGCAATTTCTACATAATCCGCATGTGTGTCTGTAGGCGAACAAATAACAACTACATCAATATCTGTAGAAGCTAACATGTCTTCAAACGTGGAAGTCACATTTGCTACGCCTTTATCCTTGGCATATACCTGAGATTCTTCAAAAGGATCCATCGCAGCAACAACTCTTACATTATTCATTTGAAGTAAATTATCTAAATGTATTTTTCCAATTCTTCCCAGACCCGCTAGGGCAAATTTTAATTTCTTCATGGATATTCTGTTATTTATAATCCTAATGTTTTTAAATAATCCCTATTGGATTGAGCGCAAATTTTTGGGTTTCCCATTCCAGGCAATATATCCTGTTCAACAACCACCCAATCATCGTATTCTAATTGATGCAGCAAAGTAACAATACTCTCGAAATCCACTTCGCCTTTACCTAGCTCGCAGAACACACCTCTCTTAATTGCATCGAAGTAGTCTCCATTGGCATCCCTAGACGCTTTGGCAATATCTGGACTAAAATCCTTAAAATGGACATGCCATATGCGATCAGAATAGGTTTTTAGTGCCTTCACTGGATCACCTCCTCCAAAAGCATAATGCCCCATATCTAGACATAAACCCAATAACGTAGGGTCCGTCAATGATAATAATTTATCAATTTCTTCAGGTGTCTCTACATAACCAGCACAATGATGATGAAAAACAGTCCGAATTCCAAAAGCATCCTTTACTGCTTTGGCTATTTTCTCTGCGCCTTGAGCATAGACCTTCCATTGACTATTAGAAAGGCTCATCTCTGGGAGTATTCTCCCCGCATTCTGAGTACGCTTAGAAATGGTTCCATTGTCATCTGCCAAAACAATAAGTGCATTTTTATATCCTGCATTAAACATTAATTCAGCAACTTTTAAAGCTGACAAAACCCCATCCTCATGTTTTGTAATATCAGCCAAAGCCACAGGCACAAAAGCTCCTAACAACTCCAGTCCTCTTTTATGTATCTCATTGTATAACTGGCTTGAAACAGTAGGCATATATCCCCAGTCTCCAAGCTCTGTTCCGATATACCCAGTTTCCTTTATTTCATCAAGAACCTGATCGAAACCAATTTCTTCCGATTTCTCTTCCAAATCAAATTCTAAGGCTCCCCATGAGCAAGGGGCGTTGGCGATCTTGATCATATTAAAATTTACGTGACCAAATATTTGGCCACCGTTCAATAACTACTTTAGTTTGAGTAAAAAACTCAATAGCATGTTTTCCTTGACCGTGAAGATCTCCAAAAAAGCTATCTTTCCAACCACTGAATGGAAATTGTGCCATAGGTGCAGCTACACCTATATTAATCCCAATATTTCCAGCATCGGCTTCATTTCTAAATTTTCTTGCACTAGCACCACTGCTTGTAAATAAGCAAGCCATATTTCCATAATTCCCACTATTTACAAACTCTAAAGCTTCCTCTATATCATTCATTGAAATAAGACTCATTACCGGTCCAAAGATTTCTGTTTTAATCAAACCTTTGTCTAATGCAACATTTTCTAGGATGGTTGGTGAAATGAAGTTACCCTTTTCATACCCTGAAATTGATGTATTTCTTCCATCAAGAAGCGCCGTAGCTCCTTCATCTAGTCCTTGTTGAATTAAGCCTGTAATTCTGCTTTTACTTTCAGGAGTGATAACAGGTCCCATACTTACATTATCGTCCCATCCGTATCCAGTTGTTCTTGATTTTACGGCTTCGTATATAGCCTCTTTAATTTCTCTTTTATCATCTCCTACCGTAATAATGGTAGAGGCTGCCAAACAACGCTGACCAGCACAACCATAAACAGAATCTGCTATAATTTTAGAAGTCATTTCAATATCGGCATCAGGTAAAACAATAACGGGATTTTTAGCTCCACCTTGTGCTTGTACTCTTTTTCCATTGGCTGTTCCTTTCGAATATATATACCTTGCTACAGGCGTGCTTCCTACAAAACTAACAGCTTTAATGGTTGGATTTTCTAATATGGCATCAACCGATTCTTTACCACCATGAACCAGACTTATCAAGCCTTTAGGCAAATCCAACTGATCAATTAATTCGAAAAGTTTCATCATGGTTAATGGCACTTTTTCCGAAGGTTTAACAATAAACGCATTTCCTGTGGCTATTGCATAGGGCAAAAACCAAAAAACAATCATACTAGGAAAGTTGAAGGGTGTAATACATGCTGAAACTCCAATGGGTTGTCTAATCATCATTTCATCAATCCCCGTTGCAATATCCTCTATAACATCTCCTGCCATAAGCATGGGTGTTCCACAGGCAACTTCAATATTTTCTATAGCTCTTTGAATTTCCCCAAAGGATTCTCCTTTTGTCTTACCTGATTCCTTGGTAATTATTTCTGCTATCTCTCCAATATTCTCCTCAAAAAGAGATTTTAATTTGTACAGCACTTGTACACGTTTCATCACAGGAACCTTACTCCATACCTTATATGCCTTGAAGGCAAACTCTGAAGCTGTATCTACATCTTTTGCCGTGTCTATACCATATGGAACTTTAGCTAAAACCTCTTGATTTGCTGGGTTCAAAACATTTATGGTATGCGAACATTTACTATCTACCCAAACACCGTTTATATAATTTTTTAAAATTTCCATTTGGAATTTGTTTAATTGTTTTCTTAAATTTATTTATTTGGACTGTTAAAATATTTCAATTTTTAATCCTTTTTTTTCAAATTAATATCCACCATGTTTTTCAATAAAGACTAATGATTCTTCTAAGGTTGGCATAAAATTGGCGCATCCTTTTTTAGTCACTACTTGAGCTCCACTGGCATTCCCCATTCTACATGCTTTATATAAGTCCCAGCCTTGAAGGTACCCATATAAAAACCCACCAGCAAAAGCATCACCAGCTCCTAATACATTTAACACTTCAACTGGGAACCCTGGAACATCTGTTCTACTGCCATCTTTTTTGTAAATACTCACTCCATCTTCACCTCTCTTTACTAATAAAATTTCTATACCAGAGGAAAACAATTGACGGATAGACGCGTCGATATCACCTTTAATTTCTGGAGCAGATATTTGTTGGTCTTTTATAACTACTTGGGAAGAGTCATATAAGGTTGCCGCTAATATTTCTTCTTCGGTTCCAATAGCAATTTTAACTTTAGGAAGAATCGCTCGTACCGTTAATCCAAAAGCTCTGTAGTCATGCCATTGATCTGCTCTAAAATCTAAATCTAAAACCACATCTACATTGTTCTTAACGGCAACTTCGGTAGCGTAAAAGGTACTACTTCTACTTGGTTCAATATTAAGTGCTGTTCCGTTGATTAGTAAAATTTTATAATCTTGAACATTTGAGTTTTGAACATCATCAATAGTTACCTGACTGTCGGCAGCATTATCTCTATAATAAACTAAAGGAAACTTATTTGGAGGTTCAATTCCTAGAACTACGGCACTACTCCTAGCAGTGTTTTTTACAGGAATACAGTGCGTATTTACATTTTCTTTGTTTAAAAAATTTACTATAAATTCTCCAACTTTATCATTTCCAACAGCTGTTAGTAAAGTTGCATTAGATCCTAATCTAGCAAGTGCAACGGCTATATTTAAAGGAGAACCACCCACAAATGCATCAAAACCACTAATGTCGTTAAAAGTAGTTCCAACGTCTTGCGAGTATAGATCTATTGAAGACCTTCCAAAAGTAATAACATCAAACTTCTTGTCTTTCATCTATCTTGTATTATTTTGTATTATTCATTTCTGCTGTTACTAGAGGCAGGCGATCATCTTGAGATTTCCAAGAATCGTAAATCCATTCATGGTCTGGATCTGTGGTATTCGCTAAACACTGATCGGTTCCAGCTAAAAAATTAAGGTAATAGCAATTAAAACCATGAGCTGCTACAACGGGATGAAACCCTTTGGGAATCATCATAACATCATCATGACTAGCCTTGGCTATTTCATTCAAAGACCTATCTTGAGTGTAGACCTGCTGAATGGCATAAGCTCCGGGTTTTTCTTTCTCAAATTTATAGAAATACGTTTCTTCTTGAATGGGTTCTAATACATTACCTTCATTATCTAATATGCGCTCATCATGTTTATGTGCAGGGTACGAACTCCAATTTCCAGAGGGTGTATATACTTCTCTACAAACCAAACTATGGCATCCAAATCCTGGAGGCACTAAATCGTTAAATTGCCGCGTAGCATTATCTCCACCAAAAATCACCACAGGTGTATCTTCGGGCGTTACAAACTTTGCTGGGAAATCGACAGGTGATTCACACCATCCATATGCTATATCCAAATTCTCACTTGTTGCTTCTAAAGTAAACTTTGTATGTCTTGGTAAATATAAAGTGTGGGCAACTCCGCTAAAGACATCTTTTCTACCGTTTATAGTTTCCCAACTACCTTTAGTACTATTGACTTTAAAATTTCCACTTAACAAAACAATTACTAATTCATTTTCCTCAGTATTATGCTCCCAAACATCCCCTAAACTCATTGTTCTAGCTTCAAAAGAGAGATGATTCCAATTCGCAGATTCAGGAGTTATGCTGTGATAAACTTTTGATTCTTTATTTGGCTTTTGTAATAAATAGGATTCAGTACTCATAAAAGTTTAATTTTTAAATAAATTGGTTTGACTTACCTGTTGCTCCTAAAAGGTCGAACTTTTCTAACATAAATTGTTCATAAGCGTCCATATATAATTTTCCGGGAATTATGGGATCAAACAAATCGGGGGTTTCATTAAAAAACTCTCTATGAACTCGGGTCCAAATGAGTCTTAAATCTGTTGCTATATTGATTTTGCAAACACCATATTTGATTGCCTTGACAATTTCTTTTGGATCTACCCCAGCGGCACCTTCAAGTAACTTTCCACCATTTTTATTGATTTTAACAATTTCTTCTTTATTCACTGCAGATCCACCATGAAGAACAATTGGGTAATACGGAAGTTTTTCTTGAATTTTTTTCAAAATATCAAATTGAATTCCTTGCCCTCCAGAAAACTTATAAGCTCCATGGCTAGTTCCTACTGCAACCGCTAAACTGTCACAGTTGGTTAAATCAACAAAAGAAACGACTTCTTCTGGTTGTGTATATTTTGCATGTTTTTCATCTATAGAGATATCGTCTTCTACACCACTTAAAACTCCTAATTCAGCTTCAACAAAAACATTCATTTCATGAGCCTTGTCTACTATAGATTTGGTTCTCTTTACATTTTTATCAAAATTATCGTGTGAAGCATCAATCATTACTGAATTGTATTTACCAGAATCAATTGCATCTAAAGCATGAGGTTCGGTTCCATGATCCAAATGAACAGCATATTTTGCTTTTGGATAAATTTTGGCAGCCGCATCAATCATGGCCAATAGCATATCTGAATGCGCATAATTTCTTGCCACAGGGGTCATTTGCACGACAAAAGGTGCATTTGCCTTTTCGCCAGCCCTAAATAAACCATGAATTTGCTCCAAAGTGAAAACATTCACAGCCGCCATGGCATACTTACCATAACATTTATCATAAAATTCTTTAGGCGAAATCATCATATTCTACTATAATTGCTGTGAATTCAAAACAGAAAATTTTAGATAAAAAAACAATAAAATATTCATAGTTTAAGGAGTTTTCCCCTGAATTTCTATTCAAACGTTTGCAAGGTTATATAATTTACAAACATAAGAAAATATGAATTAAATGTTTTTGGATGTACCTCTGACTACCAACTCTGTTTTGAAAACTTCGCATCGTAATTCCAAATCGATTCCTTCTTCACTATTGATATCATGTAAAAGTATTCTAGCAGATAGCATTCCAATACTATAAACGGATTGCCAAACGGGAGAAAGTGAAGGAGTGAAATAGAAGTACAAAAAAGAGAATTCTATCTACCCTGTTTCGTGTAAAGGGAGATCAGTATTCGCTTTTGTGTTTGTTAAATAATTTAGTTAGGTAAGGATAATGAATGTCAATAAAAATCATTTTGGCATAGATAATTCAGGGAATTTTTTATTTCAGTGTCCTTTGATTGACCAAGACCTTAAAAACTAATTAATATTAGAATACAAATAATATTGATTTTTAGTTTTACTTTCAAAACTGAGACCAATTATATTGTTTGTTCATCATGGGAAAGGTTTCTTGGGTTGTGAAATCACAAATTATATATTGTTTTGAGGACTTCTGTTCGTGCGAACAAATCTTAATATGTAGTACTCATCCTCATTTGGAACACCTTTAAAAAAAATAACCTCCTCAAAATGAGAAGGTTATAATTCTAACTGTGCGGTCTGGACGGAACCCAAACCGATGTATTTTTTTATTTTAGCACCCTCTTTATCAATTAGTTACGAATATTTTAATTTCTTGTCGTCCCTATCGTAGGGATGAATCTTATCCCTTTTGTAGGGAGATATAAGTTATACCGAACCGATGGTACAAATCTGCATTTAAATTAGTTAATGTTGGAGGTTTATAGAAAAAATGAACACTGGTGTTCACTTTTTATTAGAATATTATAAAAGTTCGTGCGAACAATTATAATATTCTAATTCAACTGTAAAGCAACATTCCATAAATCAAAATCGCTACTGTAATATTGAAGTGAATTGCCGAGGTGAACAATTACAGTTTCTTTTTCGGGAATAATGTAGATGTTCTGTCCAAGATTTCCATTTGCATAAAAGTGATAAGTACCGTCTTTATTTACGTGACCCCACCATTGATAATTGTAATAAATTCTTTTGTCGCTTCCTCCAAACCATTTTGGATAAATATCACGAGGAATGGATTTATTTTCTCGTGTAGATTTTAGGGTCCAATTCTTTGATACAATCTGATTACCATTCCAATTTCCTTCATTGAGCATAAGCTGACCAAAACGAGCATAATCAATCGCTCGGGCAATCAAACGACTTGGCATATATTCAAAATTAGACTCTTTACTATCTATAGAGAAAAGCGCATTATACTCCATAATTTTTGACCATAATTTTTGTTCCAGATAATTGGAAACACTTAAATTGGTGGCTCTTTCAAGAATCAATCCTAAATAGCTTGTATTATAGTTAGAATATTGAAAATCTTTTCCTGGTTCGGATGAGATGTCAATATTCTCAAGTAACAACTTCCGAATATTTGGGTGGTAATAACCAACAGCTTCATCGTTCCAAGGTGAATTAATGTTAGTGAAGGGTATATGATTTGTGTTATACTCAAGCCCAGAACGCATTTCAAGTAAATGTTCGATGGTTATTTTTTCGAAGTTTGAATCTCGCTCTAAAAGTTCAGGAATATAATTTGTTATTTGTTCATTTACACTTTTTATAAAGCCATCATCAATAGCGGTTCCAATTAAAAACGATATAAAAGACTTTGCCATAGATTGAGAATGGAAATAGGAGTCTCTACTAAAACCGTTAAAATATTTCTCATAAATGATTGTATCTT
>JAQWJV010000026.1 GCA_029248185.1 Flavobacteriaceae bacterium | reverse complement strand
TTATAGCAGTGGGGCTCACCTCTTCCCATTCCGAACAGAGAAGTTAAGCCCACTAGCGCAGATGGTACTGCCATTTGGTGGGAGAGTATGTCGCCGCCTTCTTCGAAGACCCGTTCACAATCGTGATCGGGTCTTTTTTTTTTATCTAATAAGACGTTCAATCAATTGTATAAACAGTTCCAATTCTTGGGGCATCTCATTTTCTCTAGGATAATACAAAGAGATTTCCTCTGTTTTTTGTTCAGTTATGTATTTAATCGTCCTAATGGACTGATCCGTTATCACTTCCTCTTCAGTATCAAAGCCATATTGTTTGGATAAACTTATTTTGGTCAAATCGTTTAAGCGTTGTTTAAAACTTCCTTTAAATCTTCCTCTGAGATAGTGTATTGTTTTGTTTTAAATTCGAGTGTATCAAAGTTTACATCAAATTCTTTTGAATTGATTTCTCCATTTTGATCTAGGGTGGCCTCGAATTCATAATTAATCCAATTGAGTGATTCATGATAGGTAATTAAAAACACATCAAAATTCGCATCAAATTCAGTGTTCAATTCACTTCTAGAGCAACTTTTTAAAAGAATAATCAATAAAACTAGAATGGTTTTTTTCATATTATTTGGGATGTTATGTATTAAAAATCTATTTAATAGTATTTCTATTATTGAGCTTCAATTGTTGTGCCATTTTCAGCGATTTAGGCCATCTTTTTGATTTTTCCAATAAGCAATCCATCTTGATTTTTCATATTCCAAATCAATATTTTCAATTAGTTCAGGGTAATACTCTGCTAACTTTTTATTCGTTTTTTCATATTTAGGAAGATTTTCAAATAGATAAAATGTTAGAATATGTCCAAGTCTATATTCATCTTCAATCATTTGACGAAGTTTATCATTGTTCATTTGATGAAATTGTGCAGTTAATATTTTATCAATAGCACGTACAAACGATTCGCAAAGCATTGATGTTATACTATTGTAGTTATCTTTTAATTGTTCTTGTGATAAGGGTACAAGGTCTTCAATTCGCTTGTTAACTTCCAAATTATTTTCTACAATAGGATTGATAATTTTGTGCAAGGACTCATGATAGAAGCCGCCCGGTCCGGGTTTACCATTTGATGGGCCACTGATAACCCAATAATCATCTCTGGTTTCATGAAAAAAGGCGGTGTAATAAGACATTAATGGCATCTGTTGATAATAAAAGTTTCCTTTCGCAATATTTCGATAGTAGTTTGAGTCAACTCTGCAATAATTTGTTATTTGTTTCAAAGCAATTTCTGCATATGGTTTATATTGCAGATTCATCTCATGAATGTCTTCTTTATATTTTGACCAAAGTTTCGGGATATTAGCTCTATTGTAAAAATCGTGTAGCAATGTATCGTAACCAACAAATTTATCAATAGTCTCAATTTTACATGTATCGCAAATTAACCCAAAATTTGGTGAATTTTTTGAATTTAAAGCGTACACCCCGTATCCATAGAAATCTCCTCCTCCCATATCAATATAAAAACGGTTAATCTTCTTTTTATAATCTGAAGTCAGAACAGAATCAAGATAATTTCTGACTTCTAATCTTATCGGATGCATGGTATAATTCCAATCATGGTTAAATCCAGCCGCATTCATAAATGCATAACTTATGAATAATCTGATATCAGGCTCAAATACAAAAAATTCTTTACCATTCTTTTTCTCGTCTTCTGAACAGGAGAGAATAGGTAAAAGTATTAGTAGAATCCTTATTAGTTTTTTCATATGCTAATTCTCTTTTCTGACTAATGTAAAAATCAGTCTCTGATTTTCAGCTGTTTATGTTTTAGTGAATTTTCTTATTTTCAATTCATTTTTACAAACCATTTTACGTTAGCAACCGGTCTAAATAAACTCTAGAGAAATAGATAATTTGAATTCAAATCTATTCCGTATGTGCTTAGGAATCGAATGGTTTGCAACACCTAAATATACGCATTGGGTATATCCCATTTTTATAAGTTTCGTATATCCATTTTTAGTGATTTGGACTATCTTTTTAGAAATCAATGAAATAGCGTATATTTAAGACGTATATCAATTTACCTAAAGCGAATGTTATGTGCCCCAACACCAACAGCCTACTCTCCAATTTTGAGATCAAATTACGCCTGCAGCGTTATGCAACCTCAACCATAAAAACCTATAAAAACGCCTTAGCTAAATTCTTCAATGCTTTTGAGCACAAGGATTTAGCCCAAGTGAACTTTGAACAAATTCAAGACTTTTTGCACTGCTTGCAAACAAAGGATCGCATTAGCTCTGTTTATCAAAAACAAATTTTAGCAAGTATTGTCAAGTTTTATTTGCTCTACTATGACCGCAAACTGGAGTTGTCAATGCTTTATCCCAAGCGAAAACCAAAGCCTCTTCCCAAATACTTAACCGCAGTAGAAGTCAAGAGGCTATTGCAGCAGTGTACCAACCTAAAGCACAGTTGTATTTTAAAAATTCTATATGGCTGTGGGTTGCGCGTATCAGAGGTTATTACACTCAAAATTGCAGATATTGATTCCACAGCCATGCGTATCCATATACGAGCGGCTAAAGCTAAAAAAGACCATGTGGTGCCTTTGTCTCAAACACTGCTACAACACTTGCGTCAATACTATGTATCCTTTCAGCCCAAAAGATATCTTTTTGAAGGGCAGTATAGTGGAAAATATACCACAAAAAGTATTCAAAGTTTTATTAAAAAATATGCTCAAAAGGCTAATATCCAAAAAAGGGTTACTCCGCATATGTTACGGCATTCCTACGCTACCCACCAATTGGAAAATGGAGTTCACATTCACTATGTTCAAGAACTTTTAGGGCACAATTCCATAAAGACTTCGGAACTTTACACCCATCTAACCAAGGTTACTAAAGAAAAGATCTCAAGTCCACTAGATATGCTGTAGTGGGAAATAGGTGTTAAGAAAGATTTATTTTTCAGTCATTTTAATTTCGGTATTATTTTCCAATAGTTTTGCGATTATATCCAGCAGTTTGGATGATCTGATTCCTATTATTATATCCATTTTTTTCAGCTTTATCACCGGCTTTGTAATAGAAATTGAAATCCTAAAAATCAAAAGCAGAAATGGTTTGGAATATTTAATTGTTGAAAAAAAAGCGTAATTGTCTGAGCTCCTGTCAAAATTATTTTTTTCTTTAAATCGATGTTTCCTTTAGTACTACAACCTTATAAGCCACTAAATTATCCGCTATAAGAGTATCTGGATAATTAGGATAAAAGAGCTTGAGGCTATGGGATCTAAAATAGTCTACTACAAACGTAACAGTTTTCGCATACCCTCCCTTTTTGGTATCACACCCCTTCGTACTAACGGCTGCCAGGGGAAAAAATCTGTTTGGTTTTTGAAGGCAAAATCTATTTTTGAACCGTCTCCAGACGGAAAGAGTTTAGTAGCTTTTTGGATTTGTAAGTACTACTTGAAATTAAAAGGAGTGGTAATTGAGTCGTGACATCACTAATTTGAGGAAATTTTGGAAATAGTATAAAGATAAGATTGTATTTTTAGTGTATGAATAAATTAGTGTTGGTTTGTTTTTTAAGCTTTTCAGCAGCTTTTGGTCAAAAAGAAGCTCGTTCATTGTTGGTTATCCCACCCAAACAAGTGGTTCAGATCAATTACCCTTTATACAAAGGCTTTAATGTTAAAATTTGGAATGAGTCAAAGTTTGTGGTAGGCGTATCTGCTCGAGATCAAGTGACTGATTCCATTGTCAAAAGCTTTGGGCTTGAAAAAGGAGCTACCACTTTGTTGGAGGTTAATGAAGGGCTATTTTTGCAATTTGAAAATCGATTTTTAGCTCCAATTAAAGTGGCTTATGCCCTTCGTAAGGGAAGTTCTGGAAAAAAGAAATCTATAAAGCCTTTAACTCCTCAAAGGGCTTTTTATTTAGAGAATAATACTGCACAAAGTTTGCCTTTGCGTATTCCAGGGGTGATGAACCCCAACCTCACTCCTTTTTCCCGCAGTGGTGTAGATTTGCCCAATGGGCAAAAAATTTATTTAGACCTAAAAGGGAAAAAGATTTTAATTCTTACAGTAACCGACAGTATACCCCACGGAGCACGAATAGATGTTGCTACACTTATTGAAAAGGCACTTAATCAGGAGTGAGTTTTACCAATTAAACAAATATTGGAATTTTAAGTAAAGTTGACTGTTTTCAATTCCATAGTGGCTTTTTTCGTCTACACGAGAATAGCCGTTGGTTCCCCCAATATAAAAAATGGTGAATGGATTGGGATTCCATTTTAATAGGGGCTGGAAGAAATAGGCTTCATCAAAATCATTAAACTCTCCTATGACGCGAAAGGAAAGGTTATTGTTGAATTGATAGTTGAGAGTGGTACGCGCGATGAATCCAGAGAAATAGAGGCTTTGATCGACTTTATTTTTGAGTTGGGAATAACGAAGGGAAGGACTTAATCTCAATTTGGGAGTGATTTGAAAATTATTAAAAGTTCCAATAAAAAAGCTATCACCAATGGCTGGGTCGTCTGAATCATAACGAATGGACTCACCAAATTCTGTAAACATTCCCAGGCGGACAGATTCAGAGGGACTGTAAGACACAAAAGCGCTAAACTATTGCATGCCTTTCGCGTCAAATCCTTCAAATTCTTCATTCACGGTATAATTGTAGCTCATCTCACTTTGGATATTACCACTTAGTTGGATAAACATTGCAGTTCCGAAATCCAATAACTTTCTCAAGTTGTCGTAGTTGTAATTGATTTCGCTGCCCACATAGAGTCCTAATTGTTTTACAAAATCATCTTTGTCAAAGAAGTGCTGGTAACCTTGAAAAAATTCTAGAAAGCGAACACTGTTTTGGGTAACAAACCCTAATGGAGTTTGGTAGTGAGGTGAAAAGTGTTGGTATTCAATTTCAGTATTCCAGTGTTTAGTATTCCGTTCAAGGGAAAAGAAAAGTGCATCTCCATTTAAGGTTTCACCATCTAACTGGGTATTTTTATCTCTGATTTGATCATTTTCCTCTATCCAGTCTGTGTTGGGTTCCAGTACAATACTTTTGTTAAATTCAAAGCTGGCAGTATAGGATTTTTTAAAACGGTACCTTCCGTCAATACCGATAGTATGACCGTATCCGCCGTCTTTAAA
>JAQWJV010000004.1 GCA_029248185.1 Flavobacteriaceae bacterium | reverse complement strand
GATGTCGGCTCGTCACATCCTGGGGCTGGAGAAGGTCCCAAGGGTTGGGCTGTTCGCCCATTAAAGTGGCACGCGAGCTGGGTTCAGAACGTCGTGAGACAGTTCGGTCTCTATCTGTAGTGGGCGTTAGAAATTTGCGTGGATCTGTCTTTAGTACGAGAGGACCGAGATGGACTGACCTCTGGTGTATCGGTTGTTCCGCCAGGAGCACTGCCGAGTAGCTACGTCGGGAAGGGATAAGCACTGAAAGCATATAAGTGCGAAACCCACCACAAGATGAGATTTCTTTTAAGGGTCGTAGGAGACGACTACGTTGATAGGTCACAGGTGTAAAGGCAGTAATGTCATAGCCGAGTGATACTAATTACCCATAGGCCTATCGTGGCACTTTTTCTTTAAAAAATTGTCGCTAATTAAACCAACTAGTACAAAGTATTATATTTTTAAATTGCATCTTTTTGATGCGTCAACGTTATTAGGTAGTGTAAAAACGCTACGAAAATTAAGGTGGTTATAGCAGTAGGGCTCACCTCTTCCCATTCCGAACAGAGAAGTTAAGCCTACTAGCGCAGATGGTACTGCCATTTGGTGGGAGAGTATGTCGCCGCCTTCTTCGAAGACCCGTTCACAATCGTGATCGGGTCTTTTTTTTTGGTAGGAACTTGTAAGGACGAAATTGTTTTAATGTTTTATGTGGGGTGTTGTAGTAGGGCTATTTCTAGCCATTTAACTTAAAAAGTTAAGTCTCCCTTATTAAGAAAACGATTCCATATTCCTTGATTCATTTTTCATGATTTTAGTAATCAATAAAAAACCTCACTTAGGGCAAGTGAGGTTTTTCGTACTAATCAAAAAATCAAAATCAAAAAAAATAGGTCAAGTAGTATAAGATAAGGAGGTTTCTAGATGGTTTTTAGTGTTGAAAGCACGGGAAGAAGAGAGTGCAAGTTTTTGAGAGGGTACAACGAAAAGAAGTAACGATCTATACCTCCAGTAAATGTTTTTAAAGGAGTTATTAGGGATTATATGGTATATTTTAGTTCTCAAGTAAATATAGTTTTGATTCTTACTTGTAACGAATGTCCAAAAAATAAACTTAACGGTAAAGAATGAAGTATTGAGTAATGTAAATGATTTCTTAAACGGTTTGATAAATGTAATTAGTGGGAACTAGAGCAGATAAGAAATTACAAAAGCCAAAAGAATAGTGAGTAGTTTACGGATATTGAAGGCATGTCCTTGATTACTTTCAAAAAGAATGGTGGTAGCGATATGCAAAAGCATACCCATCACAAGAGCAGTAATGGGAAGTTGCATAATTTTCAAAAAATCAAATTGAATAAAGGCAAGGCTCCCAAGCGGGCTCATGAATGCAAAGAGTAAAAGGAATGTGATTTTGATTCCATTGGAATTATTTGTATTCCAAACTAGATAAAAGAGCACCATCCCGATTGGAATTTTATGAATGAAAATTCCCCAAACAAGTTCAGGTTGCTGTTGCAAAGGGAGTCCTTCCATAAAAGCGTGCAGACATAGACTGATAAATAAAACTTTAGGAAGCAGATCATTTTCTTTTAAATGGGTGTGACCGTGCTCTGCTCCTTGAGATAGATATTCTAGAAGGATTTGTAAAATAATTCCCCCAACGATCCATAGACCGGCATTAAATTCGTTGTCCGAAAACACTTCTGGCATCAGGTGAAATATGGTGATCCCCAATAGAAAAGCACCGCTAAAAGCTAAAATTAATTTTATTCCATTGGGTGTTTTGGGACGCACCCAATAAGCGATTGACATACCCAATATCGCTCCAATAAAAGGTAAAATAAATCCCAAAGAATATAAAATGTTCATCCTTTATTTGTTCTTTCAATAAGTTTGTAAAATTAAAGTATTTTTGAGGGCTAAAACGGCTCATGGAACAAAATTTTAAAATGCTTGCCAAAACCTTTTTTGGTTTTGAAGAAATTCTTGCGAAAGAATTAAGACAACTGGGAGCACAGGACGTTGAAATCGGAAATCGTGCCGTTTCTTTTGTAGGAGATAAAGGCTTTATGTACAAAGCTAACCTTTGCTTGCGATCTGCATTAAAGATTTTAAAACCCATACATACAGCTACGGTTCAAAGTGATCAAGACCTGTATCAGTTGTTTTATGATTTTCCATGGACTGATTATTTAAATGTAGATTCTAAATTTGTGATCGATAGTGTGGTATATGGTGAAATTTTTACCCATTCACAATATGCTTCTCAAAAAGCAAAAGATGGATTGGTGGATCAATTTAGAGATCAATTCGAGGCTCGACCTAGCGTAGAGATGAATCGTCCTGATTTACGTATCAATTTACATATTCAAAATGACCAGTGCACCATTTCATTAGATAGTTCTGGGTCTTCACTGCATCAGCGCGGTTATAGAACCGCAACCAATATCGCGCCTCTGAACGAAGTGCTGGCTGCGGGTTTAATTCAACTTTCGGGCTGGCAGGGAAATACGGATTTTTATGACCCCATGTGTGGGAGTGGGACCCTCGTGATTGAAGCCGCTCTTTTTGCCTGTAATATTCCAGTCAATATCAATCGAAAATCTTTTGCCTTCGAGAAATGGAAGGATTGGGATGAAGCCTTATTTGAAACCATTAAAAGCAGCCAGTTAAAGAAAATCAACAATCCCAATATTCAAATAAAAGGATCTGACAAGGCACCTTCAGCAGTTGAAAAAGCCCTGCAAAATATTGAAAATGCTAATTTGAGTGACTTTGTCTCTATTGAGAAAAAAGATTTTTTTCAAGTTGAAAAGGAAACGAAAGGTCCTCTACACTTACTTACCAATCCGCCTTATGGTGAACGTTTAGAGGGCGACATGAATATGCTGTATCAAGGGATTGGCGACGCCTTTAAGCAAAGCTTTCCCAATACCCAAGCTTGGATGATTAGTTCCAATATGGAGGCACTTAAATATGTTGGCTTACGCCCAAGTCGAAAAATTAAATTGTTTAATGGAAAGTTAGAGTCCCGATTGTTGCTTTATCCCATCTATGAGGGTACGAAAAGAATTCACAAGCTTAAAGACGACTAGCTTATTTTTTTTTGGAAGCAAAAGGTATATTGTAACTAAGGGTGTAATTAAAGCTTGCTCCAAATTTATTTTCATCCGTTTTCTGATTAAAACCTGGAATAAAAATAGTGTCAAAGTTTTCTGGCTTTGTATAATTGAGCAATCGATTGAGTCTCAGACTCAAACCTAAGTAGATATTATTTAAAATTTGGACTTTAAATCCAGCCACTAGTTCAAACCATTGGGCATTTAGATCAGGTCGATCTCCTGTTGCAAATCCCATATCAATTGCTTGATCGAAATTAGGCCAAAAAGGAGTTCTGTCTAGAAGGGTGTAAGAATTTAAGAAATGACTGTGGTTACTTGATGCAATTCGAAACCCTAGATGTACATTGTTGTTCATTCCTTGCCAATTTTCATACATATTGTAGTCGATCCCAATTTTATAATAACTTCCATTGGTTGTAAAATTGACTTGTTCAGATTGTTTGGTTGTTTTTTCATTTCCTAATTCAACAGCAACAAATAGTTTCGATCTAATACGTAAATCCCCAACCAACTCAATTCCACTATAATCATCTGAAAACTGAGACCGTGTAAGTCGAAATAAATCCACACCGAAACGAAGGCTCAAAGGGGTCTTTTCTTTCGCTAGAGGACTATCAAGAACTTCTTCCGTTTGAGTGTCATCTGTTTGGTTTTTTTGAGCAAAACCCAAGAATCCAAAACTCAAAAAACTAATACAAAATACCCAAATGTGCAGCTTTTTCATCTGTAATGGTGTCTTTTAAAATGATAAATCCTTTTACCCAATCATTACCGGGGTTAAGGAGTGTAAATGCAGGGTCTTGTATAATGAAATTTGCTCTGTAACCACAAGCTCTATTGATGAATTGATCGACTCTTGTGTAATTGATTTGTAAAGTATCAATATTTTCATCTTCAAGACCTTCATTTAAAATGAATTCAAATTGAGTTACTTTTTCCTGAGTGTTGAGGGGAAGTGAAAGTGAATCTCCACTGGATTGAGTGAGTTCGTTTTCAGCACCAATGGCTCTGATGTTAAATCCTGACGGACTTCTTCTTTGATTTTCATTAGTAGAATCCAACATTAAAAGAATCAAATCTGGAGTTTCAACAACCTCTTGAATGCAAATATCATCTTTCTCACAACTCAATATCAGGGAAGAGAAAAGGGTAAAGAGACAGTATTTAAAAGCGGTTTTACTCATGTAATTTCATTGCGTTGTAAAAGTACAACATTTTCTACATGGTGAGTTTGTGGGAACATATCTACCGCTTGACTTTTTACAACGGAATACATTCCTTTCATCATTTCTAAATCACGTGCTTGAGTTGAACTGTTGCAACTAATATATACTATGCGAGGAGGAGCTAATTTCATCAATTGCTTCACTACCTCGGGGTGCATACCATTTCTTGGTGGATCAGTAATGACTACATCCGCTTTTCCATGTCTTTGAATAAACGCATCATTAAAACAATCTTTCATATCACCGACTTCAAAAAAGGCATTTTCAATTGCATTGAATTGAGCATTTTCGTTAGCCGCTTCTATTGCTTCAGGAACGGATTCAACACCAATTACTTTAGCACATTGTTTAGCTAAAGATAAAGCAATGGTTCCTGTTCCTGTATATAAGTCATAAACGATTTCATTTCCTTTAAGCGTGGCAAATTCTTGTCCAATTGCATAAAGTACTTTAGCTTGTTTTGGATTGGTTTGGTAGAAGGACTTTGCTGTTATTTTAAATTGGAGGTCGTCCAAATGTTCTGTGATGAAATCTTGCCCGTGATAACAAATAATGTTTTGATCATATAAACTATCATTTCCTTTCCCATTGATACAATATAGCAAGGAGGTGATCTGTGGAAATTGTTCTTTCAAAAAGTTTAGAAGTAATTCTCTTTTTTCTACCTCTTCTTTAAAAAATTGAATCAAAACCATGACCTCTCCAGCTAATGTATTTCGAATCATTAGGGTTCTCAAAAAACCTTGCTGTTCTCGGGTGTCAAAAAAATCAAGTTGTTCCCGAATCGCAAAAGCTTTAATGGCATTTCTTATTTCATTTGAAGGTTCCGCTTGTAAATGACAGTGTTCTACGTCCACCACTTTGTCCCACATTCCAGGTTTGTGAAAGCCTAAACCATTTCGTTCGATTTCCTCTCCACCTGAAATTTCTTCAGTAGTTAACCAGCGTTTGTTGGAAAACGAAAACTCCATTTTATTGCGATAATAATAAGGATTTTCAACACGAGCAATAGGTAAGACTGTTTCGATATCAATTTTTCCAATATGATTTAAATTATGAAGCACTCCTTTTTCTTTATATTCTAATTGCCCCTCATAAGCTAAATGCTGTAATTTGCAGCCTCCACATACGCCAAAATGTTGACAGGGTGGAATTGAACTATGAGTCGATTTTTGGATCCATTTAATGGGCTTTGCTTCAAAATATCTCCTTCCTTTTTTGTACACTTGAACATCAACGACATCTCCGGGGATCACCCCCTTTATAAAGTAAACTACTCCCTCATCGCTTTTTGCAACCCCCATTCCTTTGGCGTTGATATCGACAATTTGTAGTCCTGTTTCAATACGATCGATTTTTTTTCTTGACATGCTGCAAATGTAAAGGGCTTACTAAAATAAATCGTCATTTCTTTTAGGTTTTTGGAGGCTATATTTAGTATTTTTGAAAAAGCGTTTTTGTTTTTTTAAAAAGACAGGCTATAATAAAGATTAGCATATGGAAACTTTAACACATTCTCAGCATTTTATTGATCTGGAGCATGCTCACGGAGCGCATGATTATCATCCTATTCCCGCCGTTTTGGAAAGAGGGGAAGGGGTCTATTTATGGGATGTTGATGGGAAAAAGTATTTTGATTTTCTTTCGGCATATTCAGCTGTGAATCAGGGGCATTGTCATCCTCGCATAGTAAATGTACTACAAAAGCAAGCTGAAGTTTTAACGCTAACTTCTCGAGCATTTCACAACAATAAATTGGGTAAGTACATGGAGTATATGACAAACTACTTCAGTTTTGAAAGAATGCTCCCCTCCAATACGGGTGCTGAGGCTGTGGAGGCCGCGATAAAAATCACTCGAAAATGGGGTTATACGCAAAAAAATATTCCTGCGAATAAAGCAGAGATTATTGTATGTTCTCAGAATTTTCATGGACGAACTTCTACTATTATCTCTTTTTCAAGTGATCCAGGATCAAAAAATGATTTTGGACCCCATGCTTCAGGATTTATAACAATCCCTTACAATGACACTGAAGCCCTGGAGGCAATTTTGGAAACACATCCCAACATCGCTGGGTTTTTAGTTGAACCTATACAAGGGGAAGCAGGTGTTTTTACTCCCGATGAAGATTTTCTTTCCAAAGCACGATCTCTTTGTTCAGACTATAATGTATTACTGATCGCAGATGAAATTCAGACGGGTATTGGTAGAACAGGCTCTTTGTTGGCCAGTTGTGGAAATTGTAGCTGTACCGCACATTGCGAGCGACAAGCTGCAACTTATACACGTCCCGATATTCTCATCTTGGGGAAGGCCATAAGTGGTGGAACTTATCCCGTATCAGCAGTCCTATGTGACAGTGTGATTATGGATGTAATCCAACCGGGTCAACATGGAAGTACTTTTGGTGGGAATCCGATGGCATGTACTATTGCAATGGAAGCACTAGAGGTCATTCGTGATGAAAAATTAACCCAGAATGCGCGGCATTTGGGAAAGCTTTTTAGAACGGCTTTGCAGGACTATATCAAAACAATTAGTATTGTAACACAAGTTAGAGGGAAAGGACTTTTAAATGCCATTGTCATTAACGATACTGAAGAAAGTAAAACAGCTTGGAATATCTGTATCAAGTTAAAAGAGAAGGGTCTTTTAGCCAAGCCAACCCATGGGAATATTATTCGATTTGCGCCCCCCTTAGTTATGACAGAAGAACAGCTTCAAGATTGTATTGAAATCATTACATCTACCTTAAGCACTTTTGAGGTTTAAGTTTTTTAAAGAACTTTTCTATGAATGTATATTTTGACAATGCCGCAACAACACCTCTCAGAAAAGAAGTAATTCAGATCATTTCTAATGTAATGGAGGATTGTTTTGGGAATCCTTCTTCCGTTCATGCATTTGGAAGAACGGCCAAAACCAATCTTGAAACGGCTCGAAAGGGAATTGCAAAATTACTGAATGCAGCCCCGCAAGAAATCATTTTCACTTCTGGGGGAACAGAGTCTGACAATATGATTTTACATTGTGCGGTAAAGGATTTAGGCGTTAGAACCATCATTTCCTCAAAGATTGAGCATCATGCAATTCTGCATGCAATGGAGGCACTGAAAATAAATAATGGTATTAGAACCTTGTATGTTGATGTGACAAAAGACGGCTCCGTAGATCTCGATCATTTAAAAGCTTTATTACAGTCTGACGATTCTAGAAAGTTAGTTTCTTTGATGCATGTCAATAATGAAATTGGAAATATTCTAGATTTAAATGCGGTTGGTGAATTATGTCATGATAACAATGCTTTGTTTCATACCGATGCTGTTCAAGGGGTAGGACATTTTACTTTCGACATGGAGCAGCTTCCTGTAGATTTTCTTTCGGCAGCTGCACATAAATTTCATGGTCCAAAGGGTGTAGGATTTTCTTTTGTCAGAAAAAACTCAGGTCTTCAGCCTTTTATTCATGGTGGGGCTCAAGAACGTGGATTACGCGCTGGAACAGAGTCAGTACACAATATAGTCGGGATGCAAAAAGCACTTGAATTAGCCTATGTAAGTCTAGAAAAAGAGAAAGTCCAAGTAAATAAATTGAAGTCCTACTTCATTGAAAAACTGAGAGAACTTTTTCCAGATGTTATTTTTAATGGTCTTTCAGGCGTGGAAAATAAGAGTACTTATACATTAGTTAATGTTGCCCTTCCCATTCCTGCAGATAAATCATTATTATTAGATTTTCATCTTGATTTAAAAGGAGTTGCTTGTTCCAAAGGGAGTGCGTGTCAATCTGGAAGTAATTCGGGTTCACATGTATTAAAAGCAATTCAAGAAGCACCAGCAACAGACTGGCCTTCGCTACGGTTTTCGTTTTCAATTTTTAATACTAAAGAAGAAATTGATTATTTAATTCAGGTTTTAAAAGAATTTCTGAAATAGGGATCTATCCTTTTTTTATTTTCGATAAAAATCAATTGAAAAGATCGTTTTGTTTCCAACAAAGTCCTCTGCCTCTAGGATTAGTTCATGAAGAGCAGTTTCGAATTTAAGTTCATCAAAATCAAAAATAAGGGTATTGTTTTTAGGCTCATATTCAAGTAAAATCCATTTCCCATTAATTTCTCCACGATAGGATTTGATACCAGTATAATCGTCTGTAATTTTAAATTTTAAAAAACTGTAGTTAGAGAGCCATTGTTTTTCTTTAAAATTTAGGGGAACAATTTTAGGGGCCAAAGAGTCTCGGCTAAGAATGAATTCGCCTAATGTTTTTGATTTTGTGGACCATTGATCACGCTCTTTTTTTGTATTCAAAAAGGCGGGCTTTCTATTCTTAACAATTTTACTAATGAAAGATTGTGTTTTTTGTAGGCTATCCATTTCTGAAACATTGAAATTAATATCAAAAGGTTTTTTCAATGGAACAAGATCTTGTCCAACCATAAGAGTATCTCCCTTTTGTTCAACATGAACTGCAGCCTTTTGAAAAAAGGAATCTTTTGGAAAATAAACAGAAGTAGCTCCAAAATCAAATAAATAATCTTTGATTGGCTCAAGAAGATTGGCTTGTAATTCGGTTTTTTTCTGAGGGGCTTCTCCCCCCACTAAATAAGCTTCAATATAACTTGTGTTTCCATTATAATCATTGAGTTCGATGAGAAGCTGATAGGATTTATTGGGGGATAAATACAGAGTGCCATCTGCAGGTGATTGATCTAAAAAACTGAATTGAGCTTTGGGATGAGAAGCGAATCGTTGTATTCGATTCCGATTTTGTTTTAGATTTTTATAATCAATTATTAAGTTGATGCTTTTTGAATCATCAAATGATATACGGTCCATGCTGAAAGCAAATTCTTCATTTCCGTTGAGTCGAAGCGAAGCACTATAAATTCCGTTTTTATTGTAGGAGAGATTTTGTCGATCAAAAAGGCGAAGCCCTACTTGAATGGATCCTCCAATCCTTATACCCGCAGTAGTGTAGACACTATCATTTTTTTTAATAAGCGGATATTCTTTTTTTGATTGGAAGGAATCTTTGTCAGAATAGAGGTAGAAGTTTTGAATTTGCGGCCGCTGTGTATCGTCTATTTTTAAAGGAAATTGCATTGGATTCATTGGGCTTTGGTCTCGGGAGTCTCTAATTTCAAAATGTAGATGAGGACCACTAGACCCTCCCGTATTTCCAGAATATCCAATGAGTTCACCCAAACCCACTTCTAATTCTTTTTCTTTAGGAAAAAGCTGTAGGGTATAGGACTCTTTCTCGTATTGTTTTTCTTTAAGATAGGCTTCAATTTTTGGGGCAAATTTTTTGAGATGGGCATATACCGAAGTCGTTCCGTCAAAATGTTGAATGTAGAGTGCTTTACCATAGCCCCCTGTACTTACCCTAATTCGATTTATATAACCCGATTGAACACTCTTTACTTTTAATCCTTGTCTTCCTTGGGTTCGTATATCCAGACCTGCATGAAAATGATTATTCCGTATTTCACCAAAAGTACCCGAAAGTTGAATGGGAATCTCAAGGGGAGTAACCCACTTCTTTTTTTCTTGACCCAATAAAATGAGGCTCAGTAGAAATGAAAAAGCAAAGGGTAATTTATAAGATTTGATAATTAAAAAAAGTGTTATTGTATTTGTTAGCAAGATAAAGAATCAATTTTTTTAAAAAGTAATTTGCTAAAGAATTAAATAAGTTTTTTGTTAAAATTATTAAAACTCTTGAGGCATCCGATACTTTTATGAAAAGATTGAATAACTTTGTGAAAGTAGTAAGTTATTACTTCTTTTATGATACGAGGAAATGAATCATCGATAGCTTTTTTGGAGCAAAAAATCATTGAACTTCTCAATAAACTAAAAGGGAATCACCTAAGTTTAGTGCGATTTGAAGAACAAAATGAATTATTGAAAACTCGAAATGTTGAATTGGAACAAAAGTTATCAGTCATGCTGGAGGAGAATAAGTCATTAAAAATTGCGAATAATTTACTCGGCAGTAATGAAGGAACACAAGAAACGAAAAGTAAAATAAATAGTTTAATTAAAGAAGTTGAAAATTGTATTCAACAGGTTTCAGAAATGAATTGATTATATGAGTGATCTATTAAAAATAAAGCTTACAATCGCAAATAGAGTATATCCATTATCTGTAGCCCCAGAACAAGAAGCATCTTTAAGAGCTTCAGCAAAAAAAATTGAAGCAACAATCCTGCAACTTGAAAAAAATTATGCTGTTAGAGACAAACAAGATGTTCTTGCCATGTGTGCCCTTCAATACGCAGCTCAATTGGAACAAATGAAAACTAATGAGTCTCCTCAAAGTGATGACCCTCACGAAAAGGTAAAGGAGTTAATCGATATGATAGAAGTTCATTTAGCTGCATACTAAGTTCTAATAAAGATAATACAACACTGCCTGTATTAGTATTTTTTTGATAAACTCAACGAGCTTTTAATTCAGAGAGGTGAGTTTTCATTGTAAAAGCAAGCTGCCTTGAGCAGATCCTTGACCAGTGAGGTAGCCTCAAACTTGATTTTTTAGGAGTTTATACAAAAAGCAAGCTAATACGGGCTTTTTTAATTTTAAAAACAATAATGGATTCAATTATTTTGTATATCGCAATGGGTTTAGCAGTTCTTCTTGTTGGATTTTTTCTAGGAGGTTTGTTGGGAAGAGGAAAAAGCAAAGAGCGAATGGCTGATGCCAATAAAGAGGCAAAAGACTTACTTCGAAAAACTACAATGGAAGCGGAAGCATTGAAAAAAGAAAAAATGCTTCAAGCCAAAGAACATTTTATTGAGCTGAAGCTGAATCACGAGCGTGAGGTTAGCAACAGAGAACAAAAAATAGTTGTGGCTGAGAATCAATTGCGAGAAAAAGAGAATAAAGTACAAAAAGAGTATAAGACAAATACTGATTTTAAGAGGAACTTAGAACGCAAAGAGGAAGTCTTAACTCAAAAGCTTACTGAGATTGAAAGTAAAGAGGAAAAACTGGAAGCCAAGTTAAAAGTTCAAATTGAAAAATTAGAAGAAATTTCCAATCTTTCTGCTGAGGAAGCCAAAAGTGAATTAATGGAAAGCCTCAAGGATAAAGCTCGAGCTGATGCTATGGCTTACATTCAAAATAGCATTGAGGAAGCCAAATTAACCGCGCAACAGGATGCTAAAAAAATTGTGATTAATACCATTCAGAGAATAGGAACCGAGGAGGCTATAGACAATTGTGTTTCCATTTTTAATCTGGATTCAGATGATGTTAAAGGGCGAATTATTGGGAGAGAAGGACGAAACATTCGCGTTCTTGAAGCTGAAACAGGGGTAGAGATAATTGTTGATGATACACCCGAAGCCATTATTCTTTCCTGCTTTGACCCCGTAAGAAGAGAAATTGCTCGTTTGGCAATGCATCGTCTGGTCAGTGATGGAAGAATTCACCCTGCGAGAATTGAAGAAGTAGTCAATAAAACACGAAAACAAGTTGAAAACGAAATCATTGAAGTAGGGAAGCGCACAATTATAGAATTGGGAATCCATGGTTTACATCCTGAATTAGTTAAAATCGTAGGGCGCATGAAGTATCGTTCTTCCTATGGTCAGAATCTTTTGCAGCACTCTAGAGAGGTGGCTAAGTTGTGTGGTGTGATGGCTTCAGAATTAGGTTTGAACCCCAAACTAGCCAAACGCGCAGGATTATTGCACGATATAGGTAAGGTGCCAGAGGAAGAAGTAGAGACCCCTCATGCACTATTGGGGATGGAATGGGCCGAAAAATATGGTGAAAAACCAGATGTATGTAATGCTATTGGTGCACACCATGATGAAATTGAAATGACCTCTTTATTATCCCCCATTGTGCAGGTTTGTGATGCCATCTCTGGAGCCCGACCAGGCGCTAGACGCCAAGTTCTAGACAGTTATGTTCAACGTTTAAAAGATCTTGAAAAAATCGCTTACGATTTCAATGGAGTCAATAAAGCCTATGCCATTCAAGCGGGTCGTGAATTACGTGTTTTTGTGGAGAGTGAACGAGTTTCAGATGATCATGCCGCACGACTGTCGTTTGAGATTTCACAAAAAATACAAACGGATATGACCTACCCAGGTCAGGTCAAGGTAACAGTGATTAGAGAGACTCGAGCGGTAAATGTTGCGAAATAATAGTTTTCTTATGCTCCTAGTAGAGTGTAAATAAATCCTGCAATCGCTCCCCCTATTAGAGGACCAATAACGGGTATCCAGCTATAAGACCAATCTGCATTTTTGTTTTTTCTTGGCAGCATTTGATACATCAAACGGGGTCCAAAATCTCGCGCGGGATTGATTGCGTATCCTGTAGTACCCCCAAGGGCTAAACCAATTACCCAAACAACAATTCCAATCGGTAATGCATCCAGAGCTCCTAATCCAAAATTTTGAACTTCAGTGCCGCTTATTTCAATATTAGGTCCGACAATAAAGAGGGCTCCAAAAACCAACATGAAAGTTCCAATGCCTTCACTAAATAGATTGTTTTTTATGTTTCTAATGGCAGGACCCGTACAAAAAGTGCCTCTTACGGTATTTTCATCCTCAGCCAGACGATATTGATCGATATAGGTTAAATAGGCTAGCCAACCCCCCAACATGGCTCCTAGAATTTGTGAAATAAAGTAATAAGGGACAAGGGTCCAAGAAAATTTCCCTGCTACTGCAAGTCCTAAGGTAACTGCAGGATTAAGATGCGCTCCACTCGATTGGGCAGTAACAAAAACAGCTACAAAAACAGCAAACCCCCATGCGCTTGTTATTAAAACCCAAGGGCTTTTATCTTCTACAAGTGTTTTCTTTAAACTGACATTGGCATTCACCCCTACTCCAAAAAGAAGTATAATCGCAGTTCCTATGAATTCGGCAACGTATGGATTTAAAATCATAATTGGTATTTTTTGACTAAAGTATTGAAATTTTTAAGTTCTTTTTTTATCCAAGACGCATCATGCCCAAATTTTTCAGCTACTATAGAAGCTACTTGAGGGGCTATTTTTTCAGTTTCAAATGCATTTAAAAACAAACAACGTGTCCGTCGCGCTAGAATATCCTCAAGGGTAACCGCCATTTCTTCCTGTACGGCCCAAATGATTTGATTTTCGGTTATAAAAAATTTTCTAGACAACGATGTAGTTGCTTTTTTAGAATTTAATGCACTTATTTTTTTAGATTCAGTACCATAATAATGCATGGGATCCTCCCAGTCCGAGTGGGGTTCATAACCGAAAATCGGTAATGTTCTGGTATTACATTGTCTTTCTGGTAAACCTCCCACTGCTTGTAAGGTATTCACAGTATCCTCTGCAATTTTTCTATAGGTGGTCCATTTTCCACCTAAAACGCTGATCAAACCACTTGTACTTACAGTGATCTTATGATGCCTTGATACTTCTTTCGTGCTTTCACTATTATTCTCCGAAGCAGCTAAAGGACGTAATCCCACAAAAACACTTCTAACATCTTTTCGTGTTGGCTTTTTGGTCATATAAGCTCCGGCATTGTTTAAAATGAATTTAATTTCACTTTCTAAAGCTACTGGTTCTTCTAGCGTCTCATTAATGGGTGTATCGGTAGTTCCAACCACAACATAATCATTCCATGGAACGGCAAAGAGCACTCTCCCGTCGGTGGTTTGAGGAACCATTATTGCGTGTTTACCCTTTAAAAAGGATTTTTCAATAACTAAATGTACTCCTTGTGAGGGACGTATCATCCGCTTGGCATTGGGTTGATCTAAAGCAATAATTTCATCGGAAAAAACTCCTGTAGCATTAACCACAACTTTTCCTTTTATCATTTTCTTTTCCCCGCTTATTTGATCTTCTACCTTTACTCCAGTTATAAGGTCGTTTTCCTTTATGATTCCTTCAACGTTAATATAATTGATTAAACATGCTCCTTCTTGATTTGCTGTCAATGCCAAACTGATAGCCATTCTTGCATCGTCAAATTGACCATCGTGATAAATCACTCCTCCTTTTAGTCCTTCTTGATTTACATTTGGAATTAATGCTAAGGTTTCTTCACGATCTAATATTGTAGATGGACCTAATCCAAGTTTTCCCGCCATCATATCGTAAACCTTCAGGCCTAATCCATAAAACGGGCTATTCCACCAATCATAAGAAGGGATTACAAAGCTTAGATCACGTACTAAATGAGGTGCATTTTTCCGCATGATCCCTCGCTCTTTAAGGGCTTCAATCACAAGAGAGATATCGCCATTTTGTAAATAGCGTACACCACCATGAACTAACTTAGTACTTCGGGAAGAGGTTCCTTTGGCAAAATCATTTTTTTCTAAAAGAAGCGTTTTGTATCCACGATTTGCAGCATCTACAGCGACTCCAAGACCTGATGCTCCTCCTCCTACAATGATTACATCCCATTCATCAATAAGATCAAGCTGATGAATGTTTTCATTTCTATTCATGCTTTATGCGTTGGTCACCTGACTGATTTTTTGTTGCCAAGTTTTTATTACATTTTCATTTTGACTTCCTTTTTGAGGAGTGAATTTTCTATCCACTTTCCAGATAGAGGATAAGCTTTCAATGGAAGGCCAGAAGCCAGTTGCCAATCCTGCAAAAAAGGCTACTCCCAAGGCAGTGGTTTCTGTGGTTTGGGGTCTAATCACTTCTACTTGGAGTAAATCAGATTGGATTTGCATCAATAAATCATTTGTGCTTGCTCCTCCATCTACTTTAAGTGTTTTAAATGTGGTGTTTGCATCTTTCTGCATTTCAATAACAATTTCCCTTGTACGCATGGCAATTGCTTCAAGTGCTGCTCTTGCTATATGACCTTTTTGAGTTCCTCTAGTAATGCCCATAATAGATCCCGTAGCATGCGGATCCCAGTAGGGAGCGCCGAGACCCGCTAGACCGGGAATAAAGGTTACTCCTCCATTGTTTTCTACTGTTTCTGCCAAGGCTTCAATCTCTGGAGCGGTGTTAATAATTTCTAGCTGATCTCGTAACCATTGAACCACTGCACCCGCAACAAAAACACTCCCCTCTAAGGCATAAGTGACTTTGCCATTGATTTGATAACCTATAGTAGTCAACATTCTGTTTTTAGAAATGACAGGAGTTTCTCCGGTATTCATAATACAGAAACACCCTGTGCCATAGGTGTTTTTCACCTCCCCTGGATGGATACACATTTGACCAAAAAGTGCGGCTTGTTGATCTCCTGCGATTCCTGCAATTGAAATTTCATGATCGAAAAGACCTGAGTGACTCTGACCGACTACCTCGGAGGAGGATACCACTTTGGGTAAGAGTGATTTTGGAACTTCAAGGGTGTCTAACAGTTCTTTGTCCCACTCTAAAGTGTGAATATTGTATAAAAGTGTTCGACTAGCGTTGGTAGCATCTGTTACATGAACTTTTCCATCTGTTAAATTCCAAATTAGCCAACTGTCAATGGTACCGAATGCGAGTTCACCTCTTTCTGCTTTTCTTCTTACTTCTGGATCTTGATCTAAAATCCATTTAATTTTTGTTCCAGAAAAATAGGCGTCAAGTAGGAGACCTGTTTTTTTATAAAACAATTCAGCTTTCCCCTTTTTTGATAATGCCTCACAAATTGGGGAGGTTCTTCTGTCCTGCCATACAATAGCGTGATGTACAGGTTTCCCTGTTTTTCTGTCCCAAAGCACCGTGGTTTCTCTTTGGTTTGTTATACCCATTGCCTGAATTTGAGAAGCTTTAATTTTTGTGTTTTTTAAAACCTCTCTAATGGCCAATAATTGGGTATTCCATATTTCTAAAGCATCGTGTTCTACCCAACTTTCTTTTGGAAAATATTGGGTGAACTCATGCTGAGCAACCCCAACTGTAGAACCTTTTTCATCGAAAATAATGGCTCTGGAACTAGTGGTTCCAGCATCAATAGCAAGAATAAATTTGTTCATGTTGAGGTTTTTTAAAATGTAGGGGATCCCTCTAGGAAATTAAATTCCCTTCATCATCCCATACGGCTTGATCATTTCTTTTGGATTGGTCAACAAATTTGGGCATCCATGATGCATCATAGGACATTCCGTGATCTTTGAGGACATCGTCTGGGACTCCGTCCCAAACATTGGGTTGGTTTCCTTTATATCCCAATTCTTTGATTCCAACTGCGGAGGTGAAATAGCCCGTCATAACCAAATTACGCATCAAGGAGAAAAATTGAACTTCTTGTTTTTGGTTGCTTGTGTTTGGATCTGGAAAAGCAATTTGATCCAAAATTTGATGTTGTTGATCTTCCGTACTATGAATAAAGTCTGTACCAAAAATTCTATTGGAATAACTATCTAGCCACATTAATCCTCCTCGAATGGGAGTCTGAAGACCTGGAAAATCTTTCGCCATAAATTCAATAAATTCAGGCACCCCAGCTTCTTCAACAGTTCCTTCAGGAGTAGGAGGAAGGATGAGGTTGGCTAAACGCGTAATGGTGTTTAATTCTGTATTTTCAAAATATTGCTGTCCCAAAAGAGCTTCATCTCTTGCAGCTTCTTTAGGAGTTCTTCCATATTGGTATTGCCATATTTTTTCATTGATGACTTCCTCTGGGGCACTAACACAGCTTTCAAGGGCTAATCCTCCGGCCATACTACCTAAAAATAAAGATCGTATACTATCTCTTCTATTCATAACTAAATGTTTTGTTTTTTTAATTGTTCAATAATAAATTCTGAAGTTCTCCAAGAGAGTGCTAGAATTGTCCAAGTAGGATTTTTATCTGCTTGGGAAACAAAGGGTCCCGCATCGACTACAAAAACATTATCTACATCATGTAGTTGTTCAAATTCATTTACAACAGATTTTTTTGGATCGCTCCCCATTCTTGTAGTTCCAACTTCATGAATAATCCTTCCTGGATTCAATAACCCATAATCCTTATCTTTTCCGGGTTTATCGCCCAAAACAACTCCACCCATATTATGAATGATTTCCTCAAAAGTATCATGCATATGTTTGGCTTGTTTTCTTTCATAGTCAGACCAACTATAATTGAAACGTAAAACAGGAATTCCAAATTCATCAACTGTTGTTGGATCTATTTCACAATAGTTGTCAACACTCGCTATTGATTCACCACGACCCGACATTCCCATCACAGATCCATAGAATTTTTTAACATCTTCTCTGAGTCCATTACCATAGCCTCCAACTTTGAGCCCTAGATATTTGTTTAAGCTATTGGGGTCAAATCCGGAACCGTAACTCGGCATCCCAAGTCCTCCCCAAACTTCAATATGATAGCCTCTAGGGAAGTCTAATTTTTTGTTATCCAGCCACCAAGGAGAATATAAGTGCATTCCTCCAACGCCATCTTCGTTATAACGTTTTCTATTCATCATGTCCGGAACAAAAGCCATCCGGTCACTTCCAGTAGAATCGTGAACATATTTCCCAACCATATTACTACTATTCCCCAATCCATTAGGGTGTTGAGGACTTTTAGAATTTAATAAAATTCGAGCTGTACTACAAGCCGAAGCAGCTAGTACAACTACTTTTCCTGAAACACGATACTCTTTACGGTCTTCTTTATCGATATATAAAACACCTGTTGCTTTTCCTTCATCATTAGTGGTTACCTCGCGTACCATGCTATTGACATAAAGGTCTACTTGCCCGCCTGATTTTTGAGCAGGAAAAATTAAACAAGAACCGGCAGAAAAATCACCATATACAGAACATGAACGGCTACATTGACTGCAGTAAAAACAAATTCCCCGTTCATTATTGATTCTTTTAGTTAAAATGGATAACCTAGAGGGCATTACTTTTACTCCCGCTTTTTCGGCTCCTTTTTTATAATATAATTCATGAAGTCTGGGTTTGGGTGCGGGTAAAAAATATCCATCAGGTTCATTGTACATTCCTTCCTTACTCCCAAAAACTCCGATGAGTTTGTCAACCTTATCATAATAAGGTTTGATGTCTTCATAGCCAATGGGCCAGTTTTCACCAAGACCATCACGATCTTTCCCTTTAAAGTCTCGAGGTCCAAAGCGTAGAGAAATTCTTCCCCAGTGGTTTGTTCTCCCTCCTAACATACGAGATCGAAACCAATCAAATTGGGAATCTCCTATCTGATTGTAAGGTTCTCCTTCAATTTCCCAACCCCCGTAGGCCATGTCAAATTCTCCAAATGCACGGGTAGTACCTGCTCCTCTTCTGGGGGATTCGTGAGGCCATTTGAGTTGTGTTTGTTGTGCAGGGTTTGCAGGATCGAAAAAAGGTCCTGCTTCGATGACAGCAACTTTTAAACCAGAGTCAGCAAGAACTTTAGTTGCCATTCCACCTCCAGCTCCTGACCCAACAATTACGACATCGTATTTCTTTTCGTTTTCAATAATTTGCATAGAATAGTATTAATAGATTGATTTTGAAATTATATTTTGATTTATGTTTTTTTTATAAAAACTATAGGAAAAACCTTGATGGATACTGTAAGATCCAATTTCACCTTTTTTATTTGTAGCGATGTAGGCTACATGGAAATCGGGTTTACCACTTTGCTTTTCTATAATTCTCCCGATGGCTTCCTCACAAGCTTCTTGAGGTGATTTACCTTGTCTCATGAGTTCTACAATGAGAAAGCTTCCAACGGTTTTAATGACTTCTTCGCCTAAACCCGTTGCAACAGCTCCACCGATGTTATTGTCTATAAAAAGACCCGACCCAATAATAGGGGAGTCCCCAACACGACCTTTCATTTTATAGGCCAAACCACTCGTGGTACAGACCCCAGAAAGGTGTCCATTTTGATCAGAGCAGAGCATTCCAATGGTATCGTGATTTTCAACATTAATTTCTGGTTGATAATTTCCTTTCTCCAGCCATTTTTTCCAAGCTTTTTTACTTTGTGGGGATAAAAGGTCTTCCGGAGTGTAACCTTGGCTAAGGGCAAATTTTTTAGCTCCTTCACCTGCCAAAATTACATGAGGGGTTTTCTCCATTACGTCTTTGGCCAAAGCGGCAACATGGGTGATATTTTGAACGGCTAAAACTGCACCACAATCTCCTTTATGGTTCATGACACATGCATCTAGAGTAACCTCGCCATCCCGGTCAGGTGCACCTCCATTCCCTACGGTGGTGTTAAGAAGATTAGATTCTTCAAAAGCAACGCCTGACACAGCAGCTTCCAAGGCATTAATTCCACGATCTAAAGCCGCACCTGCAATTTCATTGGCTCTGGGAACGTTCCAAGTGCTGAGAACATAAGGTGTGAATGAAGCCATGATTTTTTTTGAAGTAGCGTTCTTTTTTTTGTTGAGAAGTACAGGTGAAATGAGCATTCCACTGGCTAATAATGAACCTTGTTGTATAAAAGTTTTTCTTCTCATTACTCAACTAATATAATAACATTTTGATTTAAAACTAAATAAGTATTTGATTAATTCGATATTTAAGGACTTATTCTAATTTTGTTTAAGTTTTAAAATGAAGAATATGATAATAGAAGTTTGTGTTACCGCTTTAAATTCAATTAAAAATGCGGCAAAAGCAGGAGCTAATCGAGTCGAACTGTGTTCTGCCCTTGGAGTAGGTGGAGTGACTCCATCTGCTGGATTAATACTGGAGGCGGTCAAGTTAAACGTGCTCCCCATTCATTGTTTAATTCGTCCAAGAGAAGGTCATTTTTCTTACACGCCTGAAGAGGTAGCCATCATTGAACAAGATATTTTAACCGCTAAAGAATTGGGGTGTAAAGGAGTTGTTATTGGAGCACTTACTCCAGAATTTAATCTGGATGTAAAACGATTGAAGAAGTGGAAAGCCTTAGCGGGTGATATGTATGTTACGTTTCACCGGGCATTTGATGTGGTTCAAGAGCCGCTTAAAGCCCTAGAACAATTAATTGATTTGGGCTTTGATTGTGTTCTAACATCGGGCCAAGAAGAAAAAGCCATCCAGGGTTTTTCTGCTTTAGAGGAATGGAATAAGAAGTTGGGTGAGCGTATCGTAATCATGCCTGGAAGTGGTGTCAGTGAAAAGAACTGTGTCCAATTTAAAGAGGCGGGATTTAAGGCCCTTCATCTTTCGGGGTCAGCTGCTATTGATCCTATTTTAATTCCTCAAGGTTTAAATCGTGATATGTCTTTTTTACATCAAAGGATAGTTGAAAGTAATTTTTTAATTTTAAAAAATGTAGTGCAGTATGTTACAGACTAGTTTAGGAGAATAGCGATTCCTCCCAGGGCAGTAAAAAGTAAGATTAGTTTACGATAGCCTTCATCCTTTATTTTTTTAACAATAATAACCCCCGAGAATAATCCTACAAGAACAAAGGGAACGAGCTCAATACTTTTAAGGATCGAGGTAGAATTAATGGTTTCCCAACTCCAAATATGAAAGGGTATTTTAAAGGTATTGATGATAAAGAAAAGCCAAGCTGCTGTGCCAATGAATGCATTTTTGGGTAGTCGCATGGCTAAAAAGTAAATATTGGAAAATGCCCCGGCTAAATTGCCAACCATAGTGGTGAAACCGGCTAAAATTCCCATTGCACTAGCAAAGGACCAATGGGAAGGAATGGTTTTGTCTTTTTTGTTTTCCCAATACCACATCATGGCTACGCTGAAAAGAATAATTCCAGCCATACCATATTTAAAAATACTCTCAGAAATGAATTTTCCTCCAACAACACCTATAAGAACCCCTGCGATCATCCAGGGTATAAGTTTGATGATATAATTCCATTGTACATGTCTTTTATAATAGGTAACTGCAAAAATGTCTCCCACAATTAGAAGAGGCATTAAAACTCCAGTAGAATTTCTAGCATCATAAACTAAGGCAAAGCCTGTTACAACCATGGCGGCAATTCCTTTGAGTCCTGATTTAGAAACCCCCAAAAGAAAGGCGCAAAAAGCAGCAATAAAAAAATCGGTGTGTGAAAGTGTTCCCAGAATAGATTGTTTTAAATGTAGACTTCGAATATAGCATTAATTTTATTTCTTCATTTAAGCAGGTTAAGCCAAGACATTTTTTCATCTTTGTAAAAAAAAGTAGTTGAATTCCTCCTTTTTTAAAGCCGTTCAATTTATGTTGTTGAGCACTTTGTCTTTTGCGTTAATGAATGCATTAGTCAAGTTTTTAGTGGACTATTCAACCCTACAGCTTGTTTTTTTCAGGTCAATTGGATCACTGGCTATCACTTTTAGTTTTTTGAAAGCAAAAGGGATTCCTCAATGGGGAAATCAAAAAAAATCACTCATGTTGCGTGCTCTATTTGGAGTCATTTCAATGATACTGTTTTTTTTGGGTGTTCACTATATATCTATCGGAAGTGCGGTAACTCTCAGGTATGTTTCCCCCATTTTTGCAGCGATTTTGGCTGTTGTCTTTTTAAAGGAAGTCATTAAGCCCATTCAATGGCTATTTTTTATCATTGCATTCACAGGTGTTTTTTTAATCAAAAGTTTTGATAGTGCGGGTTCTAATTTTGGTGTTTTTCTAGTTTTATTCGCTGCATTTTTTTCGGCAATAGTCTATATCGTATTATCCAAAATTGGTAAAAATGATCATCCTGTGGTTGTGGTTCATTATTTTATGTTGTTAGCTACTATTGTTGGGGGGATTGGATGTTTATTTTATTGGGAAACGCCAACATTAACTGACTTTTTATTGCTTTTAAGTTTAGGATTTTTTGGTTTTTTTGGGCAATTATTTATGACCAAAGCATTTCAAAATGCAGAAGCACATATGGTGGCTCCCTTTAAATATGTAGAAGTTTTATTCACGCTGTTTTTTGGCGTTTTTGTTTTATCTGAAACCTATGATGCATTGCATTTATTAGGAACGTTTCTTGTAATTTTTGGACTGGTTCTTAATGTACTTTATAAATCAAAGCTGAAGTAGTGGGATAAAAAAAACCACCCGAAGGTGGTTGAAAAAAAAGATTTTAACATTTTTATTGAGACCATTTTTCAATAAACTTTTTGTTTAAACGAACATAATCCTGATTCCCAGCTTCTTCAGCAAGCTTTAAGGATGACTTTGCTGCAGCAATAGCGGCGTCTTTTTCATTTAATTCTGCTAAAATGAGGGATTGTTGGCGGTACATCCAATACTTATCTGAATCCATTTCAATCGCCTTTGCAATCCAGTTTTTTGCTTGCTTCAAATCTTGACCCGATTGTCTGAAATAAATTGCAGCATTATAATAATCTCCTGCTTTTGGCTCTCCCTTCATGGTTTCTTTAATAGATGCCATCGTTTTAGAGTGGGTTGGAACTTCAAGAGGAATACTAACTTGTGTATTTTCCCATTTGAAAGTAAGGTTGGCTCCATCATTGCTTAAATTCTCTATGGCAATAGTGAAAGATTCCACCGCATCACTGAGCTTTTCTGTTTTAACTTCAACGGTTGCAGCAATTGAGTTGATGTCCCACTCCGATGGAAGTCCCCAATTTTCAATTTGGGTGTAAAAAAACACTTCCCACATCGAAGTTCCTGGACGAACAAAAAGGGAGTAGGTTCCAGCTTCTAGATTTTTACCGCTCACTTTAACCGCATCTGAAAAGCGGATCATTGAATTTTTGTTTGCTCCTGCTCTCCACATCTCTCCCATGGGAACAAGGTCTCCCATAATTTTTCTTCCTCGCATTGAAGGACGTGAATATTCTAGGGAAACATTGGTAAGTCCAACGACTTGTTCAATTTTAGTGATGGGACTAGGTTGTGGAGTCTGAATTTGTGCCACTCCATAAGTGCAAATAAAAAGGAGTAAGTAATTTAATATTTTCATTTTGTAAGATTTTAAGTTTTTCAAATATAATTTTTTAGTTCATATCTCATGTGATTTTTATCTTTTTATAAAATTGAACATAATTTTTGTTTAAGTTCTACAAATAATAGTTAAACATTTTGTAAATTTGATTTTTAAGAAATTTACACTATGAAGATATACCGCTTGGAAACAGTGCAAAAATTACCCATCTCGCAGAAGGAAGCTTGGGATTTTTTATCTGATCCAAAGAACTTAAAGGCCATTACCCCGGATTATATGGGTTTTGAGATTGTAAGCGGTGCGGTTGAAAAAATGTATGCAGGTCAAATAATTCAATACATCGTGACTCCTGTTTTGAATATCCCTACACGATGGGTTACCGAAATAACACACGTTGATGAAGGAAATTATTTTGTGGACGAACAACGATTCGGTCCCTATTCGCTATGGCATCATAAACATTTTATAAAGCCAATCGAAAATGGAGTGGAGATGATAGATATTATTGATTACAAAATTCCTTTTGGAATTTTAGGACAAATGGTACATCCCTTTATTGTTGCGCCAAAATTGAAGGAAATATTTGAGTATAGAAAACAATCGCTCAATGAATTATTTGGAGAATATATATAATGATTGAAAATAAAAACATATTAATAATTGGTGGGAGTTCAGGAATTGGACTTGCATTAGCTGAAATGTTGTCACCACAAAATTCAGTTTATGTGGCCTCTCGTTCTCATGAATCTTTATCACATCTTGATGTAAAGCACCTCCCGTTTGATGCCACTACGGACGAACTTGATTTATCTGTTCTACCCGAAAATTTAGATGGTTTTGTATACTGTCCTGGATCCATAAATTTACGCCCCTTTCGGGGTTTAAAAACAGAGGCCTTTACTTCGGATTTTGAAATCAACGTAATCGGCGCAGTCAAAGCGTTAAAGTCTGTTTTGAATTTATTGAATGCGAGTCCAAATGCTGCTGTTGTTTTTTACAGTACAGTTGCTGTGCAGACAGGAATGCCATTTCATAGCTCGGTTGCAGCTTCAAAAGGAGCGATAGAAGGATTGACAAGATCCTTAGCTGCTGAATTTGCACCCAAGATTCGGGTCAATGCAATTGCACCTTCCTTGGTAAATACTCCCTTGGCTTCTAAGTTTTTAAACAACGAGACCAAGCTTGAGAAAGCAAACGAACGACATCCGCTCGGTCGAGTTGGTACGGTTGAAGAAATGGCTAAGGCAACGGCTTATTTGTTAAGTGACGATAGCGGTTGGATGACCGGAAGAATATTACAGTTAGATGGCGGTATAGGGAATTTAAAAACCTAAATCGCTGATGGAAAAAATTACATTATTTTGGTTTAGAAGAGATTTGAGAATTGAAGATAATTGTGGATTTTACCATGCATTACAAGGTGAAAATAAGGTGATCCCTATTTTTATTTTTGATGAAGACATACTTAAAAAACTACCCAAGAAAGACGCTAGGGTAGAAATGATTTTATTAGCCTTGAGTACCATAGATGTTGCTATGAAGAGGAACCGATGTACAGTTGGAAAATATCATGGTACTCCTGAGGCTATTTTTTTAAAATTAATCAAGCAATGGAATGTTGATAAAGTCATTTGCAATGCAGATTATGAGCCCTATGCGACTGAAAGAGACGAAAAAATAAAAAAACTTTTAGTCAAGGCTGGAATTCAATTCGAAACGTATAAAGACCAAGTTATTTTTGAAAAGGATGAGGTCGTTAAGGGAGATGGAACTCCCTATAAAGTGTATACTCCTTTCTCGAGAAAATGGTTAGAAAATTTTGAGGAAAATTCACTCGAATTCTATCCCTCAGAGGATCACTTAGATCAATTAGGTTCCAATATAGATACACCTGATCTTACTCTTTCTGACTTAGGTTTTGAACCGAGTTCCACTGCTCAACCCCGATATCAATTTGATGACGCAATAATTGACGAATACGAGGCAACTCGTAATTTTCCACATTTAGATCAGACTTCACGTTTGGGTGCTCATTTGCGATTTGGAACAGTGAGTATCCGAAAATTAGTAAACAAATCCTCAAGCCGATCCAATAACACCTTTCTCAAAGAATTGATTTGGAGAGAATTTTTCATGCAGATTTTATGGCATTTCCCTCACACCCAACAGCAAAGTTTTAAACCACAATACGATCGAATTGTGTGGAGAAATAACCCGGATGAGTTTGAAAAATGGTGTAAAGGTGAAACAGGATATCCTCTTGTAGATGCCGGTATGCGTGAGTTAAATGAAACAGGCTTTATGCATAATAGAGTTAGAATGTTAGTGGGTAGTTTTTTGTGTAAACATCTTTTGATTGATTGGCGCTTAGGGGAGGCCTATTTTGCTGAGAAGTTGTTAGACTACGAAATGTCAAGCAATGTGGGAAATTGGCAATGGGTTGCGGGTTGTGGTGTTGATGCTGCTCCTTACTTTCGAATTTTTAATCCCTCTGAGCAACTCAAAAAATTTGATAAGGAACTAAAGTATACTCAAAAATGGGTACCCAATTTTCAAGAATCAGATTATCCTTCTCCTATAGTAGATCACAAGTTTGCTCGTGAGCGTTGTTTGTCTGTTTACAAAGAAGCTTTAAGGGCTTCATGAAAAGAATATTAAAACAGCATCTCCCCGAGAAAATTTGTTTGACCTGTATGCGTCCTTTTAGTTGGAGAAAAAAATGGGAACGGGATTGGGAAGAGGTTAAATATTGTAGCAAAAAATGTAAATCCAAATGAAAACAGCCTTGGTGTGGTTACGAAATGATCTTCGGTTTCAAGATCAAAACTCTTTTTTCAAAGCGTGTCAAGATTTCGATAGAGTCGTTGCTTACTTCAGTTTTGAGCCGAAGGACTATGTGGATTTGGTTTGGGGATTTCAGAAAACAGGAAAATTTAGAACACACTTTCTATTAGAGACCTTACACTCTTTGAAGGCGGAATTATTAGAAAAAAATATTTCTTTGATTGTTGAAACAAGATCAGCAGCAGAGGGGATACCTCTTTGGATGGAAGAACTTAAGGCTAGTGCCCTTTTCTTTCAAGAAGAGTGGACAAAGGAAGAGAAAGAAATTTCCAATGCGGTTTGTAACCGACTTTCGGACTCAATGGATATTCATTCTCACTATGATCAATTCTTATTTCATCCAGAGGATATTCCAATGGAGATCGAGCAGATTCCACAAGTATTTACAGCCTTTAGAAAAAAGTGTAAAAAGTATAGTAAAATTAGATCGTGCTTTGCTCAGCCCAAAGTATTGGATAAGCTTTCGTTATTAGAGGAAACACCGGGTATCCCTCTACTAGAAGATTTTGGATTTTCACCTTTTGAGCAGCATTCACATTCGGTTTTTCCATTCAAGGGAGGGAGCTTGTCAGCTCTAGAGCATTTGCAAAATTATTTTTGGAACACCAAGCGACTTTCCTATTATAAACAAACAAGAAATGGTTTGGTGGGTACCCACTACAGTTCTAAATTTTCACCTTGGTTAGCCAATGGCTCATTGTCTGCAAGAATGATTTATTGGGAAGTCATGCGCTATGAAAAAGAAGTTGAAAAAAATGAATCGACCTATTGGCTTATTTTTGAATTGATTTGGAGAGATTATTTTAAATACATTTCCTTGAAACATGGTCAGTCATTTTTTCACTTGGGTGGAATTTTGAAGAAGGAGTACTCATGGAATTCTAAACCTGAACTTTTTCTCAAATGGGTTGAGGGTAAAACTGCTGAACCCTTTGTAAATGCAAATATGATCGAGTTAAAAAAAACAGGTTTTATGAGCAATCGAGGTCGTCAAAACGTAGCCAGTTATTTTGCTAAAAACATGTTAATGGATTGGCGCATGGGAGCTGCTTATTTTGAACAGCAACTTATCGATTATGATGTGCACAGTAATTGGGGAAATTGGATGTATGTTGCTGGAGTTGGAAATGATCCAAGGGATAGAAAATTTAATATAAAACTTCAAGCTGAACGATATGATCCCAAGGGACAATATCAAAAACTTTGGCTGCAAAATACCTTGTTCGAATGACTTTAAGATTACTACTTGGCGATCAATTGAATATAAATCATTCATGGTTTGAAGCACAAGATGATTCGGTATGTTATCTCCTGATGGAAGTGCAACAGGAAACTAATTATGTAACACATCACCTGCAGAAAGTGGTTGCTTTTTTTAAAGCAATGAGACAATTTAAAGTCGAGTTAGAAGATCGAGGACATCGGGTGCATTATATGGAATTAAACCATCAGGAGAACAAACAAAACATTCCCAAAAACATCCTACACTTAATTGAAACTTATCAGGCAACTAAATTTGAATATCAATTTCCAGATGAATACCGACTTGATCAGCAGTTAAGTGGTTTTTGTGAGACACTACCCATTGAGTCCATCGCAGTGGATACTGAACATTTTATGACTTCTAGGACTTTTTTAACTTCTTTTTTTGAAGGGAAAAAACAATTGGTGATGGAATATTTTTACAGGAGGATACGAAAGGATTTTAATTTGTTGATGGAGGGAGAGAGTCCTTTGGGCGGTGCTTGGAATTTTGATAAAAACAATAGAAATAAATGGAAGGGAACACCTGAGATTCCAAAAGCTTACAAATCCGATACAACAACTCTTGAGCAACTTATTTATCTATTGAATGAAGAAGGAATCCAAACTCTGGGAACGCTGGATTCAAATTCATTTTTATATCCAGCCTCGCGTAAAGAAGCCCTTTTACAATTAGATTATTTTAATCACCATTTACTGAAGTATTTTGGCACCTATCAGGATGCGATGCATACAGAAGAAGTCAATTTATTTCATTCTCGTTTGTCTTTTGCCCTCAACACCAAAATGATTGCTCCTCTGGAAGTTGTTCAATCAGTGATCGATTATTATCATCAGCATGAAGATGAAATTGACATTTCACAAGTTGAGGGTTTTGTTCGACAGATTATTGGATGGAGAGAATATATGCGAGGGATTTATTGGAGAGAAATGCCCAATTACCATGAGATGAATGCCTTGAATAATCACAATCCACTTCCTGAATTTTACTGGACAGGAAAAACAAAAATGAATTGCTTACAACAAAGTATTCAAAATTCCCTAGACCATGCCTATGCTCACCACATTCAACGTTTGATGATCACAGGAAATTTTGCCCTACTTGCCCAAGTTCATCCCGATGAAGTAGATCGATGGTACCTTGGGATTTACGCTGACGCTGTGGAATGGGTGCAATTGCCCAACACGCGCGGAATGAGTCAATGGGCCGATGGTGGTATCGTAGCTACAAAACCTTATGTTTCTGCGGCTGCTTATATTCATAAAATGAGTAATTATTGCGAAGCGTGCAAGTATGATAAGAAGAAACGTGTAGGCGAAGATGCTTGCCCGTTCAACAGTCTGTATTGGAATTTTTTAGATGATAAAAAGCAATATTTTTCTAAAAACAATCGTATGGCGATGATGCTTCGACTCCTTGAAAAAATTCCGCCTTCCGAATTGGCCGAGCTTAAAGAAAGAGCCTATAAAATCATTTCTCAGCCTGATGAATTTTGAAAAAAAAGAACTTTCTGTTGTTTGGCTGAAAAGAGATCTTCGTCTTTCTGATCACGAGGCCTTGAACCATGCCTTAGAAACAAAATCACCTTGTCTTTTGCTTTATGTTTTTGAAGAGATCCTGCTGAATGATTTTCATTACAGTCCAAGACATTTTGACTTTATTAAGCAATCCATAGTTGATTTAAATAAGCAATTAGCGGTCTTGAACACTCAGGTACTTTGTGTTAAAGGCTCGGTTATTGAAGTTTTTGAAACCCTTTTAAAGCGTTATTCAATTACATTGTATTCCCATCAAGAAACAGGAATTGGCCTTACTTTTAGTCGTGATAAAGCGGTGAAACGCTGGGCAAATGCCAAGGGTGTTGTATGGCATGAGTTTTTACAGCAAGGGGTATTTCGGAGATTGCCAAATCGAAAAAAATGGATTCACTTATGGAGTGCTCATATGAATCAGCCTCTTTTTAATTTTTCTCCTGCGGAAGGACAATTACTTTCTTTACAGCTTATTTCTGATTTGGAAGTTCAGTTTGAAGGAATGGATTTAAATACTACCCAATCAAAATGGTTCCAGCCTGGAGGAGAACGAAATGCACTACGCTATCTTAATTCCTTTTATGGGGGGCGTTATTTAAACTATCAAAAGCACATTTCTAAACCCGATCTGGCAAGAAAGAGTTGCAGTAGATTGTCTCCCTATATTGCTTGGGGAAATATTTCAATGCGCCAAGTATTACAGAGAACAGAAGAGGAAAAAGAACAAGGTAAAACAGGTAGAGCACTAACATCATTTGGTTCTCGATTGCGTTGGCAAGCTCATTTCATTCAAAAGTTTGAAATGGAGTGTCGTATGGAACATGAAAGTATCAATAAAGGATACCATGCTTTGGTAAAAGAAAAGCGACAGGATTATCTACTCGCCTGGGAAACAGGACAGACAGGAATACCCATGGTGGATGCTGCCATGCGATGTTTGGTTGCCACAGGGTATTTGAATTTTAGAATGCGAGCTTTAGTAGTTTCCTTTGTGATTCATCAACTATGGCAGCCCTGGCAGGCAATTTCTTGTTTTTTAGCACGCCAATTTTTAGATTTCGAACCAGGAATCCATTTTCCACAAATTCAGATGCAGGCAGGAGAAACGGGAATTAATACCCTGCGAATTTACAATCCAGTAAAAAATGGAATGGAACATGATAAAGAGGGTAAATTTGTTCTGCAGTGGCTTCCAGAACTTCATAAGCTCCCTACACGGTTTCTTCATACACCCTGGGAAATTACTCCCATGGAATCTACCCTTTACGATTTTCATTTAGGGAAGGATTACCCAGCCCCCATTGTAGATATAGAAAAAACAAGAGAGAAAGCAAGTCGAACCCTTTGGAACCTCCAAAAAAACAGCTTGGTGAAAAAGGAAAGCAAGCGAATTTTAAATCGGCATACGTTGCCCAATAGAAATTAACATGAAAAATAAAATTGAACTAGACGAGATAAAAACGGATCGTGTTATTGAAATGGCTTGGGAAGACCGGACCCCCTTTGATGCTATTTTATTGCAATTTGGATTGAAAGAACAGGATGTAATCACTCTGATGCGGAGGGAGATGAAGCCCTCCAGTTTTAAGATGTGGAGAGCAAGAGTGCAAGGAAGAAAGACGAAACATAGTAAGAGCAGATCGGAATCCGTGGATCGTTTTAAGTGTTCTCGCCAGCGTAATATCAATAATAATAAAGTGTCTAAACGTTGATTTTTGTAACTTAATGTCAAAAATCTCATGTCTTCCAATAAAACACAACCTACCTCAGCATCGGTAGCATTATTCTTAAATGCTTTGTTCCCGGAACAAAAAAAGAACGATAGTTGGATTTTATACCGACTCATGGAAAAAATCACAAGGGCTCAAGGGGTTCTATGGGGAACTTCTATCATTGGTTTTGGCAACTATCAATATAAATATGCTAGCGGGAGGTCGGGAGACTGGTTTTTAACCGGATTTTCTCCTCGAAAAAACGCCTTAATACTCTATTTAATGTGTGATATTTCTCACGATCAGATTGACTTTGATGGCCTTGGAAAGTACAAAAAAGGGAAAGGATGTCTCTACATTAAAAAACTTGAAAATGTCAATTTAACGGTGTTAGAAAAAATTATAATTACCAGTATTTCTCTTACACTAAAGAATAATCAGTAACGTACTTCTACATTCATTCCTACACTGGCAACCCCTACTTTTGACCAGGTTCCTTGGCTCACTTCTCTTGCATATAGAGGGGCACCAAAAAAACCTCCAGAGAAAAAAAGCTTGCCCGGCCCTAAATCTTCTATCCATTCAATAGTGATGAAAAAATCTTGGTCTATTACAATTTCATAAGGGGTCAAATCAAGACTTACGATCCCAGAACGTATATCGGTTTCAATGAATATGTTTTCTTTTAGTAGGGTCTGATTTGGAATACCGTTGAATACATCATATAAATTGAGACGAAATTTAATGGGACCGTAATCGTTTTCAACTAGGGAAATATTAAATTTTTTAAGAATCATTGGATCTTTTCTTGCGCGAACAATAAAGCCCATTTCGTTCCCAAGTTTATTGGAGGTGAATGCAGCATAAATTGCTTTTGAAGTAGTTTTGTTTCCCAGAATTTTAGTTTTGTAATTCTTTTGTGCTGAGGTTAGAATTACTTCTTCCAAGGCTGTAGTTTCTTCAGTAAGGGTAACTTCTATAAGATTTTGTTTTAAATAATCCTCTAAAACATAAGATTTGGGTTCGAAGCCGATCATCGAAAAACGAAGCGTATCCTGATTATTTTTTTGTGCATCGACCTCAAATTCAAAATAGCCTTCTTCATCAGATACCGTTCCGATATTTCTATTCTGCAAACCAATATTGACATAGGGAAGGGGTTCTTGTGATTCGGAATCCAATACCTGCCCGATAATAAAATTTTGTGCACCTAAGGGGATTATAAAGGCAGTACAGAAAATGAAAGTTAGCAGGCAATGAATTTTCTTTTTCATGGGGACTCAAAGAAATTTTTAGGTTTTGATACGTTTTATTTTTGCACCTATCTTCTGCAATCGGTTTTCAATATCCTCATAACCCCTATCGATTTGTTCAATATTATGAATGGTACTTGTTCCCTTGGCAGAAAGTGCAGCAATCAATAAAGAAACTCCAGCTCTAATATCCGGCGAAGTTAAAGTAGCTGCGCTGAGATTAGATTCAAAATCATTTCCAATTACAGAGGCCCTATGGGGATCACACAAAATAATCTTGGCGCCCATATCAATCAATTTATCTACAAAAAACAAGCGACTTTCAAACATTTTTTGATGCACCAACACACTGCCTCTAGCTTGGGTGGCCACTACTAAAATGATACTCAGCAAGTCAGGGGTAAACCCCGGCCAAGGAGCATCCGATATGGTAAGGATGGATCCGTCGATATAACTCTGAATTTCATAGCCGTTCGTATGGGCTGGAATAAAGATATCATCCCCTTTTTTTTCTATAGAGATCCCTAATTTTCTAAAGACACTGGGCATTTGTCCTAAATATTCCCAGCGGACATTTTTGATGGTAATTTCACTTTGTGTCATTGCAGCCAAACCTATCCAACTGCCAATTTCGATCATGTCTGGCAGCAAGGTATGTTGGGTGCCTCCAAGTTGTTTTACTCCTTCTATTTTTAATAAGTTAGAGCCTATGCCAGTAATGCTTGCACCCATGCGATTGAGCATAAGGCAAAGTTGTTGTAAATAGGGTTCGCAAGCAGCATTATAAATGGTCGTTGTTCCTTCGGCTAAAACAGCAGCCATTACTATATTTGCAGTTCCAGTCACAGAGGCTTCATCCAGAAGCATATCACTCCCAATTAATTTTTTTGCTTCAACACTGTAGAAATAATCTTCTTTATTGTAGTTAAAAGAAGCTCCCAGTTTTATTAAGCCTTCAAAATGAGTATCTAATCTTCTTCTACCGATTTTGTCTCCTCCAGGTCTTGGAATGCTTCCCTTTCCATAGCGAGCTAAAAGGGGTCCCACGAGCATGATTGAGCCTCGAAGTCCTTTTCCGTCAATTTTGAATTGATCCGAGGTCAAATAATCTAAATTCACAGTATCTGCTTGAAAGCGATAACTTCCTTTGCTGATCTTTTCAACTTTTACGCCAAAATTTCTTAGAAGTTCAATGAGTTTATTGACATCTACGATGTCAGGAATGTTGTGAATATCAATTACTTCTGAAGTAAGTAAAACGGCACATAGGATCTGTAAAGCTTCATTTTTAGCTCCTTGTGGAGTAATCGAACCTTTTAATGCGTGCCCACCTTCAATTACAAATGATTCCATGAATTACTTAGTATCGTTTTCTGTTGTTTCTTTTTGGCTTCTTTTTCATGTTGCTTTTGGGACCATTTCCATTTTTATTTTTCAATTTCAATAGTTCGCTAGACTCTGTCAAGGGGAGCTGTGCTGCCGCTACTTTGAGTTTACCATTGGATAGTTCATCTAAATGATTTAATATGACAACATCTTCTACGGTATCTTTATTCCAGCCTAAAAAACACTTTTTCATGTGATTGGCAATGGTAAAAACCAAGACCTCTTTGAGTTCGTTTTCTTCCCAATTGATGGCAACATCGATCATGCGTTTGATGTTGTTTCCATAGAAACGGTACTTAGGAAAATTTTGAGGATAGTCTAGTTTTCCGGGTTTTGCAGCCAATACTTCAGCCTGAGGTTTTTCGTAGGGGCTTTCAACATCAATATCAAAATTGGCCATGATGAAAAATTGATCCCAAAGCTTGTGTTGGAAATCAGGAACATCTCGTAAATGAGGATTTAGATTTCCCATTACACCGATAATGGCTTTGGCTTTTTTGTTTCGTTCAACAGCATCTGATTCCGCCATGGCTTGTTCAATCATGATGTGGATGTATCTTCCGTATTCCGGTATAATTAATTGCTTGCGCTTGGTATTATATTGCAAGGTTTCCATAAAAAAGGGTTGCTAGTTGCTGAGTGTAGTTCAATAATGATGCAAATTAATAAAATCAATTGAATCAACACTATTTTTGGTTAAAATTACAAAGTCATAACACCCTCAAGAGTACTTGACTTTTTATAAATTGTAATGACTTGCGCAGGAGAATCCATACGTATTTTGATCGTCAAGCTTGTAAATGTTTTTTTTGAGGATAATTTTTCTGAAAACTCAGCTTTAGAGGCATCAAAAAGAGACTTTAAACTATCCAAATGAGGGGAGTCTGATTTTACCACAAATTTAAACATGTAAATTCCAGGCCAAGCTTGTGATTCCGCGAGGTGTTCGCTAAATCTTAAATAAAATTCTTCGGACTTAGTATCGTTTTGCGACAAGGCGATTACTTTTGTGTAAAGATACTGGTTTTATAGTTGTTAAAAAATGCTTTTATGCAGAATAGAAAAATTGTCATTAGCGGAAGTCCAGGGGCAGGAAAAACATCGGTAATTGAGGGACTTAATGCTATGGGCTATACTGTTTTTCAAGAGTATTCTCGATCGATTATTGAGGAAGGAAAAGCCCAAGGCAAAGCCAATTTTTTTCTTTCGGATCCCTATCAATTTAGTGAGCGTCTTTTTTTAGGGCGAAAAGAGCAATTTGGAAGGGCAAATTTGCTAGCTGTCAATGAAACGAAACCCTATGTTTTCTTTGATCGAGGCGTTCATGATACTTATGCCTATCTTGAGGCTTTGGGGAAAGGAAATTCGATGTGGAAAGACCGTGTGAATGCCTTTCAGTATGATCTTGTTTTTTTGTTTGACCCGTGGGAATCTATTTATAAAACCGATGCAGAAAGAAAGGAAACCTTTAAAGAAGCTCAGCGGTATTTTCCTTTTATTCAAAACGTATATCAGCAAGATCATACTGTTGTACTTGTACCCAAAGTTAGTGTTGAAGCACGAATTGCTTTTATTTTGAATTATTTAAGTAATGAGAATGAATAGACATGAACTCCTAAAGAAATTTTGGGGTTATACCACCTTTAAACCCTTGCAAGAAGAAATTATCACCTCTGTTTTGGAAGGAAAGGATACTTTAGCCTTATTACCTACAGGCGGTGGAAAGTCTTTGTGTTATCAATTACCCGCCTTACTTATGGAGGGAACCGTTCTAGTTGTATCTCCTTTGATTGCATTGATGGAAGATCAAGTAAAGAGTTTAGATAGTAAAGGAATAAAAGCGATGTATTTTGAATCACATCCAAAAAGTTTACCTCTTTCTCAACAATTGGATAATTGTATTTATGGAAATTATAAAGTAGTTTATACATCACCCGAAAGACTTACGAATGAACATTTTCTTCAGCAAATCGCCCATGCACCCATCTCATTAATTGCTGTAGATGAAGCTCATTGTATTTCGGAATGGGGGCATGATTTTAGACCGGCTTACCGTAAAATAAATAAAATTAGAGTTGTTTTTCCTGAGCTTCCCATTTTAGCACTGACCGCATCTGCAACTCCCAAGGTAGTTAAAGACATACAAGCTCAATTAGCATTCAATAGTTCTCAACTTTTTCAGCAGTCTTTTGAACGACCCAATTTAGCTTATAAGATATGGAAGACCGAAGATAAGTACAATACCCTAGCACAAATTTTGAAGTACCATAGCGGTAGTGGTATTGTATATTGTAACACGCGAAGGCAAACAGAACACCTAGCACAGTTTTTATCTCGAATAGGAATTTCTTCTGATTTCTTTCATGGTGGGGTAAGCGCTGAGGACAAAAGAGAGAAGTTAGAACAGTGGCAGCAAGGTACAATAAGGTATATGATGGCTACTACTGCCTTTGGAATGGGAATAGATAAAGCCGATGTAAGAACCATTATCCATATGCAGCTTCCAGAAACTCTAGAACACTATTATCAAGAAACAGGTCGTGTAGGAAGAGATGGCAAAGCAGCTAAAGCCTTTTTACTTTTACATCAGGGGGATGCTGAGGAGTTGAAAAATCAATTTTTAAGATATCTTCCCACAGCTCAAGAACTGAAAGCCACTTACAAGAATTTGTGTAACTTTTTTCAAATAGCTTATGGAGAGGGTGTAGATACATTATTTACATTAGATTTTGATCGTTTTTGTGATCGATACGAATTAAATAAACGTACAACTTTAAACTGTTTAGAGCAATTTGATCGAGAGGGGATTATTTCTTTAAATCCTGTCAAGGAAAGTTATATGCGAGTCAAATCCAAGTGTTCTCCGGCTCAAGCGACTGATTTTATAGCCCATCAAAATGCTGCAGCCCAGTTATTGGAATTGCTCATGCGCCAGTATCCTTACTTTTTTAGTGAGTCTGTCACAATAGAACCTTCAAAGGTTTGTAGTTCACTTAAACTCTCAAAAGAACGCTTTAAAGATGCAATAGAACAACTTCAACACAGAGGTTTTCTCCAGTATACCATTCCTAGTGCCCACTTTAATGTAATCCCTCAAATTCCGAGAGAGGATCAATACACACTTAAGTCAGTGTTGGAGAATTCAAAAGTTTTATATCGACAAAAAAAGCACAAAATAGAAGCAATGATTGCTTATGCTTTTGAATCGAATCGTTGTAAACGAAATCTGATTTTGAACTATTTCGGATCGACTCCAAGTGGGATTTGTGAAAAGTGTTCTTCCTCAACTTGTAGTCATGATTTAGAAGTAGAACATGATTTTGAAAATAAATTAGTTCAACTACTAAAAGCTACACCTCATTCTATTCTAGAGCTAAAGCAAAAGTTGTATTTTGAGCCTTTGGCGCTGCAAATTAGTTTAGAGCGACTATTGAATCAACAAAAAATCAAACAAAGCGAAACACAAAAATACTATTGGATATATGAATAAGAAACCCACCCTTCCCAAGATTGTTTTTTTTGGTACTCCAGAGTTTGCTCGATTCTGTCTGGAACGATTAGTCACAGAGGGTTTTCCTATCCTAGCAGTAGTGACAGCGCCTGATCGAAAGGCGGGTAGGGGAAAGAAGCTGAAGGCTTCAGCGGTTAAGATTTACAGTGAAGAACAGCAATTTCCTCTTCTGCAGCCAGAAAATTTAAAAGCTCCCTCTTTTGTTGATCATTTGAGAACTCTAGCTCCTACAATACAGGTGGTTGTAGCCTTTAGAATGTTGCCCAAAGTGGTTTGGCAAATTCCTAGTTTAGGAACGCTAAATTTGCACGCTTCTTTGCTGCCAAATTATCGCGGTGCTGCCCCTATTAATTGGGTTATAATCAATGGCGAGTCCAAAACAGGAGTTTCGACCTTTCTTATTAACGAAGCAATAGATACTGGAGCTCTCCTTTTACAAAAGGAAATTGCAATTAAAGCGGATGATACAGTAGGGACATTACACGATGCCTTATTGGAAATTGGAGCTCCTTTGATTGTAGATACATTAATCGGTTTAACAGAGCGTGCTTTGATTCCCAAACTTCAGCAAACGAAGGGAGACGAAAGAGAAGCACCAAAATTGACTTCAGAAAACACAAGTTTGAATTGGAATGATTCTTTAACTGCACTTGTGAATAAAGTGAGAGGCTTGAGTCCATATCCTGGAGCATGGTACCTGTTTATGAATAAAGGAGAAGAAGGTAGAATTAAAATCTTTAAAGCTTCAGCAGTCTATGAAGCCCATTCAAATCCTTTGGGTCAAATCTGTATTAAACAGGATGAAATACTTATTGCAACTCAAGAAGGCTATTTAAATTGTAAGGAAATTCAACTTCCAAATAAGAAGCGAATGACCGCTGAAGCCCTATTGAATGGTTATACCTTTGATGAAAGTGCAAGGATTTTGAGCTAAAATGAGCCACCATTATCAACAAAAGCCCTTACTTATCAACAAAACAGTGTATTTTTCATGGATTTTGGTTGCTCCTCTCAAAATCCGTATAAATTTGTTGAATAACTTTATAAATAAAACATTATGAACAAAACAGAATTAATTGACGCTATGGCAGCAGATGCTGGTATTTCTAAAGCAGCAGCAAAAAAAGCACTAGAATCTTTTTTAGGTAGTGTAGGAGGAACTCTTAAAAAAGGAGGACGTGTTTCTTTAGTAGGATTTGGATCTTGGTCTGTATCTAAAAGAGCAGCCCGTGACGGAAGAAACCCACAAACAGGAGCTACAATCAAAATTGCAGCTAAAAATGTTGTGAAGTTTAAAGCAGGTGCTGAATTATCAGGTTCAGTAAACTAAATCGTCATATCTGATTTATATTAAAAGCTCCCTAGTGGAGCTTTTTTTTATATCTTACCTCAAATGAAGCCGGGAAAATTTCTTATCGCAACTCCTTCTTCTATTGGAGATACCAATTTCCATAGATCTGTTATTCTTTTGGTAGAACAAAAACAATCAGGAACCGTTGGATTTATTCTCAATAAAAAGTTAGATTACAACTTGGATGAAGTTATGGAGGGTATTTCTGTTAAGATCCCTTTGTATTTTGGTGGTCCTGTAGAACAAGACAGTCTCTTTTTTATACACCAAGCAGCTGATTTAATTCCCAATAGTCTTCCTATCTCTGATGATTTTTATTGGAGTGGAGATTATAAAACAGTAATTGAACTCCTTAATAGTCAGAAGCTCAAAGAACATCAGATCCGATTTTTTTTGGGTTATTCGGGTTGGGGGGAACAACAACTTGAAGATGAAATTGAACGTAAATCTTGGATACTAGCAGATGCTTCTAAAGAGTCCGATTGGATTTCAAATTCTTCCGCTACTTTATGGAAGGATCATATGATCGCATTAGGAGGTAAATACCTTCTCTGGTCTAATGCACCAGAAAATCCAAGCTGGAATTAGTCCAGTTGTTTCAGAAATTTTTCAAAAATGGAACCCACCTTTTTTTGAAGGTAAGTTGTTTTACGGTAGTGAGTGACATATTGTGCTCCATGTTCAATGGAAAGCAAAACGATTTCTTCTGACTTTTGAAGTTCAAAAGGATTGATTGCTTGTTCTATCAAGCTGTATTCACTTTGTTCTTTCCCAATCCATTGATTAAAAGCAGAACGAATTACAAAATCTTGACAACCAGACTCTAAATGAGGTGTTAAGATTGTATTTCCTTGCACCAAATAAAGCGAACCCGATGTTGTTTCTACAAGATTTTTATGATCATTGAGTAAAACACAATCCTCCAAACCATTTTCTAGGGCATAAGCTTTAGCAATTTGTCTTAAGGTCTGATTTGTGGAAGATAAATTGGAAAAAAAGCCACTGGGAACCCATTCTTCTTTGTACAAGTCTAATGCAAACGAAACCTTAGCGGGAGGGGCAAAGGAAGGGATTCCATCGACTGAAATAATAAAATAAACACCCGTTTGATTTTTTATAAATTTAAAATAAATTAGGTGGTCTTCCTCTTGGGTGGGAGTCTGTTCGAGTGTTTTTTGGATTTCATTTTTTAAGTATTCCATGGTAAATCCCATAGGAATAATAAAGCGATGTCTTCGAAGGGCAGCAATTATTCTGAAATAATGGGTTTCCCAAAGCAAAATCTTACCCTTAGAACTCCGTAAATTTTCTTCTACTGATTGTTCGTGCAATAGGCTGTGAATAGTTGCTTCATCACCTTCCGAAAGACTTGAAACTAGTGTTCCATTACAGTTGATCATAGGTAGTCATTAACTTGCGCCGAGTACCTGTTTTAGGTCAGACACAAGATTATCCCAAAGCATTTTTGACTCCTCGATTTCATCTTCTTCAGCAAAATCAGTGATGATCAAAGAGACATCTTTGGTGATTTCATCCACCTGAATTTTAAATTCAAAGTAATATTGATCGAAATCTTCCTCGTCGTTTTGCCATTGAAAACGAACCTTATCGTTATTCTTTTTTTGGATTAATTTGGCTTGTTCTTTCGAATCATCCCAAATGAATATAAAGAGTTCACCTCTAGAGTTTACATTGTCAGCGAACCATTCTGAAAGCCCAGATGGCGTAGACAAATACTGGAAGAGTAATTGTGGTGAGGAATGGAAATCATACTCTATAGCGTAACTTTTTTTATCGCTCATGTTCTTTTTTTCAAGCACCCAATATATTGAAAAAAGTGCAAGATGCATATTTATTTTAAATTATTTTCAAGGCATTATTTTATACCTCCTACTTTTACTTAATTTAATCTATTGTTAATTTAATTATCAATAGATTAACCAGAATATTATTTACATTAATTTCTTTATCTAAAAGAGATTTTAATTACCAAGGAATTATAAAAGATGTAATTGGAGCTCTTATTTCAAA
>JAQWJV010000053.1 GCA_029248185.1 Flavobacteriaceae bacterium | reverse complement strand
ACAAAAGAGCCTGTTATCAAAAAAATACAACGCATCAGTACTCCGGGTTTACGTAAGTATTCGGGTTCAGATAGTCTTCCTCGAGTCTTAAATGGCTTAGGGATTTCAATTGTCTCAACCTCCCATGGAGTAATGACTGGAAAACAAGCTGCCAAAGAAAATGTTGGTGGAGAATTAATTTGTTACGTATACTAACAGAAACAGTATAAACAATGTCAAGAATAGGAAACAATCCGATCTCAGTACCCGAAGGAGTCACCGTAGATATCCAACCAACTCACATTTCTGTGAAAGGTAAACTAGGTGAGCTTATTCAGGAGTATAGTGAAGTTGAAATTAAAATGGAAGAAAATACCCTAACGGTTAGTCGTTCCTCTAATGTAAAATCTATAAAGGCAAAACACGGTCTTTATCGCGCACTGATCTTTAACATGATTGAAGGAGTGAGTAAAGGTTTTACAAAAGAATTAGAGCTAGTAGGAGTGGGGTACAGAGCAAGCAATCAAGGGCAAAAGCTAGATTTAGCGCTTGGTTTTTCTCACAACATTTTACTTGATATTGCACCTGAGGTTAAAGTAGAAACCATCTCTGAAAAGGGAAAGAATCCAATCATTAAACTCAGCTCATTCGATAAACAATTAGTTGGGTATGTAGCTGCCAAGATTCGTTCTTTTAGAAGACCAGAACCATACAAAGGAAAAGGAGTCAAATTTGTTGGCGAGCAAATCCGAAGAAAAGCAGGTAAATCAGCATAATTATAGAACCATGGGTTTAACAAAATTAGATCGTAGAAATAGAATTCGTAAAAGAATTCGTAAAATCATCAGCGGAACGTCAACAGCACCTCGCTTGTCAGTCTACAGAAGTAATAAAGAAATTTATGCTCAATTAATAGACGATCAAACAGGAAAAACAATTGCTGCGGCTTCCTCTAGAGATAAAGAAATTGTAGATGCCAAAATAACAGGAAAAATAGAGGTTTCTGTTTCTGTAGGAAAACGCATCGGAGCGCTTGCAACAAAAGCAGGTGTTTCAGAAGTTAAATTTGACCGAGGGGGCTATTTATATCATGGAAGAGTGAAAGCTCTTGCTGAAGGTGCTCGTGAAGGGGGATTAAAATTTTAATTAGAATATGTATCAAGATTATAAAAACGTAGAATTAGTTAAGCCAGCTGGCTTAGACTTAAAAGATCGCCTAGTTGGAGTTCAACGTGTAACTAAAGTTACTAAAGGTGGTCGTGCTTTTGGTTTTTCTGCTATTGTTGTTGTTGGAGACGAAAACGGAGTAGTAGGTCAAGGTTTAGGGAAATCGAAAGAAGTTTCTGAAGCTATTGCAAAAGCAGTTGAAGATGCTAAGAAAAACTTAGTTCGTATTCCAATTAACAAAGGAACACTTCCACACGAACAAAAAGGGAAGTATGGCGGGGCACGTGTGTTTTTAAAGCCAGCTTCTGAAGGTACTGGAGTAATTGCTGGTGGAGCTGTTCGTGCAGTATTGGAAGCCGTTGGAGTACACAATGTACTATCAAAATCACAAGGTTCTTCAAATCCTCACAATGTTGTAAAAGCAACCTTTGATGCCCTATTACAGTTACGTAATCCACAACGCATTGCGGAGCAAAGAGGAATATCATTAGATAAAGTATTTAACGGATAAGCGAATTTAGCCATGGCACAGATAAAAGTCAAACAAGTAAAAAGTAGTATCAAGCGCATACAAGTTCAAAAGCGTACTCTAGAAGCCTTAGGTTTAAGAGGAATTGGTAAAGAAGTTATACATGAGTCAACCCCAAGTATTTTGGGTATGATCGCTAAAGTTCAACATTTGGTACTTGTTACCGAAGCATAAATAACCCATCATGAGTTTAGAAAATCTAACCCCTGCATCAGGATCAATAAAAACCGCTGGAAAACGCCTTGGAAGAGGTCAAGCTTCTGGTAAAGGTGGAACTGCTGCACGTGGTCACAAAGGTGCCAAATCAAGATCTGGATACTCTAAAAAAATTGGTTTTGAAGGAGGTCAAATGCCTTTACAACGTCGAGTTCCAAAATTTGGTTTTAAAAATATCAATCGTAAAGAGTACCGCGGAATCAATATCGATACTGTTCAACAATTATTATCGGACAAGAAAGTTAGCAAAGAACTTACCATTGATTTGCTTGTCGAATTAGGTTTAGCTCATAAAAACGATTTGGTTAAAATTTTAGGAAGAGGAAAACTAGAAGGTGCCGTTAAAATTAGTGCACATAAATTCTCTGCTTCAGCGAAAGCTGCTATTGAGTCAGCTGGAGGTGAAGCCATAATTGTTTAATTTACCCCAAATGAGAAAAGTTTTAGAAACCCTTTATAACATATACAAAATTGAAGAATTACGCGATCGTGTGATTCTTACTTTGGGAATGTTGTTGGTCTACCGTCTTGGTGCTCAAATAGTTTTGCCAGGGATTGATCCAGTACAGTTGGCTGCGTTAAGTAGCCGAACTGATGGAGGGGGTCTTTTAGGTATTTTAAATGCGTTTACAGGAGGTGCTTTTGCAAATGCTTCTGTTTTTGCTTTGGGAATTATGCCCTATATCTCGGCTTCCATTGTAGTTCAATTGATGGGAATTGCTGTTCCCTATCTTCAAAAACTACAAAAAGAAGGTGAAAGTGGTCGTAAAAAAATCAATCAAATTACACGTTGGTTAACCATATTAATCTGTGTTGTACAAGCTCCTGCTTACCTTTATGGATTGAGCGCTCTTGGTGTTCCAGAAAGTGCTTTTGTATTAGGAAAAGGTCCTTTATTTATCATTTCCTCTGTAATTATTTTAGTTACAGGAACCATATTCGCTATGTGGTTGGGTGAGAAAATCACCGACAAAGGTATTGGAAATGGAATTTCCTTGCTAATCATGGTTGGGATCATTGCTACATTACCCTTGTCATTTACACAAGAATTTGTTTCTAGAGTCTCCGAAAATAATGGTGGATTAATGTTGATCCTTATTGAATTAGTATTGTGGATTGTGATTATTTTATTTTCAATCTTACTAACCCTTGCTGTTCGGAGAATACCCGTACAATATGCGCGTCGAGCTGCTGGTGGATTAACCACTGATCGATCTGTTTATGGTTCTAGACAATACATCCCTTTAAAGTTGAATGCTTCTGGTGTAATGCCGATCATTTTTGCTCAAGCGATTATGTTTGCTCCAGCCTACATTGGGGGTGCAATGGGAGATTCAGACGTAGGACAATGGTTACAGACTAATTTTTCAGATATCTTTGGTCTTTGGTATAATCTTTTATTTGCATTATTGATTATTGTATTTACCTACTTCTATACTGCAATAACGGTCCCAACGAATAAAATGTCTGACGATTTAAAACGTAGTGGAGGTTTTGTCCCTGGGATTCGTCCTGGAAATGAAACTTCAGAATTTTTGGATACAGTAATGTCACACATTACTTTTCCTGGATCCCTATTCCTTGCTGGAATTGCAGTTTTCCCAGCTGTTGTTGTAAAACTTATTGGGATTCAACAAGGATGGGCATTGTTTTATGGTGGTACCTCCCTTTTAATTATGGTTGGAGTTGCAATAGATACTATTCAACAAGTAAATTCATATTTATTAAACAGGCATTACGACGGTTTAATGAAAACAGGAAAAACACGCAGAAGCACAAATTAAAATATGGCTAAACAAGCAGCAATAGAACAAGAGGGTACCATCATCGACGCATTATCTAATGCAATGTTTCGTGTAGAATTAGAAAATGGTCATGTTGTTACAGCCCACATATCAGGTAAAATGCGTTTGCATTATATCAAACTATTACCTGGTGATAAAGTTAAATTAGAAATGAGTCCTTACGATTTAAGTAAAGCAAGGATCACCTTTAGATTTTAAAGTAAAGAGATATGAAAGTAAGAGCATCGATAAAAAAGCGCAGTGCAGACTGCCAGATTGTAAGACGAAATGGTCGTCTTTATGTCATCAACAAAAAAAATCCTAGATTCAAACAAAGACAAGGTTAATTATGGCTAGAATATCAGGAGTAGACATTCCAAAGCAAAAGAGAGGCGTTATTGCCCTAACATACATTTTCGGTATCGGAAGAAGCCGTGCATCATCTATTTTGGAAAATGCCAAGGTAGATGCAAACAAGAAAGTTTCCGAATGGACTGATGACGAAACAGGACGAATCCGTGAAGTGGTTGGGTCTTTTAAAATTGAAGGTGAATTACGTTCAGAGGTTCAACTCAATATTAAGCGTTTGATGGATATCGGATGTTATCGAGGAATTCGTCACAGAGCGGGTCTCCCATTAAGAGGACAGCGTACTAAGAATAATTCTCGTACCCGTAAAGGAAAACGTAAGACAGTAGCAAACAAAAAGAAAGCAACTAAATAATAGTTTGTAATTATGGCTAAAACAGCAAGTAAAAAAAGAAAAGTAATTGTTGAGTCTATTGGAGAAGCACACGTAACAGCATCTTTCAATAACATCATCATTTCACTGACCAATACTAAAGGGGAAGTTATCTCTTGGTCTTCGGCAGGGAAAATGGGCTTTAGAGGCTCAAAAAAGAACACCCCTTATGCTGCTCAAACGGCAGCCGAAGATTGTGCTAAAGTGGCTCAAGAGGCTGGATTACGTAAAGTAAAAGTATTTGTTAAAGGACCAGGAAATGGACGTGAGTCTGCAATCCGTTCTTTACATAATGCAGGGATTGAAGTAATGGAAATTGTTGACATTACTCCACAACCCCACAATGGATGTAGACCTCCAAAAAGAAGAAGAGTATAATTATTTAATATCACGATTTGATCTGTAGCTATCGAAGGAAATGACCTTAATTCATAGCGATCAACTCAACTAAAAAACCCATAAAATGGCAAGATATACTGGTCCAAAAACAAAAATTGCTCGAAAATTTGGCGAGCCTATTTTCGGTGATGATAAATCATTCGAAAAAAGAAATTATCCTCCAGGACAACACGGAAACGCAAGGAGAAGAGGAAAAAAATCGGAATACGCTGTCCAGCTCATGGAAAAGCAGAAAGCTAAATTTACCTACGGTATTTTAGAGAGACAATTCCGCAACCTTTTTGAAAAAGCAAGCCGTAACAAAGGGGTAACCGGTGAAGTTTTACTTCAGTTGTGTGAATCACGCCTTGATAATGTCGTTTATCGTTTAGGGCTTTCTCCTACTCGAAGTGGAGCACGTCAATTGGTTTCACACCGTCACATAACAATCAATGGATCCATTTTAAACATCCCCTCTTACCAAGTAAAAGTAGGAGATGTAATTGGAGTTCGTGAAAAATCGAAGTCATTAAACCTTATTGTAGAAGCAAAAGGAAAAGATGCATCCGCTTATGAATGGTTAAGTTGGAATAAAGAACAACTTCAGGGAACTTTTGTTAGTATTCCAGAACGTCTCCAAATACCGGAGAATATCAAAGAGCAGTTAATAGTAGAACTATATTCTAAATAAGCAAACGGAAACATATTATGGCAATATTGAATTTTCAAAAACCAGATAAAGTAATAATGATCGATTCTTCCGAATTCGAAGGCAAATTTGAATTTCGCCCACTCGAACCTGGATACGGATTGACCGTTGGGAATGCGCTTAGACGTGTTTTATTATCCTCTCTTGAGGGCTTCGCAATAACTTCTGTTAAATTAGATAACGTAGAGCATGAATTTTCTACAATCCCAGGAGTCGTTGAAGACGTTACAGAGATCATCCTTAATTTAAAGCAAGTACGTTTCAAACGTCAAATTGAGGAGACAGAAGAAGAAAAAGTGACGATCACTATAGGGGGTCAAGATCAACTAAAAGCTGCAGACTTACAGAAATATATCTCTGGTTTTCAAGTTTTAAATCCAGACCTCGTTATATGTAATCTTGAAAAAAGTGTTCAATTGAACCTTGAGATTTCCATTGAAAAAGGACGTGGTTATGTTCCTGCTGAAGAAAACAAAAAGGCCAATGCAGAATTAGGTGTCATTGCAATAGATTCAATCTTTACACCCATTAAGAATGTAAAGTACAGTATTGAAAACTTTCGTGTTGAGCAAAAAACGGATTACGAAAAACTCGTTTTTGAAATCATCACTGACGGTTCAATTCATCCTAAAGATGCGCTTACTGAAGCTGCAAAAACCTTGATCCATCACTTCTTATTGTTCTCTGATGAGCGCATCACATTAGAAGCAGATGAAATTGCCCAAACAGAAACATACGACGAAGAATCACTTCATATGCGTCAGTTATTGAAAACAAAATTAGTGGATATGGATTTATCTGTTCGAGCACTAAACTGTTTGAAAGCTGCAGAAGTAGACACTTTAGGAGATTTAGTTTCCTACAACAAAAATGACTTAATGAAGTTTAGAAACTTTGGTAAGAAGTCATTAACGGAATTAGAAGAGTTAGTCGTATTGAAAGGTCTTTCCTTTGGAATGGACTTGGCCAAATACAAACTCGATAAAGATTAATTCACATTTTTAAAGAAAAAAAATGAGACACGGAAAAAAAGTAATGCATTTAGGGCGGAAGACCGCTCACAGAAAATCAATGCTCTCTAATATGGCATGTTCATTAATTGAACACAAGCGTATTAATACTACAGTGACTAAAGCAAAAGCCTTAAAGCAATTCATAGAGCCCATTATCACCAAAGCTAAATCCGATACTACTCACAATCGTAGATTAGCCTTTAGCTCCTTACGTGATAAAAATGCAGTATCAGAATTGTTTAGAGATATTGCGGTCAAAGTAGGAGACCGACCAGGAGGATATACTCGTATCATCAAGCTTGGTAATCGTTTAGGTGATAACGCTGATATGGCAATGATCGAACTTGTAGATTTTAATGAAGTTTACAAAGTAGACGAAAAAGAGAAGAAGAAAACTCGTCGTCGTGGTGGAAAAGCCAAAGCTAAAGTTGAAGAAGTAGCCCCTGCTGAAGAGGTGGTTGAACAAGAAGCACCTCAAGCTGCTGCAGAAGAGGCTCCAGAAACAGAAACTAAAAACGAAGAAGGTACTGAAGATGCAAAGTAAGCTCTATTCAACTTTCGAATTCTAAAAATATAAAAAGGATAAACGTTTTAGTTTATCCTTTTTTTTGATTTATTTTGTTACCAATTATGAAATACAGATCTAGAAAAAAGGCTTTTATTCTCCTTGCGGATGGTACTCAATTCTTTGGAAAATCTATCGGAATTGAGGGGAGTGCATTTGGAGAAATTTGTTTTAACACAGGAATGACAGGCTATCAGGAGATTTTCACTGATCCTTCTTATTTTGGTCAGTTAATGATCACTACGAATGTACATATTGGAAATTATGGTGTTTTGGAAGAAGAATCTCAGTCTAAACATATTTCTATCGCAGGATTAATTTGTAAAGATTTTAGTTTTACTTTTTCAAGACCTAAAGGAGACGATTCTCTTTACAATTATCTTGAAAAAAATAAACTTGTTACGGTTGCCGATGTAGACACCCGTGCATTAGTCAATTACATTCGTGAAAATGGAGCCATGAATGCCGTGATTTCTACCGAAGTTGATCAAAAAGAGCGTCTTTTGGAAGAGTTGTCTAAAGCCCCTGCAATGGAAGGTTTGGAATTGGCTTCGAAAGTTTCTACAAAAGAAGCATACACGGTAGGGAATCCTGATGCTGAAATTAAGATTGCCGCTCTAGATTTAGGAATTAAATCAAACATTTTACACAATATGGTAGAAAGAGGAATGTTTGTCAAAGTATTTCCATACGATACCACTTTCGAAACGATGGAGTCCTTTAGCCCTAATGGATATTTTATTTCCAATGGACCAGGCGATCCAAAACCACTCAAAAGTGCTCAAGAAGTAGCTAAAAAAATTATAGAAAAAAATAAGCCTCTATTTGGGATCTGTTTAGGCCACCAGGTCATTGCGCTAGCGAATGGTATTCCAACCTTCAAAATGTTTAATGGTCATAGAGGTATTAACCACCCAGTTAAGAATTTATTAACTGGAAAAGGTGAAATAACCTCTCAAAATCACGGTTTTGCTGTAGAAATGGAAGCTGCAAAAAACCATGAGGATATTGAAGTGACTCATGTTCACCTCAATGATCAAACATTAGCAGGTTTACGGATGAAAACCAAAAATTGCTTTTCAGTACAGTACCACCCAGAGGCAGGTCCTGGACCCAGTGATGCTACCTATCTATTCGATGTTTTTAAAGAAAATATCATAAACCAATAACTTTTTTGAATCCAAACTAATTTAAACAACAATGAGTATTATTAACGTACACGCAAGACAAATTTTTGACTCCAGAGGAAACCCAACAGTAGAGGTAGATGTAATTACCGAAAATGGAATTTTAGGAAGAGCAGCAGTTCCGTCTGGAGCCTCAACAGGTGAACATGAAGCGGTAGAATTGCGGGACGGTGGTTCTGCTTATATGGGTAAAGCTGTAGGAAAAGCAGTTGATAATGTCAATACAATCATTGCGCAAGAAATTGTGGGAAGCTCTGTTTTCGAACAGGAGCAATTAGACCAACTCATGATTGATTTAGACGGAACCTCAAATAAATCTAATTTAGGAGCCAATGCGATCTTGGGAGTTTCTCTTGCGGTGGCAAAAGCCGCCGCCAATGAGCTTGGATTGCCTTTGTATCGTTATATCGGAGGAGTAAGTGCAAAAACACTTCCAGTACCGATGATGAACATCATTAACGGAGGATCACACTCCGATGCACCCATTGCTTTTCAAGAGTTTATGGTTATGCCTTCTGGAGCGAAATCTTTTTCTCATGCGCTTCAAATGGGGACAGAGATTTTTCATCATCTAAAAAAGGTACTTCACGATCGTGGATTAAGCACAGCCGTTGGTGACGAAGGAGGTTTTGCACCAGTATTAGACGGGACAGAAGATGCTTTGGACACGATTATTAAAGCGATAGGAAACGCAGGATATAAGGCAGGAGAAGAGGTAATGATTGCCTTAGACTGTGCCGCAGCAGAATTTTATAAAGACGGTGTTTACGATTATACCTTATTTGAAGGAGATAAAGGTGTTAAAAGATCTTCTGAAGAACAAGCGTCTTACTTAGCGGAACTAGCTTCTAAATACCCAATTGTATCGATTGAAGATGGAATGGATGAAAATGATTGGGACGGATGGAAATCCTTGACAGAGAAGGCAGGAGACCGGGTTCAACTTGTAGGAGATGATTTGTTTGTAACGAATGTAGAGCGTTTGAGTCAAGGAATTGAGAAAGGAATTGCTAATTCTATATTGATTAAAGTAAATCAAATTGGAACTTTATCTGAAACCATTGCAGCGGTTGATATGGCACATCGCGCTGGCTATACTTCCGTAATGTCTCATCGTTCTGGTGAAACCGAAGACAATACCATTGCCGATCTTGCAGTTGCTTTAAACACAGGGCAAATTAAAACAGGATCTGCTTCGCGTAGTGATCGAATGGCCAAATACAATCAATTGTTGCGTATAGAAGAAGAACTAGATGCTTTGGCTTATTTCCCAGGAAAAAATGCGTTTAAACACTAGAAATTTCATTTTAAAAGGGTCTCGTTTTGATTCACTTTAAACATAATAACAAATAAACCGTCGGATATGAGTGATTCTGTAAAACTAAGCTATAATGATCAAATTTTTGATTTTCCCCTTGTTGAAGGAACTGAAAATGAGAAAGGGATCGATATTAAAACACTTCGTGCAGCAACAGGTTTGATTACTTATGACCCTGGGTTTAAAAATACTGGATCTTGTAAGAGTGGAGTCACTTTTCTTGATGGAGAAGAAGGAGTATTGCGATATAGAGGGTATTCCATAGAAGATCTATGTGAAAAATCAAGTTTTATAGATGTTGCTTTCCTATTGATATTTGGAGAGCTACCAACAAAAGAAGAACAGGAACTTTTTAATAAAGAAATTAAAAATGACTCTTTGGTTGATGAGGATTTAAAAGTGATTTTGAAAAGTTTTCCAAAGTCCTCACACCCAATGGGAGTTCTTTCTTCCTTGACTTCTGCATTAATTGCATTTAATCCCTCCTCTGTAGATGTTGATTCAGAGGCCGATATGCGAGAAGCCATTATCATGTTGATGGCTAAATTTCCAATTCTCGCCTCTTGGACACATAGAAAAATAAAAGGACTCCCCTTAAATTATGCAAATATTTCTCTGTCCTATGTCGAAAACATTGCACAGATGATGTTCAAAAGACCCAATCAAGAGTATATTCCTAGTCCAGTGGTTGTAAACGCCTTGAACAAACTATTGATTTTGCATGCTGATCATGAGCAAAATTGTTCTACTTCAACGGTTCGTGTTGTAGGTTCTTCTCATGCAGGATTATTTGCATCAGTATCTGCTGGAATCTCAGCACTTTGGGGTCCCTTACATGGAGGGGCAAATCAAGCCGTTATTGAAATGTTGGAGGCCATTCAGAAAGATGGAGGGGATACTAAGAAATACATGGCGAAAGCCAAAGACAAAAACGATCCTTTTCGTTTGATGGGATTTGGTCATAGAGTATACAAAAACTTTGATCCTCGTGCGCGTATCATTAAGAAGGCAGCCGACGAAGTTTTATCTGAAATGGGAATCAATGATCCTATTCTTGATATTGCCAAAGGTCTGGAGCAAGAAGCACTTAGCGATCCTTATTTTATCGATCGTAAACTTTATCCAAATGTTGACTTTTATTCTGGAATTATTTACAGAGCTCTGGGGATTCCTACAGAAATGTTTACCGTGATGTTTGCATTAGGTAGATTACCAGGATGGATTGCACAATGGCTTGAAATGCGAAAAAACAATGAGCCTATTGGACGTCCCCGTCAAATTTATACAGGGCATACCCACAGAAGTCTATAATTTTATAGTTCGTCAACTGAAGGAGGTAAGTTTAATGATTTTTGTTCTGCTACTTTCTTAAAAAAAGCGTGAATCCCTTTACTGTCGGCAAATACTTTGACAAAGTGTTGATCTATGTAAATAGAGTATTCCTGAGCTCTCCCTTTGTAGAGTTTCAATTTGTAATATGGAATAACCAATCCATAGGTTTCCAGTAAACTTCTAAAGCGAAGAATGATTCCTTTGGGACGGAGCTCAATATTACAGATATTGATATTCTGATCTAAGATCAATAGATTATGGATGTCAACAGAACTGGAAGTGATGTTTAACTTTTGTGAGCCAATACCACTCATTTTCCAACGTTGTTTAAGGGAAAAAGGCGTTCCAACGGCTTCTTCAACACGGCGTTTGATAGCCGGATCATTATAAGATATATTCAATAGCATTTCGATAAAGATAAGCCAATGCGAAAGGACTGCATAATCAAATCATAATATTTATCTTTGCCGTCAAATATTCTTATGAGCATTAATTATAGCCAACATTTTACGCCTACTTTGACACTCTACTTTGAAGAGATGCATCAAGTTGCTGTTTCAGAGTTTGAGTTTCAAAACACACGTAAAGAATTTGAAGGAGACCTTACCTTAGTAGTTTTTCCTTTGTTGCGTCAAGTAAAGGTGAAACCAGAGGTTTTGGCAGAAGGAATTGGTAATTATTTAGTAACTAATCTTCCCTTTGTAGAAGGATTTAATGTGGTCAAAGGATTTTTAAACCTTGTCCTTTCAGATTCATTTTATATCGGCCAATTTTCTAATGTATATGCGACTGATAATTATGGTCATCGTCCGGTGACTAAGGATGCTTCTACTATTATGGTAGAGTTTTCCTCTCCCAATACCAATAAGCCTCTTCATCTCGGTCACATTCGCAATAATGTTTTGGGGTATTCGGTGGCTAAAATTTTAGAAGCCAATGGCAAGCAGGTAATTAAGACACAAATCATTAATGACCGAGGAATTCATATTTGTAAGTCTATGGTGGCTTGGGAAAAATATGGCAATGACGAAACCCCAGAAAGTTCAGGCTTAAAGGGGGATCAATTGGTTGGAAAATATTATGTAAAATTTGACACCGAATATAAAAAAGAAATCACCGCTTTAGTGGCTCAAGGGCAACCAGAAGAGGAAGCCAAACAAAATGCACCTCTGCTTATTGCTGCACAAGAAATGTTACGGAAATGGGAGGCAAATGATGCAACTGTAGTTAATTTGTGGAAAACCATGAATGAATGGGTGTATAAGGGGTTTGAGGTTTCTTATAAGAACTTAGGTGTTTCTTTTGATTCCTATTATTACGAAAGTGAAACCTATTTATTGGGTAAAAATCTCATCGAGAAGGGACTAGCGGATGCTATTTTTTATAAAAAAGAAGATGGTTCTGTTTGGGTGGATTTAACTGAGGAAGGTTTGGATGAAAAATTATTATTACGAGCCGACGGTACCTCTGTTTACATGACACAGGATTTAGGAACAGCCCAAAAACGTTTAGAAGACGTTCCTGCACTCAAAGGAATGGTTTATACGGTGGGTAATGAACAAGATTATCATTTTAAAGTGCTGTTTTTAATTTTAAAAAAATTAGGATTTACTTGGGCAGATGCCTTACATCATCTGAGTTATGGAATGGTCGATTTACCCAGTGGCAAGATGAAGAGTAGGGAAGGAACTGTAGTCGATGCGGATGACCTGATTGCTGATATGATTGCCCAAGCAAAGACAATCTCCGAAGCAGTAGGAAAAGTAGATTCTCTAGACGCGAAAGAGAAGAATGTTCTTTTCGAAACAGTAGCTTTAGGAGCTTTGAAATATTACATTCTAAAAGTTGATCCCAAAAAACGAATTCTTTTCGATCCCGCAGCCTCCATTGATTTTAATGGAAATACGGGTCCTTTCATTCAATATACTCATGCACGTATTAAAACGCTTTTGCAGCGTGCCGACATTCAAAATATTGGAAGTTTTGACACTTTATCTCAGCTTGATGAAAAAGAACGCGAAGTGATTAAGCAATTGGGAAATTATCCAGAAACTGTTGCTTTAGCTGGGACTCAATTCAGTCCCGCATTGATAGCAAATTATATTTATGATTTAGTAAAAAGCTATAATACCTTTTATCAGAATGTTTCTGTTTTAGGGAGTGATCACGCTGATCAAAAGAATTTTAGAATAGCGCTTTCACAAAAAGTAGCTGAAGTGATTGCCAACGGTTGTAGTTTATTGGGCATTGAAGTTCCTAATAGAATGTAAAAAAAAAATCGCTCCGAAGAGCGATTTTAATCTTTTTCATAACAATTTTATCCTGTATAGGATTATTTTGAACTTACGGCTAAGTTATACACAACTAAACCAAATCCAATTTTGTTGATTGCATCTCCAACGTTATAAATAACGTCCATAGGAAGACCACCAAAAATACCGCTATACCATCCTTCAGTACCGGCCATGTATCCAATAGGATATATTGCCCAACCTACTAGAACGAACCAGCACAGTGTTTTGTGAGCTGATTGTACAGCACCACCTGCAGCTGCAGCTAGTTTAGAAGCGCTACCCATCCAGATTTCATATACAATCCAGAAGTAAGCAAGACCAGAAATAAGTCCCCAAACCGCAGGACCAGAACCTGTAGTGTAAACTGCTTCACCAAAATATCCAGTAACTAACATAACGATTGACGCAAAAATCATTTTCCACATCAATTGTTTTGTTGCCCCAGCAGCTTTTAAAATTAAATAGAACTCAACACACATTAAAGGAACAGTCAATACCCAATCCACATATCTAAAGAATGTTGGAGAAGTCATGTTTGTTGCCCAATAGTCACGCATGTACCAATAGTGTACTGCTGCAATGAACGTAATTAAACCTGACACCAAAATAGAGGTTTTCCATTTGTTGTCAAATGAGCTCATTGAGAGAAAAAAGAACGCTGATGCTGCCATCATCGCCATACATCCTACGAAGAACGTGAATCCAACGTAGTCGTCAGTGGCCATCGCTGGTACCACAGTCATTAAACTTAGAATTTTTTCCATAATTAAATCAATTAATTGTTTTTGTTTAGATAAATTTAAAAAAAATTAAACTTACTCACTATAATTAATAGAAAATTTTAAACAAAAAATGCTAACTACCTCATTTACAAATGGAAAATATTTTTCAATCTCATATTTGATCACTGTAATATGTGTTATATTTTCATTTTTTGGCCCTGAATTTTATCAAAATGTTATTGCTGCTGGAGGAATATTGTCTTTTGGAATTCTTCATGGAGCAAATGATTTAAAAATAATAAGAAAAAGGCGTGCTAAATTAAAGTCAACGAATCCCCTCAATTATCTTGTTCTTTACATTGGTGTTGTGCTTTTGGGAATATTGATTTTCTATTTTATCCCAGGAATAGCTCTTTTGGCATTTGTGTTAGTGAGTTGTTATCATTTTGGAGAACAACATTGGGAAGGGCGTTTGAAATTTCAGAAATGGAGTGCTCTTTATTATTTTACCTATGGAGCTTTCATTTTTCTCGTTTTGTTTGCATTTCAATATCAAGAGACTGCCCAAGTGATTTATCAGATTTCAAGTTTACATCTACCTTTTTCATTTTTTAGTTTGAGCTTAATTCTGACTTCTTTGGCTTTACTCATTCAGCTCTTTATTCAGCTGGACTCAAGGGTTACAATTGTGAAAGAACTTATTCTCCTTGGGCTGCTTGCACTTTTGTTTTTCAAGGGTACTTTATTGTTTGGTTTTGGATTGTATTTTGTTGTCTGGCATAGCTTTCCTTCTTTACGTTCACAGATACATTATATATATGACACTTTTGATCGGTCCAGTTTTCGTAATTACATAATATCTGCCCTTTTTTATTGGGTGCTGGCTTTGGTGGGATTATTTGGGACCTATTTTTTCTTAGATATTAGTACAGGGCAATATTTATCCATATTCTTCTCCTTTTTAGCTGCCATTACTTTTCCCCATGCCCTTGTCATGGAAAGAATGTTTTCAATCCCAGCAGTTGAGTAGCCTATAATCAAGTAGCATTTCTTATTTTTGCTTTAACACCAATTATTTCTATTTAAAATGTTCGATAATCTTAGTAGTAAATTAGATCAAGCATTCCAAGTCCTCAAAGGTCATGGAAAAATAACAGAGATTAATGTAGCCGAAACGCTGAAAGAGGTACGAAGAGCCCTGTTGGATGCCGATGTTAACTTTAAAACCGCAAAAGAATTTACTGTTCGTGTTAAAGAGAAAGCTTTAGGACAGAAAGTTTTAACGAGTCTACAGCCCGGTCAATTATTGGTTAAAATAGTGAAAGATGAACTTGCCGAGCTCATGGGTTCTGAAGCGGTAGGCTTGAATTTAGAAGGAAAACCAGCGGTTATACTCATGTCAGGTTTACAAGGATCGGGGAAGACCACATTTACCGGAAAACTGGCGCTGCACCTTAAGAAAAAACAAGTTAAAAAACCCTTGTTGGTAGCGTGTGATGTTTACCGTCCTGCGGCTATAGATCAGTTAGGTATAGTGGCAGAGCAAGTAGGTGCCACACTCTACGAAGATCGGGAAGAAAAAGATCCAGTAAAAATTGCTCTAGCAGCATTAGAATTAGCAAAAAAAGACAATCACGATCTGGTAATTATCGATACCGCAGGTCGTTTGGCCATTGATGAGGTTTTGATGAATGAAATCAAAGCAATTCATGCCGCAGTACAACCCTCAGAAACTTTGTTTGTTGTAGATGCGATGACAGGTCAAGATGCAGTAAATACAGCAAAAGCCTTTAATGACTTATTGAATTTTGATGGGGTTATTCTTACAAAATTAGATGGTGATACCCGCGGGGGTGCTGCTTTAACCATTAAGTCAGTGGTGAATAAGCCTATTAAATTTATTGGTACTGGGGAAAAAATGGAAGCGATTGATGTTTTCTATCCTGATCGAATGGCCGATCGTATCCTGGGAATGGGTGACGTTGTCTCACTAGTGGAAAGAGCTCAGGAGCAATTTGACGAAGAACAAGCGCGAAGAATTAATAAAAAAATTGCCAAAAACCAATTTGGATATGATGATTTTCTCTCTCAAATACAACAAGTAAAGAAGATGGGTAACATGAAAGACCTAATGGGAATGATTCCAGGGGTTGGAAAAATGATGAAAGGGGTAGATGTTGACGACAATGCGTTTGCTGGGATTGAGGTAATTATTGGGTCCATGACACCCAAAGAGCGTTCGCAGCCCCAATTGATGAACCACAGTAGAAAAATCAGAATTGCCAAAGGATCGGGCAAATCGGTAGAGGAAGTTAACCAGTTGATCAAACAATTTGAACAAATGGGAAAAATGATGAAGATGATGCAAGGTGGAAAAGGTCGGCAGATGATGCAACAATTACAAGGTTTAAAATAGTGATATGATCGTATTAGACGGAAAGAAAACAGCCCAAGAAATTAAGGAAGAAATTAAGTTAAAAGTTTCAGCGATGAAGGGACGTGGGGAGCGTGTTCCCCATCTTGCAGCTGTGCTGGTTGGAAGCGATGGAGCAAGTTTGACTTATGTGGGAAGCAAAGTGCGTTCCTGTGAACAAATTGGTTTTGAATCTACTTTAATTCGTCTGGAAGAAGACATTACAGAGGAAGCTTTGTTACAAGAAATTATGAAGTTGAACAATGACCATACCCTCGATGGCTTTATTGTTCAATTGCCTTTGCCTAAACATATTAATGAAGAACGTATTCTTCTTGCTATTGACCCTCAAAAAGATGTGGATGGATTCCATCCTGCTAACTTTGGACGGATGGCTTTGGATTTAGATGCTTTTACACCTGCAACCCCTTTTGGGATTATGCAGTTGTTAGAGCGCTACAAAGTGCCAACCTCTGGAAAACACTGTGTCGTGGTTGGAAGAAGTCATATTGTAGGACGCCCGATTAGTATTTTAATGAGCCAAAAAGGACCTGCTGGAGATGCGACGGTAACGGTTGCTCACAGTAGAACCCAAAATTTAGCCGAACTGACTCGACAAGCTGATATTATTGTTATGGCACTTGGAATTCCAGAATATTTAACAGCAAACATGGTAAAAGAAGGTGCTACCATTATTGACGTGGGTATTACCCGAGTGGCCGACGAGTCGCATCCCAAAGGCTATGTCATTAAAGGTGATGTGGCTTTTGACGAAGTGTCAAAAAAAGCGAGTTTTATTACTCCTGTTCCAGGGGGAGTAGGGCCCATGACCATCGCTATGCTCTTACAAAATACCCTTTTGGCTCGAGAGTGGAGGGATTAGTTCACCTCCATTTTCTGATAGATTCTGAGAATCAAAAGTCCAAAGACCACACTGGAAAGAATCAAAAGAATATTAGTCAGTCCTGAAGTGGCAAAGGAGAGTCGAATGAGGATGGTGCAGATCACAAATCCTGTATTTCGAATGAGCTGACTATAGCGTTCAGTGTATTGAAAGGAGAGAAGAAGTATAAATACATCGGCTAAAATTAGTATCGTAAAAAATTCATTGTAGAAAACCGAGTTTATATCGGGTAAAGGAGTACCTATTTCTGAAAATGAGAATAAACTTGTAATCCAAAAGCTTATGCTGTAGATTGAGGTAAAAATTAAAACGGGTAAGAGAACGAGACTAACGGCTCTCTTGGAACTTACAAAGCGTTTGAGACGTTCGCTCAATTCTGTTTTAGAAATTTTATTTCGGTGTTTATTGAATAGGTAAATTAAGAAATAGATGATTAAAATCCCAGATAAATCAAAGATGAGCTGCTTGTTAGCGGTATTTTCAAGCCAATTTACATCCAGCTCTATTTTGGGAATATCTCCAAAGATTCTACGAATTAAAATCAGAGAAATGATTTCAAATTGTTTGGAAACAGCTGTGGTAAATGAACGGGGAAGATACACAATCAGCAAATAAATCTCATAAACAAGAATAATGGAAAATGGGGTATAAATTGCTGAAATAGGATCATCCAATAAACTGGCCTCAAAAAAGGTATAAAACCAGCCGAATTTTTTCGCGTAAATTAATATAAGATGTGTAATAAACCCAACAATGGATAACCATAAGGTGGCACGTTCAATACTTTTTTGATTTTTATCAGAAAAGATAATTTCAAAAGTGTGATCAAAAAAAGTGAGCCAATTTTTCATTCTCTAGCTAGCAAAAATTTGATCTTCATTTTTAAAGGCTTTAAATTCCAATGCATTTCCAGCAGGGTCATAAAAAAATAGGGTCATTTGTTCACCTGGAAGTCCTTCAAATCGCAGGTAAGGCTTGATGACAAACTCAACTCCTTTTTGAGTAAGTCGTTGCGCAAAAGAAGTAAATTCTTCCCATCCTAAAATAACCCCAAAGTGGGGTACAGGGACAGACTTTCCGTCGACTTCATTGTGGTGTTTTTTGACATTATGATGGGGATCAACATGCAAAACCAACTGGTGGCCAAATAGATTGTAATCAGTCCAGTGGTCTGAAGATCGTCCAGCTTCACACCCAAGAATTTCACTATAAAAACGATTGCAACGATCAAGGTTATCTACAGGGATCGCTAAATGAAAAGGTTTTGGCATAAAAAATATAACTATTTCTAAAGATACAATTTCTGAGCGAATGTACATTTGGAAAATGGTATCTTTGTGCGATGCAAGAAAAAGAATCCATAACAGCAGTAAATCAAGGTTTGTCTTTGCCCTTGATGGAAGCGTTTTACACCCTACAAGGGGAAGGCTATCACAAGGGGAGTGCTGCTTATTTTATTCGTATTGGTGGTTGCGATGTAGGTTGTCATTGGTGCGATGTTAAGGAAAGTTGGAACGCTAGTTTACACCCACCCACAGAAATTGAAACCATAGTTTCTGGAGTTAAAAAACATTCCAACACGGTTGTGGTTACTGGGGGAGAACCTTTAATGTGGCCCATGGATCCTTTGACTGATGCATTGCGTGAAGAAGGGATACAAATTCATATCGAAACTTCAGGGGCTTATCCTTTGAGCGGAACTTGGGATTGGTTTTGTTTGTCCCCAAAAAAAAATAAACTCCCAACGGCTGAGGCATACGCCAGAGCAGATGAACTTAAGATGATTGTTTACAATAAAGACGATTTGCGTTTTGCGGAAGAACAAGCTGCAAAAGTGGGACAAGAGTGTAAACTTTTTTTACAGCCAGAATGGAGTAAAAGGGAAAGGGTCATGCCGCTTTTGGTTGACTATGTGTTAAACAATCCAAAATGGAAAGTCTCTCTTCAAACCCATAAATATTTGAATATTCCTTAAGGATAAATCAAATAATTTGCTCTTACTTTTTTAAAGGTTTCTAAATTTTCAAGCCAAGAGTCACGTATGGTATTTTCTTTTTCACCTGCCTCAATCTGTTTAAGTAAACTACTTACTCCTGCAATTCGTTCAAAACCCTTCAAGAAAAATGAATCTTTTTGGGGGAATTCAGCATAAGCATTCAACAGCCATTTAAGTTCTATTTTATTGGGTGATTCTGTTTCAGATAAATCTTTGCCATAACATATTTGACCTTGGTGTTTTGGGTATTTGGAGCCAAAATTGGATTGGGGAGTAAATGAAAAGTCTGTTTTTGAAAATTTGGGATGTCCGTAAATTTGAAATTGTTTTGAGGTTCCTCTACCCACACTAATCACCGTAGGTTCTAACAAACACAGACTCGGATAGAGTGCAATTGATTTTGCATTGGGAAGGTTTGGCGAAGGTCTAACAGCTAAGGTATAGACTGTGTTATGCGAATAGTTTTGAATGGGAATTACGGTCAAATCACAATTTAATTCCTGATCCAGCCATTTTTCTCCGTTGATCATTTGGGCGTATTCTCCTATGGTCATTCCGTACACAATGGGTACGGGATGCATTCCCACAAAACTAGTATGCTCTTGATCTAATACAGGGCCATCAACATAATGCGCATTGGGATTGGGACGATCTAGAACGACCAGCGGAATCCTGTTTTCGGCACAAGCTTCCATCACATAATGTAAGGTGGAGAGATAGGTGTAAAAGCGAACCCCAACATCTTGAAGATCAAAAACCATAATATCGATTCCCTCTAATTGCTCCGCTGTAGGTTTTCGATTATCTCCATACAATGAAATGATGGGAAGCTTTGTTTTAGGGTCGATTTGATTTTTGATTTTTTCTCCTGCATCTGCGGTTCCTCTGAAACCATGCTCAGGAGCAAAAACTTTTTGAATATGAATATCATGGTTTAAAAGTGCGTCAACTAAATGAATGGTTTTTTTTTCTTTCGAAATCAAACTGGCTTGGTGGGCAACTACACCTACTCTTTTTCCCGATAGAAGCGATCGGTATTCGTTTAAATTTTCGGCTCCAGGTAGCACTTGCATTTGACAAGAAACAGAGGATGAACTTATCAATGCAAGCCAAAATAAAAATGTATTTTTGAAAGAACTAACGTTTAATCTCTTTTTCATTGAATGTAGCTTTGTTTTTTGCACGAAAAATGCAAGGTCAAAAACAGAATAAAAGTACTGTTTCTGAGCGAATAATCAATATAGCAACTGTTGCAGTTGCTATTGGAATTGCTGCTATTTTGATCGCAATTGCAACTAGCGAGGGCTTACAGCGTGAAATACAAAAGAAAACAAGTGTTTTTAACGGACATATTTTAGTCACTCCATTTGAAAATAACGAATCTCAAGTCTCTTTGCTTCCTTTTGAGGATACTCCAGCCTTAAGAAGTCAAATAAAAGAAGAAAAAAATGTTGATCGGATACATAGTATTGTTTTAAAAGCGGGAATGTTAAAAACAAAAAATGATTTTGAAGGTTTTTTGTTGAAGGGAGTTTCAGATGATTTTGATTGGTCAAGTTTATCTTCCTTTTTGACCCAAGGGACATTTCCCAAACTTGAAAAAGAATCAGTAACCAATGAGATCTTAATTTCAGAAACTATGGCGGATCGATTGGGGATACGTTTGGGTCAAAAAGTAGATGCTTATTTTCAAAATGAATCAGGAGAAGGATTGCCTAACAGGAGGCGTTTTACAGTAGTTGGAATTTATTTTTCTGGATTTCCTGATATTGATCAAAATTTAATTTACGGTGATCTGCGGCAAGTACAAAGATTAAATCGATGGAGCTCCAATCAAATTGGTGGATATGAGCTTTTTGTAAATGATTTTCAAGACCTTGATCCCACAGCAAATCGAATTTATGAACGATTGCCTTCCGAGCTAAATTGCAGCTCAATTTCAGAACGTTTTTCAGGGATTTTTCAATGGATTGCCTTATTTGATTTTAATGTATTAATTATTTTAATTGTCATGCTGTTGGTTGGCATCATTAATATGGCAACTGCCTTGTTGGTGCTAATTTTGGAGCGCTCAAGAATGATTGGACTTTTGAAAGCCTTAGGAGCAGACAACACTTTGGTGCAGAAGATATTTTTATACAACGGAACGGTAATTATGTCTAAAGGCCTGTTCTGGGGAAACTTAATCGGCTTAGGATTTTATTTTTCACAGCAATATTGGGGTTGGATTCAATTGGATCCTGAAACTTATTTTGTAAATCAAGCTCCCGTTTATATCAGCTGGTTTCAAGTGTTTTTCATTAATCTTTTTTTCTTGGGAATTTCTTCTTTATTCTTGTGGATTCCTTCTAAAATTATACTGAGGATTTCTCCATCAAGAGTATTGCGTTACCGTTAATTTTAACAGGCATATTAGTTTGATTGATAAACTAATATATACTTTTGTTATCAAAATATTTAAAATGGATTATGCCGACAATATATTAGAAACGATTGGTAACACCCCGCTAATAAAATTAAATACTATTACTTCAGATGTAAATGCTTTAGTTTTGGCCAAAGTAGAGAGTTTTAACCCTGGAAATTCAGTCAAAGACCGAATGGCTGTTAAGATGATTGAAGATGCTGAGGCCGATGGTCGCTTAAAGCCAGGTGGAACTATTGTTGAAGGAACGTCAGGAAATACAGGGATGGGTTTGGCATTGGCGGCAATAGTAAAAGGGTACAAACTTATTTGTGTATCCACAGACAAACAGTCTAAAGAAAAATTTGACATTTTACGAGCTGTAGGAGCAAAAGTAATAGTATGTCCAACTGATGTTGCCCCTGAAGATTCAAGTTCATACTACAGTACTTCAAAAAGAATAGCTGATGAAACTCCTAATAGTTGGTGTGTAAATCAATACGACAACCCTTCTAATACTCAAGCACATTATGAAAGCACTGGACCAGAGATTTGGAAACAGACACAGGGTAAAATTACTCATTTTGTTGTCGGAGTTGGAACGGGAGGTACAATTTCAGGAGTAGGAAAGTTTTTAAAAGAAAAAAATCCAAATATTAAGATTTGGGGTATTGATACTTATGGATCTGTTTTCAAAAAATTTCACGAAACAGGAGTATTTGATAAGAATGAAATATATCCTTATTCTACGGAGGGAATAGGAGAAGATATCTTGCCTAAAAATGTAGATTTTTCAATAATTGATCATTTTGAAAAAGTAACCGACAAGGATGCTGCTGTTTTCACAAGAAAACTTGCAAAGGAAGAGGGTATATTTGCAGGAAATTCATGTGGAGCTGCAGTTAAAGGTCTTTTACAGCTCAAAGAAAACTTTAAAAAAGAGGATGTTGTTGTGGTTTTATTACATGATTCTGGTAGTAGATATCTAGGGAAAATATATAACGATGTGTGGATGGAGAAAATGAACTTCATTTAATAGAAAACCTCTATACAAATAATTTAGTTCATAAAAATGTTAATTACCTGTTCATTTCTTACGCGAATAAATAAAAATATGACTAAATTTGTATTCAAATCATGTAATAAGAACGCTTGTTTTACGTTTATTATTAAATGCAGTTTGGCTTGAAAAGATATTTTCTTTTTTTATTGGTGTCGTTCTTGTTCTCGGGAATTCTTTTTTCTCAGCAAGATGTTTCTATAGGCGCTATTTCTCTCGTTGGTGGTGAACCTTTATGTCCTACAGATTCGGTTAAGTTTCAAGTTGAGATAACAGT